>NZ_JBIUBL010000014.1:0-164691 GCF_044548015.1 Streptomyces sp. NPDC052236 | reverse complement strand
CTGTCCTTGTCCCGCTCCTTCTTGGCCTCGTCCTTGTCCTTTTCCGCCTCGGCCCTGTCCTTGTCCCGCTCCTTCTTGGCCTCGTCCTTGTCCTTTTCCGCCTCGGCCCTGTCCTTGTCCCGCTCCTTCTTGGCCTCGTCCTTGTCCTTGTCCGCCTCGGCCTTCGCATCCGCGTTCTTTTTATCCAGGTCTTTCTTCTCCTTGTTCGATTCCTCCTTTGCGGAGATATCCGAAAGAGAACGCTTATCCTTGTCAGTTATGGTGGCGTCAAACTCCAGGTGCGCTGCAGCAAAAGCTTTAGAAATGGCGACAATTGCCTCGGCCGCCGCCGGGATGAGGAAGTTCTGCGCAGAGCTGTCCCACCTGCGCACAGCCTCTGCGCCTATCTTCTTCCACGTCTCCATATCGCTGGGCGGTCCGTAGTGCGTGCCCTTGATCACAATGCTGTTCACGAACTCAGCCTTGGCCACGACCGCAGTTCTGTAGTAGTACGGCCCGCCTATCGAAGTGAAGTCAGTATTTTTGTACTGGGTATCGAAGAGTTCCAGGCGGGCATCCTGCAGCATGTCGTACAGCCAGCGCTGCGGGCTGCTCTCGTGCTTCCACGCCTGCCAGGCGTCGTAGAGTTTGCTCGCCTGGTTGTAGAGCACCCACTGAAGGTCGGCCAGGGCGCGAGCAGGCTGGGACGTCACCGCCTCATTGTCAATAGTGATGGCAGTGATGACGGAGGTTTTGTCGCCGTCACCCCTGATCTGGTCGGCGTATCCCTCATAATTTCTCGCCAGCTTATGGATGAGCGCCTTGAAAATAGCCGCCGAGGTACCGTCCCACGACTTACTGCCCTCACCGATGTCCTCGTTGTCCCAGTTGCCAACGGTGGTGGCGCTGTTCTCAAAGAATGTAACGACCCGGTCGAAAGTCTTGGCTGTCTCGGTGAAGGAGGCCAGGTCGACGTAGGCCTCGTCGCCCACCTTGATGTCTCGGTTTTTGAACCCGTGGGTGGAGTAGGGGGGCGTCATCAGTTCCCAGAGGGCGTTCATGGAACCGTGGACGTACTGGGCCAGGGGTTTGGTGTCCCAGTCGAGGGCCTCTCCCTCCTTGTTCCAGCCGCCCTTGTCCTTCAGGACCTTGCTCGTGTACGGGCCGCCCCCGACCACGTCCTGCCCACTCGGCGGCAGGCTCCCGACGGTGCCCAGGATGGTGATGTACGCCCGGTAGCGGTGCAGCTGTGTCCCATCTGACACGCTGTCCGCACTGTGGTGAGCGCCATAGAACGGAATGGTGTAGTCGGTGTTCCTCGTATGCCAGCCGCCCGAGCCCTCGAAGCCGGATGCCCACTCCGGACCGCCCACGTGATCCAGCCGAACGTGCATCAGCGGGATCCCGTCGTTCCCCGTGAGAGTGTTGAACAACAAATGCCGCTCCGGCACCAGGTAGCCGGTGAGCATGGCGACTACCTCTCTCCAGTTGTCAGTGGCATTGCCTGTGGGATTGGCTTCTTCGGCCATCACCGTGCTCCGCGAGGTCGTAGTAGAGGGGGCAACCGGGCGATTGCTTCAGACTGCCCTATTCCTCGTCGTCACCGGTATTGCCGAGGTCACTGTCGACGTCTTCGAAGATGTCCATGAAGTCCTCCGGGACGATGCCTTCCAGGTTTCCCCCCTGGACTTTTTCCAGCTGTTTGACAGTTTCCCGCAGTGCTTCCTCAAAATCCTCGAAGAGCACTGTCTGGTCGGTGATAATGCGAAGAATCTCGGTTGCCTCCTGCTGAATGACCGTGTTCACCTTGCCTCCGCCGGCCGCACTCTTCTCACCCGCCATGCCGCCGATGGTGAGCGGCTTCGTGGTGGAAATCGTAGTCGTCGTTTTCTCAGCATTGGCGATGAACGAGATCGCCCGACCCTCGCTCAGGCTGTCTTTGAGAATCGCTTCGAGGGTCGCTGCGAACGGTTCGATGTGGTTGCTGATGAACTTCGTCAGAAATGCGCTGTCAAGGACCGTGACATTGGCCACGTGGTTCCCCTTCCCTGCGGCGGCGGGGACCGGGGCGGTCCCGCACACCGGGTTTCTCCAGAGATCTGCGGTCAAGCGCCGGGCAGCGTCGGCTCAGCCGTTCCCGCCCGGCTCAACCCGCGCCGCCGGGCGCGGGGAGAGGCGGGAGACGGCCGTCTCGCCCGGTCAGCGACCGCCGATCCTGATGTCCGACCACCTCTGCGAGAGGCTCTGCTCGGTGTGCCGATAGTTGCCGGAGATCTCGGTGAGCAGGGCGGAGTGATTGGCGAGCAGCGTCTTGATGTTCGTGACGGCGCCGTCCCACTTCGCCTGCACCTCGTTGTAGACGTCCTTGTCGTCACCGATCCAGCTGTTCTTGAGCTCCGTCAGCTCCGATTCCAGGTTCTCGACGATGCTCATAATGGACTGCGACTTGGCGATCATGTCGTCCGCCGCGCCCTCGGCCTGGTTGTAGTCGACGTAGATATAACCGTCGGTGAAATCCATCAGAATCCTCAATTCGCCGCATGTACGGTGAGTGTGCGGTTACGGTCCGTGGGCGGGATCGTGCGCCTGCCGGTCAGGCGTTGGGGTTGGTGCCGCCCCCGACCGCGCCCGGGCCGTTGTACCCGTTGAGCTCGTCGAACACGGCCGTGGACCTCGTGTACTCCCCATCGATCGCCTCATTCGAGGAACCCTGCGCCAGACCGTGCTCCGTGAGGGTGGTGTTGAGCTCGTCGACCATCCGGTCCAGATTGATCAGGATGGTGTCGACATGCCCGTCCCACTGCTCAAGCAACCGCTTGAACTTCCCACCGTCCGCACCCTGGTAATGCGTGGCGAGAGTGTCCGCCGTGGACTGGACGTCCTGCTGACACCGCTGGACACCGCTGAACGCCTGCTCCAGCGCCATGATTCCGTTGCGTGTCGCGTGCTCTTCCGACTGCTGCATGGCCATGAGAGAACTTCCTTCCGGCGAAATTCACCGACCTGTGGGCCCATAGCACCCGTGGGCAGTCAAGGTGGCCCTGCGAGCACGCCGACTCGCCGGGACATGGGGTGGCCAGATGCTAAGCAGGCAGCAACTTGTTTGGCAATTGTCCCCCAACCCGCCACAGCAGCCCTGCCCTTGTCCCCGAATGCTCGATTGAGCAGGGGGCCGGAATTCAGACCGCTCACCTGAGCGCTGACGTGTTTTCAGGCGGAGATACCGGGCATTGCCTCCCTTTCCGCATCACGGTCGGATACACGGACTTAACAGGAGGTCACTGCGGAGAACCCAAAAGTTTCCCCACGGGAGGATCCACCGCGGGGCGACTTTTCCCGCATACCCGTTGTTTCTACGGACAGCGCAGCGTCACCCGCGCCTCTCCCGAGGAGGCCGCCTCCGGAGTGAGGTCCGGGCCGCTCGGCAGCATGGCCAGCATCGGCGACGGCATCGTCCGCTCCTCGGCACCCTCGTACCCCAGCGCCTTCACCCCTTCCTGGGACAGCAACCGGTACTTCACGCCCTCGTCCGTCACCAGGTAGGTGGTGTCGCCCAGTGCGCTGCCGCCCGCGCTCAACACCCGCACCAGCGCGCCCTTTCCGGCTCGCACGGCGATGGCGTCGACCTTCAGGCAGGCCGGCACGATCTCAGGGGCCGGTGGCTGCACGACCTGCGGCAGAGCGCTCTCGGGCAGCACGGACGTACCCACCCGTACGCCGCTCTCCGCGGAGTCGACGTCCGCGCACGCGACGGAGCCGACGGCGACCTCGACCGCCTTCGGCGGCTTCTCGGGCAGCTTCGCGGAGCTCGCCGCGGTGTCCTCGGAGCGCGGGGCGAGAGCCCCGGTCAGCGCGTCGGACCCGAGCCTCGCCACGGTCGCGGCGGCCCCCCCGTACGCCTTCGCGCGGGTCTGAGGGTCGCCCAGCAGCAGGGCCGCGCCAGTGGCCGTGAGCGGGACGAGTCCCTCCTGTCGCAGCACGTGGTACTGGGCAGTGGAGCCGGGTACGTCGACGAGGAAGAGCTGTCCGATCTTCGTGCTCCGGCCCGCCAGCGCGGGCCCCTGCGTGCCTCTGCCCGGCACATCGACCGGGGCCAGATCGGGTCCCTGGGGGAAGGCGTCGAGGAACGCCGCCGAAACGGGGCGGGGGGTGACGTTCCCGTACCCCAGCGTCTCAGCCGCGTTCGTCCGCCCGTCCAGGCGCAGCCGGCTGCCCTGCCAGAGCAGATACGTGGTTGAGCCGGGCCCGGCGACCAACAGGCCTTCCCCCTCGCCGAGTCGGCGCCCGCCCGGTACGTCCTTCGGCTCGTCCGTGCCGAGCGCGAGCGTGGTGGTCGCCATGACGACGCCCGTCGTCCTCGGGAGGACGCCGGAACACACCAGCCACGGCTTGCTGTCCAGATCACGGGTGGCCGGCAGCGCCTCGGGGCCGTCCGGGATGCCCAGCGGCGTCCCGTGCGGTGTGCCGGCGAGCGAGCCGGTGCCCACGGTCGTGACGCCGAGGGGTTTGCCGGCGATCAGCTGGGCCGACGCGTAGTTGCGTACGGGGCGCAGCCGACCGTCCAGATAGAGGTAGCGCGCGCCTGTCTGCTTGTCGACGATCAGGTTCTGC
Organism: Streptomyces sp. NPDC052236; assembly: GCF_044548015.1. NCBI lineage: Bacteria > Bacillati > Actinomycetota > Actinomycetes > Kitasatosporales > Streptomycetaceae > Streptomyces > Streptomyces sp. NPDC052236. Next base: position 160,101 of record NZ_JBIUBL010000014.1, on the reverse strand, counting down.
GAGGTGCGCCAGGAGTCGTTCCCGCCCGGCTTGATGAGCCCGAAGACAAAGGCCCCTGCGCACACCAGCAGGGCGATGAGCACGCCTATCACGGCACCGCGGTTGGTTCTGCCCAGGGGGCTCTCCGGCTCGTCGGGCTCGGCCCGCAGCATGGCCGAGGCAAGTCTCCCCATGACGAAGAGATGGGCCTGTACTTGGTCCCGTTTGCTGTGCATGGTTGCCCGTTCTTCCGATCAGCCGGTCAGCCGTTGATGCCGCGCAGCATGCCGTACACGCCCATCGACCAGAGCACCAGCGGCAGCATGCTGATGGCGGCGAGTGAGTGCAGCAGCTCGGCCGCGCGTCCCCAGTACGGCAGCAGCCGCCGCCCGGGCACGGTCCATGAGGCGATCGTGATCGTGGCCGCCAGGGCCAGCAGACCGGCCGTCAGGGTCAGCCGGTCCTCCGGGTCGAGGCCGTACGCCGCCACGAACAGCAGCAGGGCCGTGCCCCAGGCTCCGGCGGTGGTCAGCGCGAGCCGCTGCCAGACGTTGCCCAACCCCCTGCTGTGCAGCAGCAACAGCAACGACATGGTGACGACGGTGAGGACTCCCGGCAGGCCCGGCTCGGTCATGAGCACCGCGAGGCACGGCAGGCAGATCAGGCCGATGGCCATGTAGAAGGCGGTCATCCAGCCGTCCGCCAGCGTGGCGCGGGTCTCGACGTCCGAGGCGGGATACGGGTCGATGCCCTGCTGCAATTGCTGGACGTTGGTGGGCAGCGGCGGCATCCGCATGCCGGAGAGTTTGAACGACAGCGAGGGGACGAAGCCGCCGAACAGCACCACCACGACGGCGACCACACTGGCCGCCTGCTCCGGCGAGAGCTCCAGGATGATCAGGACGGCCCCGAGGGCTCCCGCCACGGCGACGGAGGCCGTGCCGAGGAACAGCGCCGGGTACACGCCGACCGCCGCCAGCGCGAGCACCACCGCGCCGCCGCCGGCGGCGGAGGCCGCCAGCAGCCGCGCGCCCAGCACTGCGTCGCCCCCGGCGCCGCCCAGCTCCCCGCCGGGCAGCAGCCAGCCCGCCAGCGCGAAGTAGGGGCCCGCCATGAGGCCGAGCACCGAACCCGCTCCGGCGTCGCCGACGGCACGGGCCGCCGAGCCGGCCCCGGCGAGCAGCAGCAGTCCGGCGGCAGCGGCGGCCAGTGCCCGCAGCCAGCCGGGCGAGCCCGGCAGGGCCAGGAAGACGAGGCCCAGCGTGAGGGTGGCGACGGCCAGACCGCGCAGCAGACGTCTGCCGGCTTCCGGGCTCCAACCGTGCGGCCGTTGCCGCATGGTGGTGTAAATGCCGTCGACCAGGTCGTCGAGGTGGACCTCGGGGAGCGCTTCGGCCCGTGGCCGCAGAGAAAGGGCCTCGCCGTCACGCAGGCCGAGGGAGTCCAAGGTACTCTCGGGGTCGAGCGGTGGGCCGCCGAGACGTTGCAGTACCCAACCGCCGTGCTCCAGGCCGGACTCCTCCAGGTCCTCGCCTCCGTAGCTGACAACTGTGGGCAGCAGGTCGGCGACGGAGACATCGGAGGGCACAGCCAGGTCGATGGTCCTGGACGGAGCACGTACGGTGACGCGGCACAGATTTGCCGTCTTAGTTTCAGTCATGGGCTTCGGGTTCACGCTTTCCGCTGACATGTGACGGGAAGTCGGGCGTGGTACGCGCCGACGCGTTCGGTGATCCGCCGGTCCCTTTCGCAACACCGCTGAAGAACACAGCGTGCCACAGCGCCCATTCGGGAAGATCGGCGGCGGCACGCGAGACTCTACTTCATCCGCAATGCAAGCCATCTCGCTTCCCCGCCGCCGACCGCGAACCCTTACGCGCGACGATTGTGCCGGTAACCACCGGCTCCCTCCGCGTCGTTGTCACGGAATTGTTCGGAATCACCGAGGAGAGCATTCGTTGAGCGTGATCCTGTTCCGCCGGCCGGCCCGCCGCAGAGGCCCGGAATTGCCGTCCGGAGAACTGAGCCTTCAGGAGCCGCCGACACTTCCCGAAGTCGTGCCGGACAGTTCCGCGGTATGGACCTACTTGCCGATGGCCCTGATGTCCATCTCCATGATGCTGATGTTCATGCGGCCCGGTATGGCGAAGTCCAGCGGCGGTTTCATCTATATCGCGCTGGGCGTGATGGTGATCGCCTCCGCGGGCATGATGATCGGTCAGGTGATGAAGCGCAACGCCGAGCGCAAGCAGCGGACGAAGGGCGACCGCCGCGACTACCTGCGCTATCTGCGCCAGACACGGCGCACGGTGCGGGGATCCATCGTCGATCAGCAGCGCGCCCTCTCCTGGCGCCACCCCGAGCCCGACGCGCTGTCGTCCTTCGTGCGCTCCACCCGGCTGTGGGAGCGCCGGACGTCCGACGAGGACTTCGGGGAGGTCCGGATAGCCGTCGGCGACCAGCGCCTGGCGATGAAGCTGACCCCGTTGTCGACCAAGCCCGTCGAGGACCTCGACCCCCTGGCCGCGCACGCGCTGCGCAGCTTCACCCGGGCCTATTCGACCGTACGCGACCAGCCCATCGCGATCTATCTGCGCGCCTGGTCGAAGGTGCTCTTCCGCGGTGACGAGGAGCGGATACGCGGTCTGGTGCGCGGTCTGCTCGGTCAGCTGGCGGTCTTCCACTCCCCCGACGACCTGTGGATCGCGCTGTGCGTGTCGGACGAGCGGCGGTCCGAGTGGGAGTGGGCGAAGTGGCTCCCGCACAGCCTCCACCGGTACGAGGAGGACGGCGCGGGCCCGACTCGTATGATCACCTCCGCCTTCAACGAGCTGGAGAATCTGCTCGGCGCCGAGTTCCAGGAGCGTCCGGGCGCCGACCCCGACGCGGCCCCCGGGCGGGAGGAGCCCTACACGGTCATCGTGATCGACGGCTGCGCCCTGCCCGCGGGCCACCGTTTCGACGGGCCCGGGTTCCGCAACGCGGTCGTACTCGACATCACGGGGTCTCTCGCCTGGAAGCCAGGGCGTACCACCCTGCGTCTGGAGGTGGACGAGGACAGCGTCGCGCTGGTGCGCACCGACCGTGACCGCAAGGAGCAGTCGACGGTGCTCGGCAGGCCTGACAGGTTCGGACCGGTGGGGGCGCTGGCACTCGCCCGGCTGCTCGCGCCCTACCGGATGAGCGTGGGCGGCGGCGACGACTCCAAGCCGTTCTCCAACGACGTCGAGCTGACCGCGCTCTTGAACATTCCCGATCTGCACCTGCACGAGCCGGCCTCGCTCTGGGAGCGGTACACCGGCAGCGCCCGGCTCCGGGTCCCCATCGCGGTCAGCGGCGAGGGGCGGCCCGTGGAGCTGGACATCAAGGAGTCCGCGCAGGGCGGTACGGGACCGCACGGCATGCTCATCGGCGCCACCGGCTCCGGCAAGAGCGAGCTGCTGCGCACGCTCGTCCTGTCCCTCGCCCTCACCAACTCCTCCGAGACGCTGAACTTCATCCTCGTCGACTTCAAGGGCGGCGCCACTTTCCTGGGCCTCGACGAGCTGCCGCACACCTCCGCGGTCATCACCAACCTCGCCGACGAGGTGTCGCTGGTCGCCCGTATGCAGGACGCCCTGCACGGCGAGCTGATTCGCCGTCAGGAACTGTTGCGCGCCGCGGGCAACTACACCTCCGCCCTGGAGTACGAGAAGGCGCGGCAGTCCGGGGTCCCGCTGGCGCCGCTGCCCAGCCTGTTCGTCGTGGTCGACGAGTTCAGCGAACTACTCTCGGCGCACCGCGACTTCATGGAGCTGTTCGTCATGATCGGCCGGCTCGGGCGCTCGCTCGGGGTGCATCTGCTGCTCGCCTCGCAGCGGCTCGACGAGGGCCGTATGCACCAGCTGGAGAGCCATCTGTCGTACCGGATCGGTCTGCGCACCTTCTCCGCGATGGAGAGCCGCGGTGTGCTGGGCGTGCCGGACGCCTATGAACTGCCCGGTCAGCCGGGCGCCGGTTTCCTCAAGAGCGGTGTCGACGCGCTGACGCGGTTCCGTGCCGCGTATGTCTCGGGCCCGTACCAGCGCCGCCGCGCCGTCGTCCAGGCGCAGGTGGCGCGCCAGGTGGTGCCGTGGACGGCGGACTGGGTGGTGCCGCGCGCGCCCGCGGACCCGGACGGCACGGGCGGGGGCGGCGAGGAGGAACCGGAGCCGGAGGGCGCCGACGAGGACACCGGCGAGACCCTGCTGTCGGTGGCGCTGGACCGGCTGCGCGGCTCGGGGCCGCCCGCCCACCAGGTGTGGCTGCCGCCGCTCTCCGACCCGTCCACCCTGGACCAGATCCTGCCTCCGCTGGCACCCGATCGGCGGTACGGCCTGACCACGGCCGACTGGCCGCTGCGGGGCAGGCTCACCGTACCGGTGGGCATTGTGGACCGGCCGTTCGACCAGCTCCGTGATCTGCTGACGGTGGACCTGTCGGCGGCCGGGGGCCATGTGGCCATCGCCGGCGGTCCGCAGAGCGGCAAGAGCACCCTGCTGAGGACGCTCATCACCGCGCTCGCGCTCACCCACACCCCGCGCGAAGTGCAGTTCTACTGCCTGGACTTCGGCGGCGGCACCCTCGCCGCCCTCGCCGAGCTGCCCCATATGAGCGGGGTGGCGGCACGCGTGGACGCCGAGCGGGTGGGCCGTACGATCGCCGAGGTCAGCACGCTGCTCAGCAAGCGGGAGCGGTTCTTCCTCGAAGAGGGCATCGACTCCATGCCCACGTACCGCAGGCGGCGGGCGGCGGGCGAGTTCCCCGACGAGGCGCACGGCGACATCTTCCTGGTGATCGACGGCTGGTCCACGGTGCGCCAGGACTTCGACCGGCATCTTCCCACCTTCAACGCGCTGGCCGCCCGCGGTCTCAACTACGGCGTCCATCTGCTGATCACCACGGCGCGGTGGGTGGAGCTGTCGTCCTCCGTGCGCGACCAGACCGGCACCCGGCTGGAGCTGCGGATGGGTGACCCGATGGACTCCCAGATCGACTCCCGCAAGGCGGCGACGATTCCGCGCAGCCCCGGCCGGGGCCTGACGCCCGAGAAGCTGCACTATCTGGCGGCGCTGCCGCGCGTGGACGGGGTCGAGGACGCCGACGACCTCGCCGACGGCGTCGCCGGTCTTGTCTCCGCGATCAGCGAGAACTGGACGGGCCCGACCGCGCCGCGGGTACGGATGCTGCCGACCAGTCTGCCCCTCGCCGAGCTCCCCGCGCCTGCGGGCGACAACGGCCTGCGGATCGCCATCGGCCTGGACGAGAACGAACTCGCGCCGGTGTGGCACGACTTCTCCGAGAACCCGCACATGATCGTGGTGGGCGACAGCGAGTGCGGCAAGACCAATCTGCTGCGGGTGATCGCCAAGGGCATCACCGAGCGGTACACACCCGCCGAGGCCCGCATCATGACGGTGGACTACCGCCGGGAGCTGGTGGAGGCCGTCCCCGAGGAGTACCGGCTCGGACACGCCGTGTCCATGGACATACTCAAGGACCTCGTGGACGGGGTGGCCAGGGCGGTCAGGCAGCGGGTCCCGGGGGAGGACATCGCCCCGTCGCGGATGAGGCTGGGCGACTGGTGGTCGGGGCCGAGGCTGTTCATCCTGGTCGACGACTACGACATGATCGGCAGCGGTCCCATGGCGCAGCCGTTCGCCCCCCTGCTCGACCATCTCGCGCTGGGCCACGAGGTCGGCCTGCACATGATCGTGGCACGTTCCTCCGCGGGCGCGGGGCGTGGTCTCAACGAGGCGCTGCTGCGCAGGCTCCTGGAGGTCAACACGCCGGGCCTGCTGATGTCCTGCCCGCCGAGTGAGGGGTATCTCTTCGGCAGTGTGAAGGGTCGCGAGCTGATCCCGGGACGGGCCGTGCGCATCGCACGGCGCAAGTCACTTCAGATACAAACCCCGCTGGGGGACGAGCGCTGATGTCCCCCACGTGGTACGCGGTACGGTCCGCCCCGGCCCGGACCCCGGCAGGCACCCGGCTCCCGGTGGCCCTACTGCCCGGCGGAAGCATCCTCCGGCCTGCGGCCGGGCGGCATCCAGCCCCTGGCCCGGCCGCGCGGAAGCACCACGGCCAGGGCCCCCACCAGCAGGACGACCATCAGTCCCCCGCCGGCGATTGCCAGGCCCCGGTTCAGGGGGCCGGGGTCGGCGGGCTCGGGCAGATGCGCGGGGACGGCCTCCGCGTACTGCGGCTTGTTCTGCTCCGGAACGAGGGACAGCGCGGCATAGGGGTCGAGCCTTGGGGTGTCCGCCGGATAGGCGGTCGCGAGCAGCTTCCGGGTGACCTCCGCCGCGGTCAGTTCGGGCTGGTACGCCCGTACGAGTGCGGCGGCCCCCGCCGTACCGGCCGCGGCCAGCGACGCGCCGGAGCCGATGTAGTGACCGGAGCCGCCCGGCCCGGCGCTGACCATGGAGCTGCCGGGCGCCGACAGATCCGGCTCGTGGGCGGGCGGAGCGCTCGCCTGCCGTACGCCGTTGGGGCCGAAGTCCACGACGGCCAGCACGCCCGGCACGGCCGCCGGCCAGTACGGGCCCTTCGGCATCACGTTGTTGGGCCCGAGTTCCTCCTTGGGCACGGCGTCCGGGGCGGCGGGGGCGACCACGAGCGCGTCGCGCTCCGTGGCGTGGGCGACGGCGGCGGTGAGCTCCGCCATTCCCGTACGCAGGGTGTGGCCGACGTAGATGACCTGCGCGCCCCGGTCCGCCGCCGTACGAATGCCGAGGGCGACGAGCGCCGGGGACGGCACACCGCGGTCGTCGGTCCCCCGCAGGGCGACGATCGCGGCCTTGGGGGCGATCCCGGTGATTCCGCTGCCCTTCTCCGGGGCGGCGGCGATGAGACCCGCGGCGAAGGTGCCGTGGCCCACGCAGTCCTCGCCCGCCCCGCCGACGGCCGTCACCCGGCCGGCCAGGCTCGGCACACCGGCGGCGACACCGGTGTCGACCACCGCGACGGTCACGCCGGCTCCCTGGGAGATCCGCTGGGCCCGCGCAAGACCGAGAGCTGTCTGCGACCACGCCGCTCCGGTGGCCGTCTCCTGGGAGGGCTCGGTGCACGGGTTGTCCTTGCCGAGGCGCAGCGGCAGCGGCGGCAGCAGCGTGGCTCCCGGGTCGCCGGTCGGAGCCGCCGACGGCCCGTCCTGCGCGGCGAAGGCGGGCGCGCAGGCGACTGGCAGGATGACCGTGAAAGCCAGCACGAGGCCCGCATACCTGTATTTCATGGTGCTTCGCATTATCACATGATATGTGGATGCCATACTCAGGTGCACGCACTGGGCAGGCCAAAGACCCAGAAATACCAGGAGGTTTGAGGCGCGTGGCACGGCAAATACTCACGGTCTGCCCGGAACGGACGGACAGTTTTCCGACGATCGGTGAGGCACTGGCCCAGGCGCGCACCGGCGCGGTGATCCGGGTGCGCCCCGGGCGCTACGCCGAGAATCTCGTCATCAGGAACCGGGTGACGATCGTCGCCGAGGGCGAGCCCGGCGCTGTCGAGATCTGCCCGCGCGCCGGCACCGCCGTCAGCCTCATGGCCGACGCGGTCATGCTCAGCGGTCTGACCCTGCGCGGACGCGACAAGGAGCTGGCGGTCGTGGACATACCGGCCGGCCAGGCCGCCCTCGACGGATGCTCCGTGACGGGTTCAGGGTGGACAGCCCTGCTGGTCCGCGGCAAGGGCTCGCTGGCCGCCCGCGGCTGCCGGATCAGCAATCCCGGCGGTGCCGGGATCGTCGACTCCTCGGAGACCGAAAGCATCATCGAGGACTGCGTCTTCGAGAACTTCGGCACCTCCGCGGTGGTGATCGGCGAGAGCGCCCGGCCCCTCATCCGCGACTGCAAGATACGTGGCGCGCGGGCCAACGGCGTCCTCGCCAGCGGTGAGTCCGGGGGCACCATCGACAGCTGCGACATCTCCGGCACCGACAAGCCCGCCATCGCCCTGGAGGGCCACAGCTCGACCCGGGTCCTGCGCTCCACCGTCCACCACACCTCGGTGGGCCTGCTCGTGACCAGCCTGTCGCGCCCCGAGATCGAGGAGACCTCGTTCGAGTCCATGGCCCAGAGCGCCATCGTCATCTCGGGCGGGGCCGACCCGCTGCTGCGCCGCTGTGTCACCCGGCGCACCAAGCACAGCGGACTGCTCGTCCTCGACCGCTCGCGCGGAAACCTGGAGGGGTGCGAGTTCCACACCTCGGCGCAGCCCGCCATCCGGGTCGTCGAGGGCAGCTCTCCCCTGCTGAGGGACACGGTGGTGAGCGACTGCGCCGACACCACCGGGGCGGTGCTGCTGGCCGACAACTCCACGGCCGAGTTCGAGCGCCTGGACGTACTGGACGCGGCCGGGGTCGGCATCTCCATACGCTCCTCCGCCAACCCCCTGCTGCGCCACACCAGGGTCATCGGGGCGGGCGGCCACGGCATCGAGATCACCGACGACGGCCGCGGCCGTCTTGAGCACTGCGAGATCGAGTCCGCGGGCGGCTGCGCGCTGAGCGTCGACGACGACGCGGACCCCGAGATCAGCGACACCGTGCTGCGCTCCGCCGCCCGTTCGGGCGTCATCATCGGCGAGCGCGGACGGGGAACCCTGCGGGACTGCGAGATCAGCGACAGCGCCGACTCGGGTGTCAATATCCGCGACGGCGGCGAAGTCGCGCTGGACCGGGTCCGGGTGAGCGGATCGAAGGCCCACGGCATCCAGGTGGCGCACGGCGGCCGGGCCTCGCTCACCGCCTGCGAGATCACCGGGAGCACGGGCGACGGCGTACGGGTCGACAGCGCCGAGCCGGTCCACCTCAACCGCTGCGTGGTGCGCGACAACCGCGGTTCGGGGCTGCGGCAGAGCCGCGGCGGCGACCGGCTCTCGGTCGAGTTCCTGACCAGCGCCGACAACGGCGCGGCGGACAGCTGGGGCGAGAATGCCGAGCTGACGGGCGAGAGCGGGGCCCCGGGCGGCCGGTCCGAGAAGGGCTCCGCGCCACAGACCCCGCTGGACGATCTGGAAGCGCTCATCGGCCTGCAGAACGTCAAGCACCAGGTGAACACGCTGGTCAACCTCAACCAGCTCGCGGAACGCCGCCGCCGGCTCGGCATGCCGGTCCCTTCGATGAGCCGCCATCTGATCTTCTCCGGGCCGCCCGGCACCGGAAAGACCACCGTCGCCCGGCTGTACGGGAGCATCCTCGCGGACCTGGGCGTTCTGCGGAGCGGGCATCTGGTCGAGGTCGCCCGCGCCGATCTGGTGGCCCAGATCATCGGCGGTACGGCCATCAAGACCACCGAGGCCTTCAACAGCGCGCTGGGAGGCGTGCTGTTCATCGACGAGGCCTACACCCTCACCCCCGAGGGATCGTCCAACGACTTCGGCCGCGAGGCCGTCGACACCATCCTGAAACTCATGGAAGACCACCGCGACGACGTGGTCGTGGTGGCGGCCGGATACTCCGAGCAGATGGAGTCGTTCCTGTCCGCCAACCCGGGGCTGGCCTCCCGTTTCACCCGCACCATCGAGTTCGGCAACTACGCGGTGGACGAGCTGGTGACCATCACCGAGAGCATGTGCGGCCGGCACCAGTTCGAACTTGGGCCGCTGACCCGGGAGGCGCTGACCGTACGCTTCGAGGGGATGACGCGCGACGCCTCCTTCGGCAACGGCCGGGCGGCCCGCGGGGTCTTCGAGGACATGGTGGACCGGCAGTCGTTCCGGCTCGCGTCCATGGCGGACCCTGACGAGAACGACCTGACGCTGCTGCTGCCGCAGGACGTCGGGGACGCGGAGGCGGCAGCCGTCGACGGAACACCGCAGAGTGCGGACGACTCGGCCGACCCGATGGCCGAGCTGACGGCCATGGTGGGTCTCGGGGCGGTGAAGCGGGAGGTGACCGATCTGGTCAGTCTGCTGTCCAACGCCCGGCAGCGGGTCGCGGCGGGGCTGCCCAGCCCCAGGATCAGCAACCATCTGGTCTTCACCGGGCCTCCCGGCACCGGAAAGACCACCGTCGCCCGGCTGTACGCCAAGCTCCTGCACTCGCTGGGGGTGCTGCCCCGCGCCGGCCTGGTGGAAGTGGCCCGCGCCGACCTGGTGGGCCAGTACATCGGGCACACCGCTCAGCGCACCAAGGAGGTCTTCAACAGCGCGCTGGGAGGCGTGCTGTTCATCGACGAGGCCTACACCCTCACCCCCGAGGGATCGTCCAACGACTTCGGCCGCGAGGCCGTCGACACCATCCTGAAACTCATGGAGGACCACCGCGACGAGGTCGTGGTCATCGTCGCCGGATACACCGAGGAGATGGAGCGCTTCCTCGCGTCCAACCCCGGGCTGGCCTCCCGGTTCTCCAAGTATGTGCAGTTCGAGGACTACAGCACGGAGGAACTGGTCACCATCGTCTCCCGGCACGCCACCGCGTCCGGTTACGAGTGCGGCGCCGATACTCTCGCGACGCTGCGCGCCCATGTGGACGCGATCCCCCGGGACCGCTCCTTCGGCAACGCCCGGCTCGCCCGCCAGCTGCTGGAGACCATGATGACCAGCCAGGCCCGTCGGCTCGGCGGGCTTCAGTCGCCCCGCCTCGCCGACCTCACCACGCTGCTTCCCGAAGATCTGCCGTACGGGGACCGCCCCTAACAGCGCCGACAAGCCGCCCTGTAAAGCCTGTAAAGCCTGTAAAGAAAGACGCCCGCCGGGAAGGCCGATCCGGCGGGCGTTTTCGTCGCTGGTCATGTACGCGGCGTTCCGTCACGCGTCGACCGGGCGAACGGCATCACACGGTGAACCTGACGGCTTCGAGCCAGTACGCGTTCTCCAGGCTCCCGCCGAAAATGAAATTCTCACCGCCGGGGTTGTCACATTTCAGGCCCCCCCATCCCCTGATGTTCAGGTGCGCGTTCTGGCAGATAACCTTCGAACCGACATTGATCGCGAAGCCCCCCAGGTTCGGGGCCCCTTTCGTGGCGTTTCCGAGGTAGAGGTCGCCGCCGTCGCGCGCGGACGTCCAGTCCTTTTTATATCCCTGTGCCTGGGTCCATGCGGTGGCCGCCGTACCGTTGGTTCCGGACACGGCGATGTTGAGGGCCTGGATGGGGCGATTCTGTCCCGTCGTGCCCGCTGTGCCGCCATCGCATACCGCGCGCTGCCAGCCGATGTCCTTGACATAGGCCCGGTAGCAGATGTGCCGGCCCGGGTTCTGCGTGGCCAGCTGCATGACAGCGAGCGACGCGGTGTTCGGCGGGGGCTTGTACGTCTCCTCCTTCGCAGGCGTCGATTTGACCACCGGCGCTTCGGCCTTGTTCTGCGCCGGGGGCGCCGGGGGCGGCGGGGGAACGACAGTCGGAGCCGAACTCGCCGGCGCGGCCTTGGCCTTGGCCTTCGCCTCGGCGGAGGGCTTCGCGGTCGTCGGCTGCGCTGTGGGTTTCGCCGGGGCGTAGTCGCCCGGCGGCGCGTTCAGAGGTTCATCGTTGAGCATGGTGTCGGAATTGGCGGCCGCCGACACGGTGTCTTTCTTCTTCTCGGAGTCGTCCGTGGCCCAGATCAGCAGCGGCACGGCCAGAAGGACCACGCCCGCGATGCCCGCGGCCGCGAGCAGCGGCTTCTTCGGGTTCCCGGAGGGCGGTTCGCCCTCCCCCCGCGCGGCTCCGTCACCGGAGGCCTCGCCCGCTGAGGCCGCGGCTGCGGCTGCGGCCCGGGCGTCCGGGGCAGCCGCGCCCGCGGCCGACGCCTGCGCCCGGCTGCTCGCGCCCGCGCCCGCTGCCGCCGCGGGCTGCTGCTGCCGCGAGGCCGCCGCGCCGGTAGCCGCGCCTGCCTCCGCTTCGCCCTCTGTCGTACCGCTCGTGGCGGCGGGCTGCGCGGGCACGGTCGCCGTCCCACCCGACGAGACGTCCGGTCGCGGCCGTACCGGCTCCTCGCCCGCACTCCGCGCCGCGTTGGCGGACGGCGGCGTGGCAGGTGCAAGGAGCCCGCCCGGGTCCGCTCCCACGGACCCCAGCGCGACCGACCTGCGGACCGACGGCCCGCCCGTGGCGACCGACGGATCCCCGCTCCCTGGAGCCGAGGAACCCGGCGACGATCCATCGGGGGAGGATCGGTTCTGGCGACTTGTCATCATTCTCCTTTGCCTTGTACGTGTAAGTGGTGCGGTCCCGGGCTGCCCGGGGTGTTCTCTGAACGCACGCCGGGCCGGGGCGTGTTGTGGAAGTCCCTCCCCTTGGGCTGCGTCCGGTGGGGGTCCCTGGGGCTAGCTCCCGTGCGCGGCTACGGGGGAGAAGCCAGCGGGACCCCCTGGCTTCGCCACGCCTGACGCGCACTCGCCCAGCACCGCTGGGTGGAGGTCCGGCGAAGCCAGGGTGAGGCCCCCACCGCCTTGCGATGGCACGCACCGGACGCCGCAGGGTCCGCCCTGCGGGCGGACTGGGGGTCCCCCCCGGACGAAGTCCAGGGGGAGCTCCTTCCACCACACGCCCTACCCGCCATGGCCCACCGCCCCGGCGCAGCGCTCCGGCCAGCTCCGGCCCTCCCCGGCAGGGAGGTCCTTGGCGAGCGCTTCTTCGAGGTGCGCGAGCGCCTTCAAGTCCAGCGGGCTCAGTTCCTCCGCGCCGTCCATATAGGCGGTCGCGTTTCCGGGGAGCTCGCGCAGCAGCACCACGGAGGAACCGGCGGACACGGTCCGTACTCCCAGTACCCGGAAGCCGGTCCCGGGCACGAAGACGATCTCGTCGTACGCGTCCGGGGATCCGGCCGGCGCATCGAGCAGCTGACGCACCTTGCGCCCGGTGACGGACCAGATCGCATAGCGCACGAAGGCCCCGGCAGGAGGAGCCGATGGCCGGGCCAGCGCGCTGACCGGCCCCGGCTCCTGCAGCAGGGAGCCGACCTCGAGCGCGGGCCCGGCCGCGTCCCCGCAGCGCAGCGCCACACCCCGGTAGGAGGGCAGCCGCCGCAGGGCGGACGCCAGACACCCGGCGTAGGGCAGCAGGCGCCCCTCACCGGTGCGCAGGTCCCGGACCAGCTCGCGATGGTGCAACGGCCCTTCCTCGGTGGTGAGATAGGCGTGCGCGGCGATGAGGTCGATCCTCGCCGCCTCCAGCTCGTGGCCGCGCAGGGCGGGCATCCGCGTGAGCACTCGGGAGACGGCGGCGGCATGCCGTTCCCAGACGGCCGCGGCGAAGTCGCGGAACTCCGCTCGTTCGGCGACACCGCTGACGTGGCCGGGAACGAACGGAAGGGGTGCGGTCCGCACCGCGGGGGCCGGTGCTACCGGTGCGGGTGCGATGGGTGCGGGTGCCACCGGGGCCTGTGCGGTCGGTCGCCTCGGTGCCCGTGCCGACCTCACCGGGGCCGGGCGCGCCGGGGCGGGTGCCCGACGGCCGGGCTTCTCCGGTTCGCCGCCTTCGACGCGGTCGGGCTGCTCATCGGCCGCATCCGCCGTATCGGTGTCTGAACCACCGGGCGGGCGCCCCAGCACGGTGGCAACCGCCCCGGCGCCGCTGTCGGGCCCGCCCTCCGGTGCCACGCTCGCCACAACAGCTGTCGCCGCCGGGGCACGCCCTCCGCCACCGGGACTCTCCGATGCACCACCACCGGCAGTGTCGGCCCCCTCATCGGCACCTGAACCACCGGTTGGGTGCCCCAACACACCGGCAACCGCCCCGCCCTCGCCGTCCGGCCCACCCTCCGGCTCCACGCTCGCGACAGGACCTGGTGCCGGGTCACGTTCTTCCCGACCGGGGCTCTCCGCTGCGCCGCCACCGCCGCGCTCGGGCGGCGTATGACCGGACACGGGCGCCATCGCGCCGACGACCGTACCGGCTGCCGACGCACGGTCAGGCTCCTCGCCGGCCTCCGCACTGAGCGCCGAGGGGTCGGCGAGCGATGTATCACCGGACCCGCCCTCCGGCGGCGCAGGCTCCGCCGCGGCAGTACGGGGTCTCAGCGGCGTACGTACGCCGGAGTCCGCACGGGGCCCCGAACCTGGCACCCGGACCGTACGGCCGGTCGTCCCGTCACCGGATTCCCCGGCGGAGGCAGCGGCCTGGACCGTCGTTCCGGCAGGCTCCGCGGGCCCGTGTCCCGTGGGCCCGGACGAGGAGGAAAGCTGCACAGTAGGTATCGCCGATGCCGGTGCCAACGCCGGTGACAGTGGCGCGGCAAGGGCCGGCGCCCTTCCCGCCGGTGCGGCGCCCGCGGCCGGGCGCTGCGCCGTACCGGGCCGGCGTGGAGCAGGCCCGGGGAGTCCGGCGGGCCGGGCGGTGACGTAGCGAATGCCCGGTACGCCGTGTTCGGCCGCCAGTCGGCGCAGTTCACCCTCCCCAGTCATGAGCCTGCCGCGCACCAGCAGCGTGGCCTTCGCCCGGGCCTCGGCCCCGAGGCCGACCAGGAGCCGGGACAGCGCGGGCAACAGCGAGTCGTCCAGCGGCTGTCCCGGTGCGCCCAGTTCGATGGCGCAGGTATCCGGGTCCACGGACAGCCCCGCCAGCGGAGGGCGGGGGCCGTCCCGTTCCCACAGGGCGAGTCCGGCCCGGGTCATCGTGGCCTGCCAGCGGTTCGTCAGCAGTACGGTGCCCGGTTCCGTGCCACCGGGTATCCAGGCGGGCGGATGGCTTCCCACCAGCCGGGGGGCCGGAATCCTGCCCTCCGCGTCGGCGGGCCTACAGGCCACGGACGATACGAACGGCTGCCAGCTCGGTTTCCCGTCGGCTCCCACCAGGGTCGGCCTGGGGGCCGTTCCGGGCGGTGCGTGGTCGGCGAGCAACGGCAGGCCCGTGAGTACTTCCACCTCGCTGCCCAGCATGTCGGCGACCGAGTGGCCGAGCCGCAGCAGATCACGGCGGCCCCCCGGGGCGAGACGGACGCGGGACCGCTGCGCCACCGGCAACGCCGCGAGCACGGCGGCCACTTCGTCGGCCGCGACGTCCTCCGCCTGCGGGGCGCCGACCAGGACGGTGGGGCGCTCGAAGTCGGCGGGCACCGCGAAGCACAGGTCGTCGAGGTCCGGCGCGGGGGCGTCGGCCGGACGCATCAGCACGCCCGCCGGTATCTGCTCCACCACACAGCCGCCCGTCGTGCGCGAGGGCACCCGGCCCAGTGCCTCCTGCCAGGCGGGTGCCGGGGCGCGCGGGCCCAGCTTCCGGGGTGCCGCGCCGGGCGCGAAGCGCCACCATCCGCTTCCGGGCCGGGAGTTTCCGTGGACGAACAGCGCGCCCCCGGGTGTGATCAGGACGGCACCGTCGGGTGCCATCACTTCCAGCTCCCAGGCGTCGGCGATCCTACGGGCCACACAGGGCCGGTCCGGCTGGTCGTCACCGGCACCGGACATGACGAGCCGGACCCGACGGGTGCCCTTCGCGCGGAGCGAGTCGAGGAGAGCACCCAGACGGGACCAGAGGTCGGCTTCGGGAGGCCCGTCCCCGGCGGCGGAGCCGACCATCACCGTGACGACGTCCTTGTCCACGCTGACGGCATGGGCCACTTCGGCCAGGGTGGCCAGCGGGAAGGAGTCGTCCTCGACCGAACGCACCAGCAGAAGGCCGTCGATGTCCTCGACAGGAGGGGTGCCCGCTGCCCCCGGGCGTCCGGCGACGCCGCTCGGGGCCGCGACCGGATTCCGGGTGCCACGCGCCGTACCGGACGTGGCTCGCCGGCGCTGGATGGCGTCTGACCAACGGCTCACGCGTCCGCCCCCCGTGGCTGGGGGCCGCCCTCCGTGGTCGCCGGTGCGGCGTCGGCCCGCTCGTTGCCGAGCGCGGGCGAGACGGCCTGGACTGCTGAGGCGGTCGTTGCGGTCGTTGCGGTCGGTGCGGTCGGTGCGATCGGTGCGATCGGTGCGATCGGTGCGATCGGTGCGGCTGCCCCGGCGTCACCGCTGACGGTGGGCACGGGACGCCCCCGTACACCACCGTCCCGTACGCCGTCCCGGACCGCGTCGCGCACGGCGTCCGGTTCCAGAGTCATGCTGACGGGGCCGGAGGGGTTCAGATAGAGCGCGTGCCCCTCGGGAAGCTGCCCCACGAGGTCGTTGACGTTGACCATCTCGAAGGCGAAACGGCCGGCGGTGTGCAGAAACACCGGCGAGGTGAACAGCGGGACGACCGGGGTTCCTTCCGGGGTCACGGCGCTCAGCGGGCCGCCGGCCGGGCCGGTCAGTACAGCCACCTCACGGCCGAGAAGCGCCTGAGTCACCGCCTCGCCGGGCCCGTAGCCGGTCGCGGCGAGCTGGATGGCCCGGTCCACCTCATCCTCCGGCTCGGGCCAGCCGAGCGCGCTGGGGGACGGCCGGTACTCCGGGTTGTCCTCCCACTCCTCGATCTCGCCGTCCAGCCCCGAACGCCACCGGCCGACCGACGCCCACTCGGGGGGCTTCCCTTCCCCGGACCACATCGGATCGACCACCCCGAACCAGTGGTCGGGCGCGAGCCTGCCCGCCTCGCGGATCTCGTCCGGAACGGACGGAAGCCCTTCGTCCGCGCCGTCGCTCTGGGCCATTGCTGTCCTCACTCGTTGGATCGGTAGCTGGTCGGTCACGCGAAACCCGCTGCCTGTGCGGCGACCGGAATACGGCGGGACGAGCAAGAGGAAGTGGAAGGGGAAGGGTCGACTCGGCGCGGTCGCATGAGGGGCAACTCGGGAACAGCCGGGAAGAAGAACCGGGGTGTGCCGCACGACGGTCTCACGTGGCCGATTCCACCATGTTCGCGTCTTTCGCCCGCGGCGTGTTGTCCGGGCCGTCGTACCACAGGAGGCGACGTGCGGTCGTCGCGTCCGTGACAACACCGGTGAGCAGCCCGGATTTCAGAACGGCGCGGACCGCCTCGGCGCTCCGCGCACCGCCCGAGACACCGATCAGCTCCGGAACGCCGCGGAGTTGGGCGGCGCTCATGGAGATCATGCGGGCGTTCAGCTCCGCGGGAATCACCTGGCCGTCCTCATCGAAGACGTGGCCGGCCACGTCGGCGCACGCTCCGAACACCCGGTACGTCTCGCGCTCCTGTTCCGTCAGGGCGTCGTACACCGTCGAGAGCGAGGCATCCCACGCGCCGATACCGACGACGGCCTTGGTGACCCGGCCGAACTGGGCCAGCGTCTCCGCAATGGCCGGCTGGCTTCTGAGGATGGAGGCCGTCGGCGCGTTCGGCAGGATGAACGGGGCGTAGAGGGGAAAAGCCCGGCCACGACCGGCCGCGGCGGTACGGCGGACCGCGGCGACCGCGGCGTCATTGGCCAAGTCCTGCCCGTGCACTCCGGTCAACTGGACCACCTCGCAGGAACGCAGCCGGGTGACCGCCTCGCTGAGTGCTTCCACCGCACAGCTTGCGTCAAGACCGAGGACGTCGCCCTCCTCGGCGATCTCCGAGATCAGCCGCGCCGCCGCTGTGCCGAGCCAGCGGCTGACCTGGCCCGTGTCCGCCGGAGCCACCCCGCCGCCCTGGCTCCGGGCCAGATTGACAACGATGCCATGGCGCAGTCCGAAGCGCTCGGTCAGAGCCTGCGAGAGCGGGGCGTCGATCTCGACCGGGACGGTGATGTCGATCCGCACGATGTCGTGGGCCACAGCGACATCGAGCAGGCGGGCCACTTTGAAGCGGCTGATGTTGAATTCCTTGGCGATATCCACCTTCGACTGGTTTTCGAGGTAGAAGCGTCTGGCGACGGAAGCGGCAAGAAGCTTGTCGATCATCGCGAAGGGAGCCTCCGCCTCGCGGTGTTCGCCCATGTCGTCCCTCTGCGGTCTCATCAGCCGATCCGGGTCGGACCGAGCAGGTAGTCGTAGAGTTCGCGGGGGGTTCTCTCCCGTGTGCCGGCATCGACGCCCTTGTTCCATGTCCGCGCGAAGCGCCGGTGTTCGGCCCATGCCTCGCGGTTACGCTCCAGATCACGCCGGTAGGTGGCGAGTTCCATCGCGGCGAGGTTCCACGAGTCCGGTCCGCAGACGGTGTCCTGACGGATTCCCACCGCGCCCCGTTGAAGGGTCGTCGGGAAGTTGCTGCACACCAGCGGGCGATGGGCGTACACACCGCAGCGGGCCTTTCCGGGGGCGATCTCCATCAGGAACACACAGCCGCCGCCTTTCGGCCTGCGGACAAGGTACGGGTTGAGGGTCGGCCCATCGGCCTTCAGACGAAAGCCGTCGTCGTCCTCCAGCAGGGTGATGAACTCCTCGGGGTGCTGCGCGATCCCGGCCGCGAGCCTGCGGATGTCCGCGCCGGTCACTCCGACCTTGTATCTCCGGCAGCAGTCACCCGTGCAGCCCGCACAGCCGGCGACATTGACTCCGCTTCCGTTCACGACGCCGCCTCCCCCGACTTTGCCGTCTCCGCCTCACGGGCGGTGTACGTCTCCAGGAGGTAGCGCTGGAAAACGCGGATATCGGGCTCGTCGTCGGACCCGGACTCGTCGGGCAGCGCGTTCCACCGTTTGACGACGTCGAACCAGTCGTCGCGGTCCGCGGCCCATCCGCGCTTCGCCTCCGCCAGTGTCTCCTGGTCGAGGTCCCGCTCGGACAACCGCGGTGCCCCGTCCGCCGGATTCCTCGGGGCCGGGGAGGCGCCCTCTCCCAGCTGCGCGGGGAATGCCCGGCAGGAGACCGGCGCGAGTTCTCCGATCCCGCAGTGGCCGAGTCCGCCGGAAGTGCGCAGGAGGAAGAGACAGCCTTGCGGGCCGTTCGCCAGCCTCAGGTTCACCCTCCGCCGGCCGCCGTCCGTGAGGATCCCTGTCGGATCGTCGGCGGCGGCGGGCGCGGTCTGCGTCACATGCCACGGCTCAAGAGCGAGAGCGCGTGAGACGCGGACGATGTCCGAGCCGGTGACGTAACGGGCCCCGCGGGTACAGAGGTTCTCTGCCCGGGAAGCGTGCCATTCGGCGCGCGCACCCGGCGTACTGCCCGCTGTCAACACATCGCTCCTTTGGGTCACAGTCGCACCTCACCGTGGAGTGCCAAGGCCGTCGAGGGCCACCGGCGCACCACGGGCGCCGATAACTCGGCCCTGCGAACCGCCTCTGCCGCGCTCCCAGGAGCCAGATCGGTCTTCAACCCTTTGCACCCCACAGACAACTCCCACCCCATGGCCATCAGTTCGATGTTACGCGCCTGTTGTTACATCGGGAGGGCAGAGGGGGGTGCCCCCGTAAGGGCAGTAATTCTCGCCCGCGGCGGCGTCTTCGGTGCGATGCGCGAGTCGCGTGTCCGTTCCTGGTTTCCGAGTCAAGGCGGCCAACGGAGTCACGGTGCCAGCCGGAAGCATCATCAGGGCCAACTGCGGGCCAACTCAGCACCACGCCGGCCGCCCCGCACCTGGTTCTCGATGCGGGGCGGCCGGAGCTGGTTTCAGCCGTTCAGCACATCTTGTAGTCGACGCGAGTCGAGTTGTAGGAGCACGTATCGGCCTTGGTCCCGCTCGCCCTCTTCAGGGTGGCGGTGTCCTTGTCGTTGTTCCACACATACCAGGCGCGCCCCTGGTAGCGGTTGGCCGTCGTGTTGGTCCCCTTGCCGGTGCGCACAGTGACCGTCTTGCCCTTGGCCAGGGTGTAGGCACCGAAGGTGTACTTGTGGTTCGCCACATCCACCAGCACCCAGCCCTTGAGGCTGACGGCGGCACCGGTGGTGTTGCGTATCTGTACGTACTCTGCGTTGAGGCTCGAATTGGCGCCCCGGTCCGAACCGGGGCTGTCGTAGTAGATCTTGTAGAGGTGGACGGATCCGGCGGCCTGCGCCGGAGTGGGCAGAGCGATCAGTCCGGCGAAAGCCGCCACCGTAGCGGCAGCGGCCATCGTGCGAGTACGGAGCATGAGCATCCCTCGGGGTCAGGCCGGGCACCCCCCAAAGTCGGGCCCGGCAAGACGCCAAGAATAGGTACCAACCCGGTCTGGTGTGGCAGGAGTTGAAAAACCGGGATACATACCGGCGAAACCCGTTTCCCCGTGTCTCCGTGCTGGCAGTGGCCCGCTGTTGTGCGACGGCTTGCCCGTCGACCTCCTCAAGGGCCTCGGGTAGGACCAGCCAACGTCGTCGATACGCCGGCCGTCGCCCGCGAACGTCCGGAACTGCCCAGGGACGCTACGTACCCGAATCGTCCGCTCGGCTGCTCGGGAGCAGCTCGCGAATGTCCGCAGGGAGCGCTGTCGCGACCTTCTCCATCACCTCGGGGGTGACGGCCGCGTCGAGGACCTCCAGGACCGAGGTGGACTGCTGCACTGCGGCTTCCTCAGTGGTGCCGACGCGGGCAGCGACGCGGCCGGCGAATACGGTCAGGTCGAAGCGTTCGGCATGGCCGGGGTCCGCGCCGGTGCTCTCGGGTTCGGGGACTGTCGCCGTGATGGCGTCGGCGAGCCCAGGTGACAGCTGCGCGGCCAGGTGGTGGGCGAGCCCGGGCGGGATCCGCTCGGCGAGCGTGGCGAGCACAGCCCGGGTCGTACGCTCGGCGGAGCCACGGTCCGGGAGCTGGGCGAGCGCCTGTACCTTCCCGATCAGTTCGTCGTGCTGCACGGTATTCACGTCCTCTCCGGTGCGGGGGTGGGCGGGCCTGCGTCCGCGACTGCTGCGCGGCAGACGCCCGCGAGTCCCGAGTACCCGGTGGGCGGTGAAGTCTCACCGGCGCACGCGAGGGCCGCGCCAGGGCGAACGGGAGGTTCGGTGTCGCGCAGCAGCCGCGTCAGCGCATCCCGAAGGCGTCGGCAATGTCATCGGCAGGCTGTCGAAGGCATCGTCATCGACAGGGGGCGTGCTACGCGGTAGCACACTGCGCCACAATCGGCGTAGCGTAGACGCATGACCGCACAACCTGAGATCACTCAGCGCGACCTCCGCAACAAGTCCAAAGAGATCATGGATGCCGTCCAGGACGGGCAGTCGTTCACCGTCACCCGTGACGGGCACCGGATCGGTGAGCTCATCCCGCTGCGGCGGCGCAGGCGCTTCGTACCCCGAGGGGAGTTCGCAGCGATGTCGCGTAGCGCTCCCGACCTCTCCCTGGACGCCTTCCGCGCGGACCAGGACCGCATGGCCGAGCAGGAGATGGACGACCCGTATGCCCGTTGAGAAGCCGGTCGAACACCCTCAGGGGCTGCTCGACACCAACATCATGATCCTTCGCAAGTGGGTGGATCACGAACAGCTGCCCGCCGAGATGGCGATCAGCGCCATCACCCTGGCAGAGCTGTCCGCCGGACCCCACGGTGTCCTCAGGAACGAGGAGCAGGACGACTACGACGAGCACGCCGAGCGGGCCCGCAGGCTCGATGTGCTCCAGCGGGCGGAGAGCGAGTTCGACCCGATCCCCTTCGGGGTGGAGGCCGCCCGGATCTACGGGCGGGTCTGCGCCGGAGTGATCGGCGTCGGGCGCAAGCCCCGCCGCCGGGCTGCGGACCTGATGATCGCGGCCATCGCGGTCGCCGAAGGACTCCCGCTGTTCACTACCAACCCGGATGGCTTCAAGGGACTGGACGACCTCCTCACCTTGGTTCCGGTGACGCGCCCGAAGGTGCTTCACGACCGGTGACCCGGGCGGCTCGCCCGCACCCTGCTCCAGGCACTCGTACCCTCGTACGATCTCGTACGACAAAGACGAAGACCGCACCTCTGCTCCACGCCCGGCGAGTGGCGAGCCTTCAAGTTCGGCACGACCGCGCCGCCAGGAGGGCCACCATGGCGACCACGCGGCCTCCCTTCTCACTGGCATCGACCGCGAGAAGATCGACAGTCTCGGCGGTATTCCCGAGCACGAGTGATCTTGCGGTCAGCCGCCAGGCCGCCAGGACTCGATCAGCTGATCAGGCCCCGTAGGCCGCCGCCAGCCCCTCCACGGCAAACCCGGAACGGGACACCGCGACGAGCGGCGTACCCGCGTCCGCCCCAGGAACCACCTGCGCGTCACGAGCCAGCACCGCCAGGTCCCGCGCTCCGAAGGCCCCGCGTTCCAGCCACTTGATCGATCCCGCGAAGGACAACTTCCGGGCAGGTGACCGGTCCGCCGCGACCAGGTCGGCTTCCGGATTGTTGGTACGTGGCCACCAGCCGCCGATCTCCCGGGCATCGGGCCACCGCTCGTCAGGAAGCAGCCGCCGCAGCGCTTCCCGTACGACGGGTTCCACCGCGCGGCCCCGCCAGGAGGTCCATCCCCGGTCGACCGTCTCCAGAAGCCGGTCGCTACGGCCGCTCTACACCTCCGGGATCCGCAGGCCCAGAGTCCGCGCCCGGCCCCCGCTCCAGCGGGCAAGGACTCGCTACGCTCGGTGGTCGCACCGGTACTCACCGGGCGTCTTCGGACCACTGAGGGAGACATGCACGTCCCTGCCCCGATGTATCTCCCGCTGCCCGGCCGCTTCGACTTCGGGGCGTACCACGCCGGTGACACCCCTTATCTGTTCGAAGACGCCGAGGCGCAGCCCCATTTCACTCCGGCTCAGCTACGGCTGTCGGACACCATGACGGACTACTGGGCCGCCTTCGCCCGCACCGGAAGCCCCAACTCCACCGGTCTGCCCGCATGGCGGCCGTACCGGCCCGACTCCACCCCGCCACACACCCAGTCGCTGGCCCCGGACCGGATCATCGCCGTCGACTACGCACACGAGCACCGCCTCGACTTCTGGAGCCGGTTGCCGTGACCCACAATGGCCGGGGCCGTCACACCAGGTAATCGCGTGCGGTCACACGGCACGCAATTACCTGCATCACAGAGCTTGCCGGTCGGTGGTGAGGTTGCCTTCCTTGTCTGCCCAGGTGTCGTGCCAGTTGTGGCCGTGTTCCGGTCCGTGTTGCCAGGTGTGTGTGACGTGGCCGTTGGGGTCTCGGGCGAAGACGGAGAGCGAACCGTTGGGGTTGAGGACGACTGCGGGGTCGTTGGAGAGCTGACCGTGCAGGGGTGTCCAGGGGGACCAAGGTCCGCCGGTTCCGGTCTGCCAGCGATGATGCAGAGCATTGTCGGCGCCGCGTGCGAAGAGCACCATGCCCCCATCACGGCCGACCAGCACAGACGGGCGACCTTGCGTCGCACCCTCCATATCGGCCCAGGTGTCATGCCACGCGTGACCGTGCTGCGGTCCCAACTGCCACGTGTGCGTCACCCGGCCTTCCGGATCCCGGGCGAAGACGGACAGTGAACCGTTCGGACCGAGTACCACCGAGGGGTCGCTCGCCAGACGGCCGTGGAGGGGTGTCCAGGGGGACCAAGGTCCGCCCGTTCCGGTCTGCCAGCGATGATGCAGGGCATTGTCGGCGCCGCGTGCGAAGAGCACCATGCCGCCGTCGCGGCCGACCAGCACAGTCGGGCGGCCTTGCGTCGCGCCCTCCATGTCGGCCCAGGTGTCATGCCACGCGTGACCCTGCTCGGGACCCAGTTGCCAGGTGTGGGTGACCCGGCCTTCCGGATCCCGGGCGAAGACGGACAGTGAACCGTTCGGACCGAGCACCACTGACGCGTCGCTCGCCAGACGTCCGCCCAAACCAACCCAGTCGGGCGCCCACGCGCCGGTCTCGGACTGCCACGTGTGCCACAACTGGCCGTCGTCGCCCCGGACGAAGACAACGAGTTTGCCGTACCGGCCCACCAACGCCCAAGGGCGCCCCACCGCACGGCCCGTGGGCCGACCCAGCGGAGTCCATGCCGACCATGAGCCACCTGGCGCGTTCTGCCAGCGGTGCACAACCTCGCCCGATACGTCGATGCCGAAGACGACCATCCCCGAACCGGTGTCCACCACCGAAGGCACCCCCACACTCACCCGCGCAACCGACTGCGGGTGTCCGGGGCCGACCGCTCGCGCGGCTTCTTCCAGCAGCGCTCGCGCCTTTGCCTCGGCCTGGTCGTAACGGTCGGGGAACGCGGAGCGCTGGACTCGTTGTGCTGTCTGGCCGGGCGTGAGGTCCGGAAACTGCTGCTCGACGCGTACGGCTCGCGTCAAGAATTGCTCGGCCGCGTAGGGTACGTGCCTGATCTGCTCCGGTGTTCCCCAGCCTTGACTGGGACGCTGCTGGAAGACTCCGAGGGAGTCCCGGTCGCCGCAGTCGAGGTTGTTCATGTGTGACTCGACCCATCCGGCTTCAAAGCCGGCGAGCATCACCTTGGCCGATACGCCGAGGTCGCGGCCGACGAGGTAGACGGCCTTGGTGACTTCCAAATCGTGGTCCGGTGGGACACGGCAGGGTGCCATGGTGTGTTCCTGTCTGTGCGATGTGGGGCGTGAGTTGACGTTGTGGGGGCTTGCCGTCTCTTCTGGCGGCCGGGCAAGCCCCCGCGCGGGGTGGCCGCCTCCCGTTCAGTGGTGAACGCGCTTGCTTGGTCCTCCTTCGTTGTTGTCGCGTGCGGAAGGCGGACGGTGGTGTCTACCGGGTCGGTGGTGAGGTTGCCTTCCATGCCTGCCCAGGTGTCGTGCCAGTTGTGGCCGTGTTCCGGTCCGTGTTGCCAGGTGTGTGTGACGTGGCCGTTGGGGTCTCGGGCGAAGACCGAGAGCGAACCGTTGGGGTTGAGGACGACTGCGGGGTCGTTGGAGAGCTGACCG
The DNA here is from genome assembly GCF_044548015.1 of Streptomyces sp. NPDC052236. Taxonomy (NCBI): domain Bacteria; kingdom Bacillati; phylum Actinomycetota; class Actinomycetes; order Kitasatosporales; family Streptomycetaceae; genus Streptomyces; species Streptomyces sp. NPDC052236. The sequence goes on along the minus strand of NZ_JBIUBL010000014.1, from coordinate 135,600 downwards.
TGCAGGGGTGTCCAGGCAGACCAGGGCCCGCCGGTTCCGGTCTGCCAGCGGTGGTGCAGAGCATTGTCGGTGCCGCGTGCGAAGAGCACCATGCCCCCATCACGGCCGACCAGCACAGACGGGCGACCTTGCGTCGCACCCTCCATATCGGCCCAGGTGTCATGCCACGCGTGACCCTGCTCGGGACCCAGTTGCCAGGTGTGGGTGACCCGGCCTTCCGGATCCCGGGCGAAGACGGACAGTGAACCGTTCGGACCGAGCACCACTGACGCGTCGCTCGCCAGACGGCCGCCCAAACCAACCCAGTCGGGCGCCCACGCGCCGATCTCGGACTGCCACGTGTGCCACAACTGGCCGTCGTCACCCCTGACGAAGACAACGAGTTTGCCGTACCGGCCCACCAACGCCCAAGGGCGCCCCACCGCACGGCCCGTGGGCCGACCCAGTGGAGTCCATGCCGACCATGAGCCACCTGGCGCGTTCTGCCAGCGGTGCACAACCTCGCCCGAGACATCGACCCCGAAGACCACCATCCCCGAACCGGTGTCCACCACCGAAGGCACCCCCACACTCACCCGCGCAACCGACTGCGGCGGATTCGTCCACCACGAGGTCTCCTTGCGGGCGCCGGCCCAGGAGAAACTGAAGTGGATGTGGTCGGTGTGCGGGTTGCTGCCCCGGTACGGCTGCCAGCCGGCATCCGCCCGGTTCGCCATCCAGATCCGACGGTTCCAGATCATGTACATGATTCCGAAGCGCCGGGCCAGGGCGTGCGGGTTACCGTGCCGGTCTGTGGCGTGCAGCCAGTTGATCAGGTCATTCGCCATGGGTTCCTGGCCGTTGACGTTGACGCCCCAGTCCCAGGCCCGGCCCTCCTTGTGCTCGCTCTGTCCCCCGCTGCCGCAAGCCCGGCCGATCCCCAGGTTCTGGGTGCCGGGGTAGGCGGCCAGGACCAGATCACGGAAGTCCACGAGACCGGGCTTGGCGGTGGGGTCGCAATCGCGTTGCGGCTCATACGGGGCGTACGGGTCGATTCCCGGACCGAAGTCCGGCGCGGTGGGTGCCATTCGAAGCTCCTCGAGAGTTTGGCTCACCTTGTGCGAGGTGGCTCTACTCACGAGGCGTCAGATCACAACCGCGATATGCCAGATCCAATCACGCAGCCCGTATGACTGATACGAAGCGGGACATGTCGGAGCCGATCAGAGGCAGCCCACTGGGGGCAGCCACGCGCTTCCGCCCGCGGTGAGACCGGGGTGACGCACCGGTGACGAGCCCCGCGTGACAGTCTCCGCATGCCCAACGACAGCACCTCCCCGATCGGCCCCGCCCGGTGAGCGCCGTCGTCGTCGAGCCTATGGATTCCGCCCCGCAGTGGGCGGCGCTGCGCGCCGACGGGAGCGGCCCACTGTCGCGATCAGTGCCCTGCCCAGCGTCTGCGGGCCGCGCTCCGGCAGCATGGACAGCGACACCCCGAACCGCTGGAGCCGGGCCGAGGCCGCCGCCCGGGCGTTCACCCATCTGTTCGTCGGCTGCCGCCTGGGCGTGCACGACCAGGACCGCATCGGCATCGTGACTTTCACCGACCCGGGCCTGCGGCACGGCGGCGACGCCCACCCCCAGGTCAAGGCCATACTCCCGATGCTGCCTCTGCTCACCGCCAAGGATTGAGATCAAGAAGCTGGACCGTCAAGCCGTTCAACGAACTGTTGTCCACCGTGGCGCACCCACAGCGCACGGAGGTGTCCTCACGTTCAGCCAGGACGCGAACCGGCTGATTACGAGCGCGGACGCCGACCGCCTGGTCTTCGTGGCGATGCCGACGAACCTCATCGCGCTTCCACCATCCAGCTGGACCGGCAGGACCCGACCGTACGCCGCAGGATTCGCATCCAGTGATGCCACCGGGCGCTCCGGTGCCATCCATCCCCGTCGGCCCGGAGCGCCCGGTTTTCCCTGGTCATTAATTACGGCCTTCGACGAAACAGCATGCCCTAAAAAATCCCTTTCGGGCGATATGAAGAATGACCCGCCGACGGCACACCTCGCGGGGTTGAACACACTCTGGGCGGAATATCGCGTTCCGATTCTTCAGAGCGCCAAGATCAGGGCGCACAGCAATTGTCAGCCCGAGATATCTGCCCCTGGAGTGGCTTCCGGCTGGAGTACGAGGGTGTCCACATCGCCGTCGCGGCACACGGGCAGAGACTCCTGGCGTTCCTGGGAATACGCGGCCGGACCAACCGCCACCTGATCGCCGGGACGCTGTGGGCCGATGCCACGGAGGACCGGGCCAAGGACAGCCTCCGCTCGACGTTCTGGCGGCTGCGCCGCACCCAACTGCCGCTGGTGGTCAGCCACGGAGACACACTCGCGCTCGCCCCGGAAGTACGCGACGACGACTGGGCGCTGTTCGACCGGAAACGGCTGCGGCAGAGCCACCCGCACGCGCTGGAGGCGGCGCTCCAGGCCGTGCGGATCGAGCCGCTGCGCGAGAGCGCGCACCGCGCCGTCGTCGCCGTACACCTCGCGGAGAACAACGTCGTGAAGGCGGTGCGGCACTTCCAGGAATTCCGCGCCCTGCTGTCCCGGGAGCTCGGCATCGAGCCGTCGCCGGAGTTCACCGCGATGCTCACCGGCTGCTCCGCGGCCAACCCGCGGAGCAGCCCCGTACAACGGCGCGCCGCCGTCCCCATCGGCGGCATATTGGCCTCAGTCAGCGGCCGCGGTTCACTCCGCGCCGCCGCTGTGTGGGCAGGGGCAGCACGGGCGGCAGCATGTCGTCCTCCTCGTCCTCCAGGGGCGGCAGCTCGACGGTGAAGTGCGGCTGGAGAAAAAGACCGTGGTGCTGCGGCGCGGCCGGCGCGTCTGCCGCGTCCTGGACAGGACGCGCGGGATCGCTGTGGGAAGAGGCAGCAGGCATGGATAACCATCCGGTAGTTGAGGGGCCGCGGGTTCCGAAGCGGAGCTGGTCAACCGCCGATGATCGGTATCTGTTCCCCCGCGCGCTACTACCTATTACACCCTATGGCTGCGGCAGGACATACTATGAAGGCCCCCTTGGAGCAGGAGATCACGCGCGTTGCCCCCGAAACACGAGGCTTCTTCCCGTCCCCCGGAGGCTCGGGACCATGACCTCCACGAGCTGCGGGCCGACTGTGCGAACTGTTTCGCGCTGTGCTGCGTGGCGCTGCCCTTCGCCCGCTCGGCCGACTTCGCGGTCGACAAGGACGCCGGGAAGCCGTGCGGGAACCTGCGTACGGACTTCCGCTGTGGCATTCACACACAGCTGCGGGACAAGGGCTTCTCGGGCTGCACCGTCTACGACTGCTTCGGCGCGGGCCAGAAGGTCTCCCAGATCACCTTCGGCGGGGTCGACTGGCGGAAGGCGCCGGGGAGCGCACGCCAGATGTTCGAGGTCTTTCCCGTGATGCGGCAGCTGCACGAGCTGCTCCGGTACGTCACCGAGGCCCTCGGCCTGGCTCCCGCCCGCCCCGTACACGCCGAGCTCCGCGGCGAACTGGCCCGCATCGACGGCCTCACCCGGGGCAGCGCCGATGCGGTCATGGAGCTCGATGTGGCGGCGCTGCGCGACGATGTCAACGCTCTGCTGCTGCGGGCCAGTGAACTGGCGCGCGCCACGGTTCCCGGGCGCAGGAAGAACCACCGCGGCGCCGATCTCGTCGGGGCCCGGCTGCGCGACGCGGACCTGCGGGGAGCCAGTCTCCGCGGCGCCTGCCTCATCGCGGCCGACCTCACGCGGGCCGACCTGCGCACGGCCGATCTGATCGGCGCGGACCTGCGCGACGCCGAGCTGAGCGGGGCCGACCTCACCGGAGCCATTTTCCTCACCCAGACCCAGCTCAACGCGGCGAAGGGCGACGCGGCCACCAGGCTGCCTCCTGCCCTCAGCCGCCCGGAGCACTGGTCCGGCACAGCTCGGCCACCGGGAAAGCCAGGCCGAGCGCGCCGGAGTGGTTGAGGAAGGGTGTCGCGGACCGTGCCGGTCATTTGCACCCGCCGGCTATTGCTGAATGGTTCCGTACCGCGGGTCACGATAAGAACTGCGGGAAAGCGCGGCTATACCGGGGTGTTCTCCGCGTGTTCCCCTGGTTGTCGCGTGACGTAAGGGTGGATAAGCTCGGTTACGCACTGTTGACACGACGATGCGGTCTTCATGAACGCGGTTGGTTTTTGGGTCGGTTGAGGGGGACATGAAATGGCACAGGGAATTGTGGTCCGGTTCGACGAGGCCAAGGGGTACGGCTTCATCGCCCCGGACGACGGCGGGGACGATGTTTTCGTCCACGCCAACGAGTTGAGCGATCGCGGGGCGTCCATCGCCTGCGGCGCCCGGGTCGAGTTCGGCGTACTCGACGGTGGTCGCGGCCTGAAGGCGTACGACGTCCATGTGGTCAGCGGGACAGGCGCGCAGTCGGCCGCCGTCAAGGAGCCCGCGGTGGGCGGAGGCACCGGCGGCCCGCTGCCGAGCGGGGCGCTGGACACGACGCGCACGGCGACCGCCGCGGTCATCCCGCTGTCGGCGAGCGGTAGGAGCGAAGGGCTCGCGGACGGGACCTGCGAGGTCTTCACACAGGGCGAGTTCACGCGGCTCGCGACGGAGATCCTGCTGGCGAGTGGCCCGGACCTGACGGCGCGGCAGATCCTCGATATCCGTGAGGCGTTCGTGGGCTTCGCTGCCGAGCACGGCTGGGTCGAGTAACGCCGCGATGCGGGGGCCTGCGACGCGCTCGCAGGCCCCCGGTCGGTGATCAGGGCGACCGGTCAGCATGATCTCCGCGGATGTAGTCGGGGAGCACCTTGGGCGGCCAGCAGCCGATGGAGAACATGCCTACCGAGTACGCCTTCGCGGCGAGGGCGGTTCGGTTGGGCACCTTGAACTGGCGCAGCAGTATGGACACGTGGTACTCGATGCCCTGACGGCTCAGGAACAGTTTGGCCGCCAGCCGTACGGTCGGGTCCCCCGCCGCCACGCCTTCGAGGACCTTCGCCGTGAGGGTCGTCAGCTTCCGCTGCGAGCCGACGAGCGGCTGCCGATCGCCTGACTCCTCCGGCATGAACTGCACCAGAATCATCTTGCCCTTGCCGCCGTCGTCATCGAGCGGGAAGGCGCTCAACTTGCCCGCGATCGCGGTGTCGTTGAACCACATCCAGATGGACTGCCCGACCAGGCGGGCGTGCCGGCCCTGCGCGAGCCGGCCGAACTGGTGCACCAGGTACTGCCGCACGCTCGGGTGCAGGAACTCCGCGAAGTTGCGCTCGCTGATGTCGTCGTGGTGTCTGCCGCACTGAGCTCCGAACGCCCCGTTGACGGCCCGGACGCGCAGCGCCGGATCGAGGATCGCCAGGCCGATTCCGGACAGTTCGAACGACGAAAGCACCACATCGCCGTATTCGTCACTGCGAATCTCCGTGCCGAATAGCGTCGAATCGGCAACGCCACTTGGCTGGTTGCTGGACATCGCCGGCTGCCGAGGAATCAGTGAAACATCGGGCGACAGCGGAAAATGGGTGACAATATTCGCGCCCGGAGGAGCCGGCGACTTTAAATCCGTCGCGTACCGAATGTCGCTTTCGGTGCCATTCTTTGTGAAGATCATCTATGCCGCACCTTCCCCGTTGTGATTATCGGCGGGCGTCGGGGAGCCTAATAAGGCAGCAGCCGGGGGGTCAATGCGTTCCTGTGCCGAAAGCCAACACGGACGAAGAACCTCCGCCGGAGCGACCGGCGGAGGTCCTGGGCGCACGCCCCTCACAGGTCCAGCAGCACCGCGAAGATGAGGAAGAAGGCCGCGCACAACACCACGACCACACCGATGATGATCAGAGGGCCCTTGGCCCAGCCGCGCGGCAGGGCATGCCGGGGCCCGGTGCCGGACCCGGCGCTCCCCTCCCCGGGCGGCGTCTCCCCGGGCGGTACCGAGCCGCCCGGTTCGAGTCCGGGGACCCTGTCCGGATCGGGATCTGGGCTGTGTGGAGAGGTCATGGCGTACACGGTCCTACGTGTCTGTCCTAGCCCCGGCCGGTCAGCGCGTCGCGCACCCGGTCGACGAGCCCGATTCCGGGGTCAAGGATCTTGTTGGCGGGCGGCTTGTCGGGGGTGGCCGGGTGCGGGCGGGTCGGTGCCGTCTTCTTGGCCTGCCTGACCTTGTCACCCAGATCGGTCAGCATCTCGGGCGGGCAGCTTTCGCGCAGCAGACGGAAGAGATTCCTCTCCTCGTCCATGACGTGCGCCCTGATCTCCGACATCAGCTTGAGCATCAGCATGTCGAAGTCGGGGTCGTCCGCCTCGCAGCTCTCCAGATCCTTCATAGTGCGTTCAGCCGTGGCGTGGTCCTCCAGCTCACGGTCGGCGAGCTCCGCGCCGCGCGGAACGTGCTCGCGTACCGCGGGGTAGAGGTAGGCCTCCTCGGCCACCGAGTGCCGGACCAATTCCATGGTGACCTGGTCCGCCAATTCCTTACGCCTGCTGTCACCGGACGGCAGCGCCTCGATCTGGGTGAAGATCTGCTCGACTTCCCCGTGGTCGCTGCTCAATTCAGCTATGACGTCTCCGCTGGGATCCATCACGTTTCCCTTCCTCCGCCTGTTCCGTCTATTGCGACGCATTACGGAAGCGAGCGCATATTACGCGTGCAGCCCGCTTGTGGCCGAGGCCACTGCCTCACCGTGACCGGCACCACTCCCGCAGGGAGAGCCAGGAGGTAGCGTTCCAAGGCCTTCTTCCCATGGATTCGGATGGATCGGCCGTGCCCGCAGATCTCACACCGCTGATTGCGGCGACCGCTCAGTGGCTGACGCGTGCCTATCCTTCGGACGGCGGCGCGCTGGCCTCCGCCCTCTCCGAGGCTCAGGCCCGCCAAGCCGTCACAGTCGCCGCCTGGCTCCGTTATCCGACGGAGATGGATGCCGCTCTCGTCGCGGTGGCGGGGCCGGGAGGCTCCACCAGACTCGACGGGATCACGGGCAGGGAACCAACCGAGACCGAGACCGACATTGCCGGGCACGCGTGGCGTACGTGGGTGGACGAAGTCGTGGCGAGCTGGGCTGCTTGCCTGCTCTCCGCCCCGCTACTGGCCCGGGCCGCAGTGAACGCCCTGGCCGGAGGCAGCCACACGGTCGGTTCGCCGGTCGAGTTCCGGCGCCTGCTCACCCCCGATGAGGGGGACCAGCGGGCGGCCGTGCTGCTGCGCCACCCGGACCTCACCGCGCCCATAGCCGAACTCCACCACGCCCAGCTCCTGGCCCTTCTGACGCCAGGAACGCGGAGTGTCCCGGACTGACCCGCGCTGACCGGTCCAAATGAACCCATCAGCTCCTGGTGAGGCGGCCGGGCCGCACTGTTTACAAAATCTTGTTACAAAATCTTGCCGATTTCCTTACTGATGGCTGCGGGTGTGTCGTATTCCTTGTCCGGCAGCTTCTTCAGCGCTTCCTTGATCTCCTTGCTCGCGCCGTGGCTCTCTGCCTGCTTGACGATTTTCTCCTTACCGGCGGGGAATTCCATGCCGGAAAGGGACTTCTGCATTTCAATCGGGTTCACAGTCATGGCCCACGGGTACCCCGGCCTGCCAGGCGGAAACACACCCTCCCGCGGGGCAATTCGCAGGGATGGTGGCAAAGAAGCTGGGAACCCCGACTCCCATGTCCAGCAACCAGCAACCAGCGGTACGCGGCTCGCCGCACGGCCGAAGGCCTCGCCTCGGTCCCGGCGCCCCGGCACTTTCGCCATCACTCGAATGCCGTAAGCCGCCGCGCGTCCGGCGCCGCCCGGGCGGACTCTGATCCCAGGTCTTCCGAGGCCGCCAGGCCCACCACCTCCCGCCGCCGACGTCAGGAGATCGAAATGAGCACCGCCTTCCCGCGCAGCTGGGAACACGCCGTCGTCACCGGCGGCGCGGGCTTCGTCGGCTCGCATCTGTGTGCCGCGCTGCTGGACTCCGGCTCCGGAGTAACCTGCGTCGACGACTTCTCGACGGGGCGGCCCGAGAACATATCCACGCTGCTCGACCGGCCCGGCTTCGCCCTGGTGCCCGCCAACGTCTCCGAGCCGTTCACCGTCGACCGGCCGCCCGACCTCGTACTGCACTTCGCGTCCCCGGCGTCTCCCGCCGACTATCTGCGGCTGCCGCTGCACACCATGGAGGCCGGCAGTCTCGGCACGCGCAACGCCCTGGCTCTCGCCCGGTCCGCTGGCGCCCGCTTTCTGCTCGCCTCCACCTCCGAGGTCTACGGCGACCCGCAGCAGCATCCGCAGAGCGAGCGGTACTGGGGCAATGTGAACCCGGTCGGGCCGCGCAGCGTGTACGACGAGGCCAAGCGCTTCAGCGAGGCGCTGACCACGGCCGAAGCCGACACCCACGGCGCGGACACCGCCATCGTGCGGCTGTTCAACACCTACGGCCCGCGGATGCGCGGCCACGACGGCCGCGCCGTTCCCACCTTCGTACGCCAGGCCCTGGCGGGAGAGCCGCTCACCGTCACCGGTGACGGACAGCAGACCCGGTCGCTGTGCTACGTCGACGACACCGTGCGGGGCATTCTCGCGACGGCCGCCCATGGGATGCGCGGCCCGGTCAACATCGGCAACCCGACCGAGATCACCATGCTCGAACTGGCACGGCTCGTCGTCGAGCTCACCGGTTCCGCCTCCGAGGTGCGCTTCATCGAACGGCCTACGGACGACCCCGCCGTGCGCTGCCCCGACATCACACTGGCCCGCGACAAGCTCGAATGGGAGCCGCGCGTGAGCGCCGAAGAGGGCCTGGGGCGCACCATCGCCTGGTTCCGCGCCCATCTGGGCAGTTGATCCTGCCGAGCCCGAGCCCCGAGACCGACACGGAAACCGAGCCCGAGCCGAGCCCGAGCCGAGCCCGAGAGCTCGCCCGCCGCTGCGCCCTCGGCACAGCGCGGCTTCGCCCCCATTCGCCGAAGGCCAGGACGACACCATGCGCATCCTCGGAATCAACGCTCTCTTCCACGACCCCGCCGCCGCCCTGGTCATCGACGGCCGGACCGTCGCCGCCGCGGAGGAGGAGCGGTTCTCCCGGCGCAAGCACGGCAAGCGGCCGGTGCCGTTCGCCGCCTGGGAACTGCCCGGCAAGGCAGCGGCCTGGTGCCTCAAGCGCGCGGGGCTGCGCCCCCAGGATCTGGACGCCGTGGCGTACTCCTTCGATCCGTCGCTCGCCCGGCCCGCCGACTCCATGGGCCTGGACGACCCCTGGGACCACCTGCGGCTCGCGTACGCACGGGAGGCGCCCGGCTTCCTCAAGGCCGCGCTGCCGGGGCTGGATCCGGACCTCGTACGGTTCGTACCGCATCACATGGCACATGCCGCGTCGAGCGCCTTCGCCGCGCCCGGCGGACCCGATGGTGAGACATCGTCAGTTCTGGTTCTCGACGGGCGCGGGGAACGGGCCTCGCACCTCGCCGCTCGCCGGGTCCGAGACCGTCTTGAGCCGCTCCGCACGCAGGAGTTGCCGCACTCGCTGGGGCTGTTCTACGAGGAACTCACCGCGCATCTCGGGTTCCTGCGCTCCAGCGACGAGTTCAAGGTGATGGCTCTCGCCGCCCACGGCACGCCGCGCATGCTGCACGAGCTGCGCCGCTATGTGCATTCCACGGGCGACGGCGGATTCTGCGCCACCGGAGTGGACTGGCACGAGTTCTGCGCCCCGCGCGGCCCGGACGAGCCCTGGACGCAGGACCACGCGGACGCGGCGGCCAGTGCCCAGGCCGTACTGGAGGAAGTCCTGCTCGACCTCGTGCGCTGGCTGCACGGCAGGACGCACGACAGCGTGCTCACCCTCGCCGGCGGGGTCGCGCTCAACTGTGTCGCCAACTCCCGCATCGCCCGGGACGGCCCCTTCTCCCGGGTGTGGGTGCAGCCCGCCGCCGGCGACGCCGGTACGGCCCTGGGCAGTGCCCTGCTGCTCGCCGCCGACGGCGGCGACCGGCCGCTCCCCATGCCCGGCGCGGACCTGGGCCGGGACTGGTCCGACGCGGAACTGGGCGCCTGGCTCAAGACGGCGGCGGTGCCGTTCGACCGGCCGGCGGACATCGCGGCGACCGTCGCCCGCGCGCTGGCCGACAACGCGATCGTGGCCTGGTTCCAGGGCCGCTCGGAGTACGGGCCCCGGGCGCTCGGTCACCGCTCGCTGCTGGCCCATCCCGGGCACGCGGGCAATCTGGAGCGGCTCAACGACGTCAAGGGCCGCGAACAGTTCCGGCCGGTCGCGCCCATGGTGGCGGCCGACCGTGCCGCCGAGATCTTCCAAGGGCCGCTGCCGAGCCCGTACATGCTCTTCGTCCATGAGGTGAGGGCGGCGTGGCGGGACCGGATTCCGGCGGTCGTGCATGTCGACGGGACCGCTCGCATCCAGACCGTGGACCCGGAGCGGGAGCCGCTGGTCGCGCGGATGCTCGGTGAGTTCGAGCGGCTCACCGGACTGCCCGTCGTCGTCAACACCAGCCTGAACACGGCGGGCAGGCCCATGGTGGACGACCCGCGGGACGCGCTGGAGTGCTTCGGTTCGTCGCCCGTCGACCTGCTGGCGATAGGCCCGTACGCGGTCCGGCGCGGAGCTTTCTTCCGCTCCTCAAGCTCCGGTTCCGGTTCCGGTTCCGGTTCCGGTTCCGGTTCCGCCGACGACGGGACCCTGCGATGACGGCGTACGAGCAGGAGGTGGCCGACCCCGAGTACGCCGTGGTGATACCGACGCTCGGACGCCCGAGTCTGAGCGTGTGTCTACGCGCGCTGGCCGACGCCAGGGGCCCGAAGCCGGTACGGGTGGTCCTCGTGGACGACCGCCCGCGAGCCGGGGGCACTCCCCCGGTCCCCCCGGACGAGATCCCGGCGGCTCTGCGGCCCGTCACCACCGTCGTCCCCGGCCGCGCCCGGGGACCGGCCGCCGCGCGCAACGCGGGCCTGCGGGCGGCCGGTCCCGTGACCTGGATCGTCTTCCTCGACGACGATGTGGTGCCGGGCCCCGACTGGGGCGAGGAGCTGGCCCGGGACCTGGTGGGGGCGTCGTATCTGACCGCCGGTGTCACCGCCCGGATCGAGGTACCGCTGCCGTCGGACCGCAGGCCCACCGACTGGGAGCGCAACACCGCCGGGCTGGCCACCGCCCAGTGGATCACCGCCGACATGGCCTACCGCCAGGAGGCTCTGGAGGCCGTCGGCGGCTTCGACGAAAGGTTCCGGCGCGCTTTCAGGGAGGACGCGGATCTCGCCCTGCGGGTGCTGGCCGCGGGCTGGGGGCTGACGGCCGGAACCCGCACCACCACGCACCCCGTCCGCCCGGCCGGCCGCTGGATCTCCGTACGGCAGCAGGCGGGTAACGCCGACGATGTGCTGATGAACCGGCTGCACGGCCGGGACTGGTGGAGCCGGGCGGGCGCGCCGCGCGGGCGGCTGCCCCGTCACCTCGCGGTGACCGCGGCGGCGGTCGCGGGCGTGTCCTGTGCCTCCCTCGGCAGGCCGGGGACGGCCGCGGTGTGCGCGGCCGGGTGGCTGGCCGGTACGGCGGAGTTCGCCGGGGCGCGGATCGCGCCGGGCCCGCGGACCCGGGAGGAGGTCGTCTCCATGGCGCTGACCAGCGTGCTGATTCCGCCCGCCGCCACCTGGCACTGGCTGCTGGGCCACCTCAGGCATCGCCGTGCGCAGCCGTCGGACCAGCTCGGGGTGTCCGGGGCCGCCGCGCCGCCGCGCGCACCGCGCGAGCCGGTCCAGGAGCGGGTGCGGCGATGACCCACCGACTCGCACTCCGGTCCATGGCGGAACCGGCGAGGTCTCCGAACCGGCGGCGGCTGCCGGAGCTGTCCGGCGGGTCGGCGGACCTGCCGCCGACCGGGCGACGACCGGCCCGGCGACCCGGCGTGCCCGGCGCGGTCCCGCTGTCCGGACGGCCTCAGCTGCCCCGGCTGTTCGACGGGCCGTCCGACGCCCGCCGGAACGCGCAGCCGTCGCGGTTCGACGCGCGTACAGGATTCGACACGCCGACCCCGTTTGACACCGGACCCCGATCCGTGGCGGAACCGCCGAGATCTCCGAGCCGGCGGCGGCTCCCAGGGCTGCCGTGGCTGTTCGACAGGCCGCCCGACGCCCGCTGGGCGGGCGCAGGGTTCGACACGGCGGCCCGGTCCGAGGCGGCGGCCCTGTTCGACGCGGACGGCCCGCTCCCCGCGGCGGTCCTCTTCGACCGCGACGGCACGCTCGTGGCCGACGTCCCCTACAACGGCGATCCGGCGCGGGTCGCGCTCATGCCCTCGGCGCGGGCCGCCGTCGATACGGTGCGGGCCCTGGGGATCCCGGTGGGGGTGGTCAGCAACCAGTCGGGCGTGGCCCGCGGCGTGCTGACCCGTCGTCAGGTCGAGGCCGTACGGCACCGGGTGGAAGAGCTCCTCGGGCCGTTCGCGGTATGGGCTGTCTGCCCGCACGGGCCGGACGACGGCTGTGGCTGCCGCAAGCCCGCGCCGGGTCTGGTGCTGGCCGCCTGCGAACGGCTCGGGGTGGACCCCGCCCGTACCGTCGTCATCGGCGACATCGGCTCCGATGTCCTCGCCGCCCGCGCCGCGGGGGCACGCGGTGTGCTGGTACCGACCTCGGCGACCCGGCCCGAGGAGATCGCGGCGGCCGACGAAACGGCCCCCGGCCTGATCGAGGCCGTACGCCTGGCGCTGGCGAACCGTACGCCGGGGGGTGTGTGATGGGCCGGCAAACGACCGCTCCCCGGACGCTCGTCGTCCGGCTGGACAGCGCCGGTGACGTGCTGCTGGCCGGACCGGCCGTACGGGCAGTGGCGGCCGGTTCCTCGCACACCGCGCTGCTCTGCGGCCCACTGGGGGTCCAGGCGGCGCGGCTGCTGCCCGGCGTCGACGAGGTGCTGGTCTACGACGCCCCGTGGGTGGGCCTGGACCCGGCGCCGGTGTCGCCCGAGGAGACCCGCGAGCTGATCGACGCGGTGTCGGGCGGCCACTTCGACCGTGCGCTGGTGCTCGTCTCGTACCACCAGAGTCCGCTCCCCGTCGCGCTGCTGCTGAAGCTCGCCGGGGTCGGGTGGACGGCGGCCGACAGCGAGGACTACCCGGGCGCCCTGCTCGATCTGCGCCACCACCGGCTGCCCCGCCGTCATGAGGCCCGCGCGGCACTTGATCTGGCGCGGGACGCCGGTTTCGCACTGCCGCCCGGCGACGACGGGCGGCTGCGCGTCTGTGCCCCGCCCGACACCGCGCACCTGACCGGACCCGGGCCGTATGTGGTGCTCCATCCCGGCGCGGCGGTGTCCGCCCGGTCGTGGAGCGCGGCGCGGGCGGCCCGGGCGGCGGCAGCGCTCACCGCCGAGGGGTACCGGGTCGTGGTCACCGGCGGCCGGGCGGACAAGGACCTGACCGCGGAAGTAGCCGCCAGGGCCGGAAAGTACGCGCTCGACCTCGGCGGGGCGACCGATCTGCGTGAGCTGGCCGGGGTGCTGGCAGGAGCGCGGGTCGTGGTGGCCGGCAACACCGGGCCCGCGCATCTCGCCGCCGCGGTGGGGACGCCGGTCGCCTGCCTGTTCGCGCCGGTGGTGCCGGCCGAGCGCTGGGGCCCGTACGGCGTGCCGCATGTGCTGCTGGGCGATCAGGACGCGCCGTGCGCGGGGAGCAGAGCCCGCCGCTGCCCGGTGCCGGGGCATCCCTGCCTCGACGGGGTGGGCGACGCGGAAGTGCTGGCCGCGGTGGCGGCGCTCGGCGAGTGGACGGCGCCCGGCGCCCAACTGGCCACAAGCGCAGCCGAAACAGAGCGAGGAGCGACCGTATGAACATCCTGTTGTGGCATGTGCACGGCTCCTGGACGACGGCGTTCGTCCAGGGTCCCCACACCTACCTCGTTCCTGTCACTCCGGGCCGCGACCCGGACGGTCTCGGCCGTGCCCGTACGTTCCCCTGGCCCGAGTCGGTCCGGGAGACGACGCCCGAGCAGCTGCGCGAGGCGCCGGTGGACCTCGTCGTACTCCAGCGGCCGCACGAGCTCGCGCTCGCCGAACGCTGGCTGGGCGGACGCCGCCCCGGCCGGGACGTGCCCGCCGTATATCTGGAGCACAACGCGCCGGACGGCGACGTTCCGGGCACCCGCCACCCCTTCGCGGACCGCGCCGATCTGACGCTTGTTCACGTCACACACTTCAACCGGCTGTTCTGGGACAGCGGCAGCATGCGCGCCGAGGTGATCGAGCACGGCATCGTCGACCCCGGGCACCAGTACACCGGACGGCTCCCGCGCGCGGCCGTCGTCGTCAACGAACCTGTCCGGCGCGGCCGTTACACCGGTACGGATCTGCTGCCCGCGCTGTCCGAGGCGGCGCCGCTCGATGTCTTCGGGATGCGCACCGAGGGCCTGGCCGAACACCTGGGCATACGCCCTGACCGGTGCCGTACCGCCGAGCTGCCGCAGCGTGAGCTGCACGCCGCCCTGGCGGAGCGCCGGCTGTATCTGCATCCGGTGCGCTGGACCTCGCTGGGGCTGTCCCTGCTGGAGGCCATGCACCTGGGTCTGCCCGTCGTCGCGCTCGCCACCACGGAGGCGGTCGAGGCGGTCCCGCCCGGCGCGGGCACGCTGTCCACCCGGCCCGAGGTGCTGGCGCGGGCCGCCCGGCGTTATCTGGAGGAACCGGAGGCCGCGGCGGAGGACGGGGCGCGTGGGCGGCAGGCGGCCCTCGAACGGTACGGGCTCAAACGCTTCCTGACCGACTGGGAGCGCGTGCTGACGGAGGTGCGCTCATGACGGCGACCGGCAGTTTGACGATCGCGCTCGTCTCGGAGCACGCGAGCCCCCTCGCCGTCCTGGGCGGGGTCGACGCGGGCGGACAGAACGTCCATGTCGCGCGCCTTGCGGGCGCGCTCGCCGACCGCGGCCATCACGTCACCGTCTACACACGGCGGGACTCGCCGGACCTCCCCGACCAGGTGCGGCTGCGACCGGGCGTCGAGGTGCACCATGTGCCCGCGGGCCCGCCGGAGCAGATACCCAAGGACGAACTCCTGCCGCATATGCCCGCTTTCGGTAGCTACCTGGCCCGCAGGTGGCAGGCACGCCCGCCCGAGCTGGTGCACTCGCACTTCTGGATGTCGGGGCTCGCCTCCCTGCGGGCGGCGCGCGAACTGCGGCTGCCGCTCCTGCACACGTACCACGCGCTCGGCACGGTCAAGCGACGCCATCAGAAGTACGCGGACACCAGCCCGTCGGCGCGGATCGTCTACGAGACGGACGTGGGTCTGGGCTGTGACCGGCTGATCGCCACCTGCCGCGACGAGGTGGTGGAACTCGGCAGGATGGGCATCCCCGCGCACAAGGTCAGCGTCGTGCCGTGCGGTGTCGACACCGACCAGTTCACCCTGCACGGTCCGGTCGCCGAACGCGGTCCGTATCCGTACCGGCTGCTGCAACTGGGCCGCCTGGTTCCGCGTAAGGGCACCGCCGTCTCCATCGCCGCGCTGGCCCGGCTGCCGGACACGGAACTCGTCGTGGTCGGCGGACCTGCGGCGGACCTGCTCGACGCCGACCCCGAGGTGCGGCGGCTGCGCGACATCGCCCGGTCCGCCGGGGTCGCCGACCGGGTCCGTTTCACGGGCGGGGTGCCCAGCGAGGAGGTACCGCCGCTGATGCGGAGCGCCGATGTGGTGCTGTGCCCGGCGGATTACGAGCCGTTCGGCATCGTGCCGCTGGAGGCGATGGCCTGCGGCAAGCCGGTCGTCGCCAGCGCGGTGGGCGGGCAGCTGGACACCGTCGCCGATCCGGGCACGGGGCGGCTGGTGCCGCCAGGATCGCCCGAAGCCCTTGCCGACGCCGTGGGCGGGCTGCTCGCCGATCCCGCCCTGCGGGAGACGTGTGGGGCGGCGGGCCGCCGCCGGGTGCTGAGCCGGTACGGCTGGGCACGGGTCGCGGCGGCGACGGAGACGGTGTACGGCGCGGTGCTCACCGCCCGGTACGCGGTGACAGGAGTGACGTAACCCGGAACAGACGTAACCCGACTGACCGATGACCGACTGACCGCGCAGCACCGACTGACCGCGCAGCATCGACGTCCGAAGGAGGTGAGGGTCCGGCCGCAGTCCCCCTCCGGGGTCCGGACGTGGACGCGGCAGACCGACCACCATGAGCGAATTCCTTGCACCCGAGGCGCTTGAGGGCGCGCATCAGCACTGCCAGTCGCTGCAGGACGCGCTCGACCGGTTCCGGCTGCACGGCATCGGCCGGATCACGGACTGGGCCGGTCAGCTCGCCGCCGTCCTGCCCGTCGGCGGCCGGCTGCTGGCCGCGGGCAACGGCGGCAGCGCGGCCCAGGCCCAGCATCTGACGGCCGAACTGGTGGGCCGGTACCAGCAGGACCGTCCCGCCTACGCGGCCATCGCCCTGCACGCGGAGACGTCCAGCGTGACCGCCATCGGCAACGACTACGGGTTCGAGCAGGTCTTCGCCCGGCAGGTGTCCGCGCACGGCCGTCCCGGGGATGTGCTCGTACTGCTGTCCACGTCCGGCCGCAGCGCCAACCTGATCGCGGCGGCCGAGACCGGGGGCGCGGCGGGGCTGCGGATCTGGGCGATGACCGGCCCTGCGCCGAACCCGCTGGCCGAGGCCGCCGACGAGGCGCTGTGCATCGACGCGGACTCGGCGGCGACCGTGCAGGAGGCCCATCTCGTCGCCGTACATCTGCTCTGCGAGTGCTTCGACGCGGCGGTGGGCCCAGCCCCTGTCGCGACGGCGGTCATCGGTTCGCACCGGAGGCTGCCGTGATCGGGCCGAAGCCGCTCGCGGTCGTCGGGGATGTCCTGCTGGACGAGGACATCGAAGGCGTCTCCACCCGGCTCTCGCCGGACGCGCCCGCGCCCGTCGTCGACGTCACCGGCGACCGGATCCGCCCGGGCGGCGCGGGACTGGCCGCCGCGCTGGCCGCCCGCGGCGACCGCGAAGTGGTGCTGGTCACCGCGCTCGGCGACGACGGGGCCAGCGAAGCCGTACGCCGTGCGCTGCGCGGCCGGGTCCGGCTGGTGGAAATACCGCTGGTGGGCACCCTGCCGGTGAAGACCCGGGTGCTGGCGGGCGGCCGTCCTCTCGTGCGGATCGACCGCGGCGGCGGGACTCCCGGCGAGGCGGACGGCGAACCGGACTGCGCGGTACGGGAGGCCCTGGCGCAGTCCCATGCCGTCCTGGTCGCCGACTACGGCCGCCATACGGCGCGCGCGGTACGGGCGCACCTGGCGGCCGTGGCCGGCCGGATGCCGCTGGTGTGGGACCCCCACCCCAGGGGCGAGGCGCCGGTTCCGGGCGCGCGGATCGTCACCCCGAACGCGGCGGAGGCCTGCGCCCTGACCCCCGGCGACGGCCAGTCCCTGCGGGCGTACGCCGAGCGGGGGGCGGAACTGGCGGAGCGCTGGCGGGCGGCGGCGGTCGCCGTGACCCTCGGCGAGCGTGGGGTGCTGCTGACCCGGGCGGGCGCCGAGACGCCGATGCTCGTCCCGCCGCCGTACCGGGCGGAGGGCGACCCGTGCGGCGCGGGCGACTGCTTCGCCGCCGCCACGGCCGCCGCGCTGGCGGACGGCGCTCTGCCGGAGGAGGCCGTGCAGCGGGCGGTCGCCGAAGCCGCCGCGTTCGTGGCTGCGGGCGGCGCCGCGAATCCGGCGCTGTGGGAGACCGCGCCTTCCGCTCTGCCGGGCGGGGCCCGCGAGACGGACCCGTTCGCGCTGGCCCGGCGGGTGCGGGAGCGCGGCGGCACGGTGGTGGCCACCGGCGGCTGCTTCGACCTGCTGCACGCCGGTCATGTCGGCCTGCTGGAGAGCGCCCGGCGCATCGGCGACTGCCTGATCGTGTGCGTCAACTCCGATGAGTCGCTCGCGCGCCGCAAGGGACCGGGCCGCCCGCTCAATCCGCTGGCGGACCGTATTCGCGTACTCGCGGCCCTCGGCAGTGTCGACGCGGTCGCGGTCTTCGAGGAGGACACACCGGCGGCGCTGCTGAGCACCTTGCGGCCGGATGTGTGGGTGAAGGGCGGGGACTATGCCGCCGAGGACCTTCCGGAGGCGGAGGTGCTGCGCGAGTGGGGCGGCCAGGCGGTGGTGCTGCCGTACCTCGACGGCCGTTCGACCACTCTGCTGGCGCGCCGGGCGGCGCAGGCGGCGGTACATGGCTGAAGGAATGAAGGGATGAGGGTGAGCGCCGAGATGAGGTCGGAGAGGCCCCGTGCGCTGGTGCTGCGCGCGCTCGGGCTGGGCGATCTGCTGACGGCGGTGCCCGCTCTGCGGGCGCTGCGCAGGAGCCTTCCGGGGTACGAAGTCGTGCTGGCCGCGCCCGAACGGCTGGCCGCGGCGACCGCGGCGACCGGTCTGGTGGACCGGCTGCTGCCCGCCCACGCCGCCGGCCGGTCGGTGCCCGCCGAGCTCGCCTGGACAGGGCCCCCGCCCGATCTCGCCGTGGACCTGCATGGCAACGGACCACCGAGCCATCTGCTGCTCCAGCGGCTGCGGCCCCGGCGCCTCCTCGCGTACGCGCACCCGGAACTGCCGGGGATCCCGGGCCCCGCGTGGCGTGCGGACGAGCACGAACGGGACCGCTGGTGCCGGTTGCTGCGCTGGTACGGCATCCCCGCGGACCCCGACGACCTGCGGATTCCACGGCCCGTGGCGCCCTCCCCGGCGCCCGGCGCGGTCGTCGTGCACCCCGGCGCGGACGCGGCGGCCCGCCGCTGGCCGAAGGAGCGGTTCGCGGCCGTGGCGGGCGCGCTGCGCCGGTCGGGCCACGAGGTCGTGGTCACGGCGGGCGCGGGCGAAGAGGCGCTGGCCCGTTATGTGGCGGCGGAGGCGGGGCTGGGGCCGAGCGGGGTGCTGGGCGGCCCGGCCGATGTGCCGTTCGACCGGCTCGCGGCGCTGGTCGCGTGGGCCCGCTGCGTGGTGGTGGGCGACACCGGTCTCGCCCATCTCGCGACGGCGCTCCGCACACCGTCCGTGGTCCTGTTCGGTCCGGTCGCACCCCGGCTGTGGGGTCCGCCCGCACGCCCGTGGCACCGGGTGCTGTGGCATCCCGACGGGAACGATGCGGCGCGCCCCGGGGACGCGCACGGCCGGGTGGAGGACGAACGGCTGCTGCGGATCACGGTCGGCGAGGTGGTGGACGCGGTACGGGACCTGCCGGTCCCGCGGATCCTTGAGGGCGCGCGGTGAACGCGCCCCCGTCATCCCGCCCTCGTACGGGCATCGTGGTGATCACCCGGAACCGGTGTACGAGCCTGCTGCGCACCCTGGACCGGCTGGCCCGGCTCCCGGAGCGGCCACCGGTCGTGGTGGTCGACAACGGCTCCACGGACGGAACGGCGGAGGCGGTACGCACCGGACACCCCGGCGTGCGGCTGCTCACGCCCGGCCGCAATCTCGCCGCCGCCGGGCGTACGTATGGGGCCGCGGTGCTGCGTACGCCGTACATCGCGTTCAGCGACGACGACTCGTGGTGGGAGCCGGGCGCGCTCGACCGGGCGGCTGACCTGCTGGACGCGCATCCGCGGCTGGGGCTGCTGTCCGCCGCGACGCTCGTGGGCGCGGGAGCCGGCGGGGCCCGCCCCGACCCGCTGAACGAGGCGCTGCGCAACTCCCCGCTGGGCCAGGAACCGGATCTGCCGGGCCATTCCGTGCTCGGGTTCCTCGCGTGCGCGGCGGTGGTGCGGCGGGCGGCGTTCCTGGAGGTGGGCGGTTTCCACCCGCTGCTGCAGATCGGCGGTG
The DNA here is from genome assembly GCF_044548015.1 of Streptomyces sp. NPDC052236. NCBI lineage: Bacteria > Bacillati > Actinomycetota > Actinomycetes > Kitasatosporales > Streptomycetaceae > Streptomyces > Streptomyces sp. NPDC052236. Next base: position 115,833 of record NZ_JBIUBL010000014.1, on the reverse strand, counting down.
AGGAGCATCTGCTCGCCATCGACCTCGCGGCGCGGGGCTGGGGCGTGGCGCACTGTCCGGCCGTTGTCGCCCGGCACGACCCGGACAAGGGCCCCCGGCCGGGCCGGGTGGTGATGATGCGCCGCAACAAGCTGCTCACGGCGTGGCTGCGGAGGCCACTGCGGCAGGCGCTGGTCCAGTCGGCGAAGCTGGCGCTGGAGGGCCGCCACGACCCACAGGCCCGCCTGGCCCTGGCGGACACGGCCCGCCGACTCCCGGCGGCACTGGCCCGCCGCGACCGGATCCCGGCCCGGGTGGAACGCCGCATCCGGCTGCTGGAGGCGTCGCCATGACCGGCCGTGACTGGCCGCGGTTCGCTACCGCGGGGCGTGTACGGCGGCTGCTCCGCCCGGCCCCGGCGCGGCTCACCTCGACCGACACCGCCCGAACGTACTGCGCGCGGCGGTCCTGCCGGCGGTGTCCGCGCCGCTGGGGTGGGTGGTGGGGGCGTTGGCGGCGCTGCCCTTGTCGGGGTGAGGCTGCCGTCCCTTGTCGGGGGCGCTGCCCCCGAACCCTCCCCCTACGCCCTGCGGGCGTGGGGGGACCTCCAGCGACTCAATCGCCGGCGGGGCTCTTGCCCGCGACATCGACCCGCCGCAACCGGGCCCCGGCCCCTGGACGGAGCACCACAACCAGCCCCCGAAGGCGCCGCCATGACCGGCCGTGACTCGCCGCAGCCCGCCGCCCCGGGGCGTATTTGGGCGGGCCATTCCCCAGGACTTCGTCCGGGGCTCCCGGCCTCGCGACGCCTGGCCCGCACAGCTACCGCTGGGCGGGGATCCCCTGGGCGTATCCCTGGCTTCGCCGGGGGGAGTACCCCCATCCGTGCGCGGCTACGGGGGAGAAGCCCGGGGGCGTGCCCCCACCCGCACGAGTGCGAGCTCCCCCGAGACCCCGTCCAGGTGGAGGTTCCTCTGTCGAAGCCGGGGGGAGCACCCCCGCCGCCTTCCTCCCGGAAGCGGGCCACTGTGAGGACCAGGTCGTCAGCGCCGACCGGGCCAACGAGCCGCTGCCCCGCTGGGAGCCCCGAGCGGGGCAGCCCGACCGGCGAGGACTCAGGCCGCGGTGCTCAGGCCCGGCCGTACCGTCGCCGCCGTCGCCGCGAGCGCGGCGTCGTCCTGCGTCCGCAGGACCACCGTCTTCACGGCGCGGCGGTCACGCAGCACGAACCCCGCTCCGATCGCTCCGGCGATGATCAGCCCACCGCTCACGAGAGCACCCCGCGCCCCGGCCACCTCCATGAGCAGGCCGAGCGCCGGCGGCCCCGCGAGGCCCCACAGTGTGCGGATGCTGCCCCAGACGCCGAGGACGCGACCCCGCATATGGGCGGGCGGGTCGGTCTGGAGGACCGTCGTCCCCGCGGTGTCGGAAACCGACTCGACCAGGGCCATCGGCAGGACCAGTATGAGCAGCACGGCGAGCGACGGCGAGAGTGCCGCCGTCACCTGGAGGAGGGCGCCGACGGCCGCCAGTGTGCCCACCAGTCGTACGGACGGCTTACGCAGGCGGGCGCCGACGATCGCCCCGAGGATGCCTCCGACGGCGAGCACCGTGGAGACCGTGCCGAACGCCTCCGCTCCGCCGGCGAGCGGCCCGGTGACGAGCACGGCCAGGGTGAGTCCGTAGTTCCGGCCGAAGACGGCCGAGATGCCGGTGATACCCGCGAGCGCGACCAGACGGGGGCGCCGCATGAAGTAGGCCACGCCCTGCCGCACGGTCATGTCGTCGTCGCGCCGCGCCTTGTCGTCCCGCCGCCTGACGTGCTTGGCGCGCCGTACCGCCTGGTGCACCGGACGCAGGAAGGGGATGACCGCGGCGACGAAGAGGAAGGACAGACCGTTGGCGGCGTACGCGGCGGCCGTGCCGAGGAACCCCACCGTCGCACCGGCCAGAGCCGCGCCGACGAGTCTGCCCCCGTTGGACACCAGCGAGCCCACGCCGATGGCGGAGGGAACGTCCTCCGTACGGACGAGATCGTTGCCCAGCAGGGCACAGGCGGGCGCGTCGACGGTGGCGATGAGGCCGGTGACGGCGGCCAGCGCCATCAGGACGCCGAGGTTGAGCTGATCGACGGCCACCAGGAAGGCCGTAACGAACGCGACAGCGCCGAGGAGTCCCTGACTGACGGCAGCGGTCACTTTCCGGGGCCACCGGTCGACGGCGGCGCCGCCCGCGAGGCTCATCAGGAGCCCGGGCGCCGCCTGGACGGACAGGGACAGGCCGGTCACGGCGGCGGATCCGGTGATCTGGAGCACCAGCAGGTTCTGCACCGTGAGCTGCATCCAGGTACCCGCGTTGGAGACCAGGTTCGCTACCGACCACCAGCGCATGCTGCGGTACTTCAGGCAACGCCATGGGGCGCGGTCGGCTGGGTCGGAGGCAGGGGCGGGCGCCGGGTCGGCAGGCAAGGAAGACACACTCACGTACTCAGAGACGAGCCCAGAGGCTCGGATTGCGGAACGGCGGGAACTCGAAACACCCGCTGCTCTGCGCGGTCTCTCCACCGGATGAGGGCTGGACCATCGTGGCAGACCGGGACAGCCGATGAGCCCCGGAGCACTGCGCGCCCGCGGCCCAAAGGCGCACATCCCTTGTGCCATCAGGGATCGCGTACTGCTGGTGTGCTTGCTCACAGTGACGACAGAAGACAGAAGGAAGCCGACGGAAGGCAGGAAGCAATGGGCAGCGGAGTGCGAATCGACCTGCGCGGCAAGCAGGCACTGGTGACCGGCGGAGCCCGAGGCCTGGGCGCCTCGATCTCCCGCAGGCTCGCCGGAGCCGGTGCGTCCGTACTGGTGGCGGACGTACGCAAGGACCTGGCGCGGGAGCTCTGCGAGGAACTGGCGCAGGCGGGCGGCGGCGAGGCCCGCTTCGTGGAGCTGGACGTCCGCGACGCCGAGGCGGTCGCGGACGTCTTCCGGGAGCTGGAGGAGGACGGGCAGGCGGTGGACATCCTGGTCAACAACGCCGCCGTCGACGTCTCCAAGCCGATCGAGCATCTGACCGCCGAGGAGGTGACGCGGGTCGTCACGACGAATCTGCTGGGGCCGATGTATCTGTGCCTGGAGACCTACCGCCGGATGGTCTCCCGCGGCGGCGGCCACATCGTCAACATCCTCTCCACGGCGGCGAACCGCACCTGGACCGAGGCCGGGCCGTACTCGGCGGGCAAGTCGGGCCTGCGCGCGTTCACGCACACCCTGTTCAAGGAGGCGCAGCGGGACTGCACGGGGATCGGCATCACCGGGATCATCGCCGGCGGCATGGAGACGCCGTTCATTCTTGAGCGGTTCCCGGACGCCGACGTATCGATGCTGCAGAGCCCGGACATCGTGGCCGACACGGTGCTGTACGCCTTGTCCGTTCCGGCGGGCAGCGCGGTGTCCGAACTGGTCGTCGTACCCCGCAAGGAACCGTCCTGGCCGTAAGTTCCGTGAATCCCGTGAGGCACTGTCATGGCCGCCGATGACCGCACCACCGTCGTCGTCATCACCCACGACCGGCGCGCGGAACTGCTCCGTACCCTCGACCGGCTCGCACAGCTCCCGGAGGCCCCGCCGGTGATCGTCACCGACAACGCCTCCACGGACGGGACCGCGGACGCGGTCGCCCGCCTGCACCCGGAGGTGCGGCTGCTGCGACCGGGCCGGAATCTCGGCGCCGTCGGCCGCAACCTCGCGGTGCGACACGTCCGTACGCCGTACATCGCCTTCTGCGACGACGATTCGTGGTGGGGGCCCGGCTCGCTCGCCCGGGCCGCCGACCTCCTCGATGAGCACCCACGACTCGCCGCGGTCACCGCCCGTATCGTCGTAGAGCCGCACGGCACCGAGGACCCCGTCGTCCAGGAGCTGCGCGACTCACCGCTGCCGGGCCCGCACTGGCTGCCCGGACCCGCCCTCGGGTCCTTTCTCGCCGCGGCGACGGTCATGCGCGCCGACGCCTTCCGCGCCGCCGGAGGGTTCTCGCCCCGGCTGTGGCTCGGCGGTGAGGAGGAACTCCTCGCCACGGACCTGGCCACGCAGGGCTGGTGGCTGGCGTATGTGGCGGAGATGACGGCCCATCACCAGCCGTCGAAGGCGCGTGATCCGACGCTCCGGCGCACCCACGGCATCCGCAACACCCTCTGGTACACCTGGCTGCGCCGCCCGGTGCCTGTGGCCCTGCGCCGTACGCTCCACCTGGTCCGCACGGTTCCGCGCGACCGCGCTTCGGTGCGGGCGTTCGGTGAGGCGCTCGCCGGTCTGCCGTGGGTGGTACGGGAACGGCGCACCGTACCGGCGGAGGTGGAGGCGCGGCTGAGGCTCCTGGACGGCGTGCAACGGCGCTCCACCGCCCGCCGCTACGTCGGCTGAGGGCTGAGGGCTGAGCGGAGCTGAGGGGACAAGGCGGACGGTCGAACGCTTGGACGCCGTGCGACCGGGTACCCGCTTGCTTCGGCGGCGGCCGTCGCCGCCGCCGGACATCCGAGGGAGGAGGACCGCTATGGCTCAGCGAGTTCGCGAGATCATGACGAGCGCCCCCGTCGCCGTGGGCCGGCTCACGGCGGTCAGCGAGGTCGCCCACCGAATGCGCGACGAGAACATCGGTGCCGTACTCGTCACCGACGGCGAGAAGCTGTGCGGCCTGGTCACCGACCGGGATCTGGTGGTGCGGATCATGGCCGAAGGCAAGGACTCGGGTGACACGACTGTGCAGGACGCCTGCAGCGACGATCTCGTCACCGTCACACCCGACGACGAGGTCGACCGGGCCATCCAGCTGATGCGCGAGCACTCCCTGCGGCGGCTGCCGGTGGTCGAAGGATCCGCCCCGGTGGGCATCGTGTCGCTGGGCGACCTGGCGATCGAGCGCGACCCCTCGTCGGCCCTGGGCGACATCAGTGCCGCCGAACCCAATACGTAAGCCAGAGCTGCACACATCGGAACACATCGGAACCTCAGGGACGGCGCCAGGCGTCGCTGTCCAGGTGGGAGCCCGCCATGGGCCCCATCCGCAGCATGCCTCCGTCGACCGCCCATGAGGCTCCCGTGACATAGGACCCTTCCGAACCCGCGAGAAACGCGATGACGGAGGCGACCTCCCGGGCGTCGCCAGGACGCCCCAACGGGATCCCGGGGCGCTTCTCCGCCCGTACGTCCCGGTCCTCCTGCCCCGTCATGGGGGTGGCGATCTCGCCGGGCGCGACAGCGTTGACCGTGATGCCGTGCTCGGCGAGTTCGAGCGCCATCACCTGCGTGAGCAGGCCCAGTCCGCCCTTGGCCGCGCAATAGGGCGCGGCGCCCACGCGCGGCTGGTGTTCGTGGACCGACGTCACGTTGACGATCCTGCCGCCGTCACCCTGCCCGATCATGCGGCGCGCCGCCCGCTGACCGCACAGGAACGGGCCGATCAGGTCGACGTCGACAACCTCGCGCACGGTGGCGTGATCAAGGTCCAGGAACGAGGTCGCGGTGCCGGTGCCCGCGTTGTTGATCAGGACGTCAATACGGCCCAGCTCCTCGGCCAGTTGATCGATGACGTCGACCGCCCCGGGCAGCAGCGTGAGGTCCATGGCGGCGACGACCGCCCGGCGGCCGTGCCCGCGCACCTCTTCCGCCGTGGCCTCGGCGCCTTCCCGATCACAGTGGTACGTGATGCCGATATCCATCCCGTGCGAGGCAAGGCGTACGGCGGTGGCCCGGCCGATGCCGGAATCCGCGCCGGTGATGACGGCGGCGCGCGTATCGGCGGGCGTATACGCGTTCGGGGAACCGGCGGCCATGGCGATCCGATCCTAGGGCTGGGGCGCGGGCGAGGGGTGGGTCGCGCCGTGGGGAAGGCGGGAGCCGATACTGCGGTAGAGCAGCGGCAGCCCGGTGATCCGGTCGGGCAGCAGGCAGTTCTTGCCGTCCACGACGAGGCGCGGGGCGGCGAGGCGGCCGGCGAGATCCGCCCAGTCCGCCTCGATGATGTCGGGCCACTCGGTGAGTACGAGGACCGCGTTCGCGTCGTGCACGGCCGTCGGCAGGTCCTCGCAGGGGATGACGCCGGGGAAGAGGTCCGTCAGGCCGTCGGGCGAGAGCGCGGGATCCCAGACGCGCACGGACGCGCCGGCCGCCATGAGCTCCGGAATGACCGTGAGGCTGGGGGCGGCCCGGAGGTCGTCGCTCCAGGGTTCGTAGCGCACCCCCAGCACGGCGATCCGGGATCGTGCGAACGACTCCCCCAGCGTCTCGCGCAGCATCGCCGCGACGATACGGGGCTGCTCCGCGTTGACCTTGATCGTGGCGTCCAGCAGTGGCGTGGGCACGCCGTGGTCCACCGCCCAGCGAGCGAGGGCGGCCGTGTCCTTGGGCAGGCACGAGTCGCCGTAGCCCAGGCCCGGCTGCAGAAAGGCGTGTCCGATGCGCGGGTCGAAGCCCACTCCGCGCAGGACGTCGTCGATGTCCATGCCGGGCCGGTCGCACAGCCGGGCCATCTCGTTCGCGAAGGAGATCTTGGTGGCCAGGAAGACGTTGCTCGCGTACTTCGTCATCTCGGCGCTGGGCGGGGTGGTCACCACCATCGGGCACGACAGCTGGGGGTAGAGGCGTTGGATGACGGCGCGCATCTCCTCCGCGTACACCCCCACCACGACGCGTGCGGGCGCCAGCCAGTCCGTCAGCGCGCTGCCCTGGTTGAGAAACTCCGGGTTGTACGCGAAGCGGTCGCGCAGTTCGGGGTGGGCCCGCACCAGCGCGTCGCTCGTGCCGGGCGGGACAGTGGACTTCAGCACCACGTACGGCGCCGGGAGCAGCCCGCTCGCTTCCTCGACCGCCGCCTGGACCTGGGAGAGGTCGGCGGCGCCGGTCGGCCCCGGGGGCGTACCCACGGTGATCATCACCACGTCGAAGGGGAACCGTTTGTGCGCCGCGACCACCTCGGGCACGAAGGTCACCCGTCCGCTCACCTGGGCGAGCTGCTCGGGCAGACCGGGTTCATAGACCGGCGCCTCGCCGCGCTCCAGCGTGCGCAGCCGCTCGGGGTCGCGTTCCACCCCAGTGACCTGATGCCCTTGCAGAGCCATCGAAACAGCCCCGGTGAGCCCGACATAGCCCTGCCCGACCACAGCAATACGCATGGCGCTCTCTCTACGGTTCCGGAAACCCGCCGCGCGGCTTCAGCGGCGGAAGCCCATACGTACCCGCTCGCCTTCCCGGTGTGGTGACGGCGTCGCCGCATTCACCCGTCCGGCGCTGTCGGGGCGTGGGCGCTGTTATGGAGGTTTCTGGCGGCTCCGGCCCAGGGGTAGACCGGAGCCGCCAAGGGCAGCCGCAGAAAGCGGACTGCCCGGAGGAACACCATGGGCCGACGAGAGGAGGAGGGGCGTCGTCCCTGAGTGTCCGGTCATGTGGAAGGCGCGAGTTGTGCGACCTGCGACCTATGTGAGTTGTGCGTGATGTACGGGCCGTGGGAGCGGCCGGTGACTTCAGAGCGCTCCGGGGGCCACCCACAGTAAATATATATACCGTCGAGTACGCAAGGGTATGGAAAAATTCATGCGCCTGCTCCCTGCTTCCGCTCACTCCTCCAGGAAGAAGTCGTGCTGCTCAGCGACCTGCTCGTACCCTTCCAAACGCGTCTGCGTGCGCTCGGGTTCCGCGTCGGCCATGGCCTGCAGAACGGCCGCGGACATGACCACGGGCGCCGCGTAGGAGTCGAAGACCAGACGTGACCCGGTGCCGGCGGTGAGTGTCACATCGGCCGCCTCCACGAGCGGCCCCATCGTCAGGTCGGTGATCAGCGCGACACTCAGCCCTGTCCTGCGGGCGGCCCGCAGCGCCGCCAGGGTCTCGTTGGCGTGCCTCGGCATCGCGAAGGCCAGCAGCCATGTCCCGCCCGCCTCCCGCGACTGGAGCAGCGCGTCGTAGGCGACGCTGCCGCCACGGGTCACCAGACGCACGTCGGGATGGATCCGGCGCGCGGCGTAGGCGAAGTACTCCGCCAGCGATACGGAGATCCGCAGACCCAGAATCGTCAGCGGCACCGACCGGGCCAGCTCGCGGCCGATGGCGAGCACCTGGTTGGGGTCGGCGAGCACACGGCGCAGGCTCGCCAGGTTGTCGATCTCGGCGTCGATGGCCACCTGGAGCTCGTTGCGGCGGATCTCCTCGCGCGTGTCCGGTGAACCGGCGACCGCGCTGAGCGCTATGGGCTGCAGGGCCTCGCGCAGCGCGGGGAACCCGCTGAACCCCAGAGACGACGCGAAACGGGTCACCGACGGCTGGCTCACCCCGACGCGTTCCGCGAGATCCGTGATCGACAGGAAAGCCGCTTCGGTGAGGTGGTCGGTCATGTACTGGGCGATACGCCGCTGCGCGGGCGACAGCCGATGGCCGCCGAACAGCGCGAGGACCCGGTCCATGGGGGACGGCTCCGGGTCCGCGGACGGGCTTCCCGGCTTTCCCGGCGTGATCGCAGACGCTTGTGCGCGTGCCTGCTGGCCTGATGGCACCGGTGTGCCTCCTTCGCGTCCCACTGCGGATTCAACATAGCTCACGCCACAGTGGCCCAAGAGCTGGACGGGAACCGCTCGTGACGGAAATGTGTCTGCGATGGGGACAGCATGTGGCGAGGGGGCAGCATGAACGCGTGGTCCGTGCCGGGGTACACCGAGTCCAGGGAGTTGGGCTCCGGCGGCAGCGGACGCGTCGCGCTGGCTGTCCATCACGCCACCGGCATGCCGGTGGCTGTCAAGTACCTGAGCGAGCGGCTGCGGACCGATCCCGGCTTCGTCCAGAGCTTCCGCGCGGAGGCGCGCCTGCTCGGCGGCCTGGATTCGCCGTACGTGGTGGGGCTGTACGAATACGTCGAAGCGCCGCAGGGCGCCGCCATCGTGATGGAGCTGATCGACGGTATCGCCCTGAGCGCGCTGCTGCGGCGGGAGGGCGCGACCGGCCCCGAGGCGGCGCTCGTGCTGCTCAAGGGTTCGCTGCTGGGACTGGCAGCCGCGCACCGGGCGGGCGTGGTGCACCGCGACTACAAGCCGGAGAACGTCCTGGTGGCGGCGGACGGCACGTCGAAACTGGTCGACTTCGGCATCGCCGCGGGCCGCGGCACCACACCCGGCGTGGCCGGCACTCCCGCGTACATGGCCCCCGAGCAGTGGAACGGCGAGCCCGCCTCACCCGCGGCCGACGTGTACGCGGCGACCGCGACGTTCTACGAGTGCCTGACCGGCCACAAGCCGTTCTCCGGCGAGAACTTCGCCGAACTGGCTCTGCAGCACATCAGCGCACCGGTTCCCGAGGAGGACGCCCCGGAGCCGGTGCGTCCGCTGATCCGGCGCGGGCTGGCCAAGTCGCCGCGGGAGCGCCCCGAGAACGCGGCGGCGTTCGTGGCGGAGCTGGAGGAGCTCGCCGGGGCGGCGTACGGCCCGGACTGGGAGGAGCGTGGCCGGCGGAATCTCGCGGCGCTGGCCGCCCTGCTGCCGCTGCTCTTCCCGTCGGCCGGGGGCCCGGCAGCGGGGACCACCGCACTGGCCACGACGGCGCTGGGCGGCGGCGGAGGTCGCTTCGACGCGTGGAAGCCGGGGCTGCGCGGGGTGCTGGCGGGCGTGGCCGCGCTGGTGGTGGCGGGGCTGGTCGCCCTGGCCGCGGGGAGCCCGTTCGAGGACGGGGCGGCACGGGAGTCCACGGCTCAGGTGGTCGCGACGACGAGCGCGGTACCGGGCGAGGCGGCCACGGGCCCGGTCACCGATCTGTCCGTCGGGCCGTCCTCCTCGGCGAGTTCGTCGCCGGGCGGGGGCGCCTCCGCCGACAGTTCGGCATCCCCTTCCGGCTCCTCCGATACGTCCGGTCCGTCCGGCGGGGCGACCGCCGGTCCGGGCGACCCTTCGGGCACGACGCCGTCGAACCCGGCATCCCCGACGCCGTCCGCGCCCTCCCCCCAGCCCACCGCTTCCACGACCACCAAGCCTCCCGTGGGCGTGAAGTCCGTCTCCGTATCGAGCTTCCGGCAGATCAGTACGACAGGCGCCGAAGCCGTCGTCGACATCGCCACGGACGGAACGGGCCCTGTCACCATCGTCGTCTCCTGGTTCACCAGCAACACCGAAAAGGAACTGGGGACACAAAACGGCTCGCAGTCGTTCGAGCGCAGCGGCTCGACGCAGTACACGATCACGCTGAACCCGACTTTCCAGGGGAGAGACTGCTACTGGGGCGTACGGGCGACGACGATGCCGACAGCCGCGAACAGCAGTTCCTCGCGGAAGATCGTGACGCGGTGGTGCACCGTCCTATGAGAGATCCACGGATCCCGTACGACGGTGACCAGGAGGAGGCGGACGGCGAGTACAGCGCGACCGTGCTCGGCAGCCAGTGGTTCGAACGGCCACAACCGGAGCCCTTGCCGGAAACCGACACCCTGGTCCAGGGCGGCCACTCGGCGGACGCCGAACCCGACCGCGTAGAGGGTGAAGTGCTCCGCTTCGGCCCCGGAGTGACCGCCGTCGTCCAGAACCGGAACCTGATCCGGAACCCCGGCGTCGACACCCCCGCGGCGCACACCCCCGACCGCCGCCGCGGAGGACTCCGCCGGTACGCGCCGGCGGCCACGGTGCTGCTGGCCGTGCTGGCCTTCCTCGCCTGGCAGCGTTACGGGCCCGGCCTGGCCGTGGAGGACGTGGCCGTGAGTACCGCCGCGGCGGGGCCCGGGTGTGACGGCACGGCGGATGTCGTGGGCGTGGTCAGGACCAACGGACGGCCCGGCACCGTGACATACCGCTGGGTGCGCAGCGACGGCACGTCCTCGGAGCTCCTGCGGGAGAAGGTGACGCGCGGCCAGAAGCAGGCGCGACTGCATCTGCTGTGGACATTCCACGGCCCGGGCGAGTACCAGGCCGTGGCAAAACTGCGCATCGTCTCACCGTCGCCCCGCACGTCGCCCGGCACGTTGGCCACCACCTTCACGTACAAATGCCTGACGGGTGAGGGAGGCGGGTGAGGGACACCGGACAGCCGTGTCCGCCCGTGGCTTCGGCCGTTGCTCAAGGCATGACGAGAACCCGACGTATTCTCACAGCCGTAGCCCTCGCCACCGGCGCCTCGGCTCTTGCCGCCCCCACCGCGAGCGCCGCAGCCGGTCCCATCAAGCCACTGTTCAAACCGGTCGAGATTTCCCCCATGAGCCAGCTCGACGCGCTCGCCGCGAGCCCTGTCTCTCCCGAGCACCGGGACCAACTGCCGCCCCTCTCCCGTCAGCTCTCAGCGGTCAACCAGCTGAACGAACTCAGCAAGCTGCACCAGCTCACCGATCTGGCCGCGCCGGTGATCGGGCTCCTGCCCGCCGTGGGGTGAGCCGGGTGAGGTGGCCCGCCCGCCCGTGCATCAGCAGATAGAACCGCTCGACGGACTCCTTGGGCCCCTCCTCGAACCGCCTCACCACCTTGCCGAGCGGATTCCAGGCGCGGCCGTCCGGCAGCCGGATTCCGACCGGCTGCCCGAAGAGCTCCCGCTGTCCCGGGTCGAGGTCCACCCAATGGGCCCCGGCCCGGCGGACGATCACCTCTCCGGCGTACGAGCCGAGGCCCTGCAGGAAGCGGTCGACCCGGGCCCGCTCCGGCTGGTCGCGTCTGAGTCCGTCGATGACGCGGTCCACGAATCTGAGGCTGGCCACCGTGTAGTCGAACCGCGGCCTGCTGCGTTCACCCATCTCCGCGACGAATCCGGCGACGTACGCCCGCATTCCCCTGGCGTCCGGCAATGCCGCCCCGCGCCCCTCCATGGAGCCACGCCCTTTCCTGTCAGCCTCTGCGCTCTCTCCATTGGCCCAGCGCAGACCGGCCGCGAAACGTCACGGCTGTGACAGGTGTCACGGCTTCAGCCCGGGAGCGGCTGGGGCTTCTCCGTCGACCCGCCCGTTCTGCTGTCCGGCGGGGGCGGGTGTGGGCACGACCACCAGCGCGGTCGGGGTCGGAGTCGGGACGGGGGGCGAAGGGGGCTTCTTCTCGTCCCTGGGCTGCGGCTGAGGCTGAGGTGCCTTCGACGGCGGCTGGGAAGGATGCTCGCTCAGCAACCGCGCGCAGTACCCGGCGACGGCGCCGGGACCGCCCGCGGCCTCCTCAAGCTCCTCAAGCCGCTGCCGGGCCACACTGTCCGTATCGTCCAGTGGCACGCCTTGCCCCCGCCCCGAGGCGGCGGCTCCGGCGACTTGGTACGTACGGCAGGTGGCCAGTTGGTCCTGCTCCTCCGCCGGCGCACGGTCGCCGGAAACACCCGCGCCTGCGGCCGGTCCTGACGTGGACTGCGCGGGCTCGGACGGGCGGCTCCGGTCTGCGGGCTCCTCGTTCTGGCGTGCCGAGGCGCTGGGGGCCGGTCCCGGCTTGTCGTCCGGCCCGCCGAACGGCGTCGGGAGCGCGCCCGCCGCCATGGCCACCCCGCCCAGCGTGAGTCCGGCGACGAGCGTGCCGAGACCCACCTTGATCCACCCGGCTGCCGCGCGCGGCGGTACGGACCGCCAGTCGTCCACGGCAGCGCCTGCCGCGACCGACGCCGCCCGCGCGTTACGCGCGTCACGCGCCGCACGGAACGCGGCCACAGCGCGCTCCTCCGCCTCCGGCACCACGGGTTCCAGGTGCGCGGCAGCAGCCAGCAGCTCATCGAGCGTCCGCGGCTTCGCTACGCGCGGTGAGCGCGGCGCGTGCGGCGCGTGCGGCAAGTGCGGAGGTTGGGGCGCGTGCGGCGGGTGCCGCTTCGGCGGCGCGTCACCGGAATTCATGGCACCTCTGGATCGATTTTCGGTCATGTCGCATCTCCCAGCGCACCGGAGCCTGGATCTGTCACACGGCTGCGTTCGCTGCGTTCGAGCGACGCCAGGCGCTTCTCCAGCCGCTTGAGCCCGCGGTGTGTGGCGGCGCGTACCGCCCCCGGCCGCTTGCCGAGCACCCGCGCCGCAGCCACCCCGTCGAGACCGATGACCGTCCGCAGAAGCACCGCTTCGGCCTGCTGCCGGGGCAGGGTCGCGATCAGCGCGAGGGCCTGTCCGGTCGTGAGGGTCTCGAAAGCCTCCTCGGCCGTGTCGTGCCTGGCCGGAAGGTCTGTCAGGTCCTGTTCGACGAGCGTCGCGCGCGGTCGGCTCTTCAGCCGGCGCAGATGGTCGATGGCGCGATTGCGCGCGATGCGCGCGGTCCAGGCGCGGAAGCCCGCTCCGTCACCCTGGAACCGCCCCAGGTCGCGCGCGATCTCCAACCACGCCTCGGACGCCACGTCCTCGGCGTCGTCGCCGACCAGGCCGCGCAGATAGCCGAGCAGGGGAGGGTGTACGCGTCGGTAGACGGCGCTGAAAGCCGTCTCGTCTCCTGCCTGTGCCCGCACGACTGCCTCACCGAGCTCCACGTCGTACGTCTCCGCACGATGGCCGCCCCCCTCCTTGCCCACTTGTTCCTCTTCGTCGCACCGGCCTCTACAAATAACAGCGCCGGGGGCCGCAGAAATATCACAGATGTTCGAAGGGGAAGCGGTCCAAGGAAGGGACGCGGAGTCGAGAGCTCGCCCACTAGGCCTGCGGTATCAGGCGGTCCACGGCTGCCACACCTGACATCGCGGGCGCCGGTGCCCGCTCCGGCTGCCGGGCCACCGGGCCGAGGCCGCGCGCGGCGACCGGCTGCTGGGAGAGCGCGAACATCGGCGCGGGCTGCTGCACCTGCGGCTGCATCTGCGCCTGCTGCGGGAGCTGTTGCGGGATCTGCTGCTGCGCGGGCATCTGGGCGAGCATCGGCATTGGCGCCATCTGCTGCGGCTGCTGCTGCTGCGGCGGCGGCGGCGGCGGCTCCTGCATCTGGATGCGCTGCCCGTACAGCACCTGCTCCATCGCCGCCATCAGCCGCATCACATCCTGCTGCGGACGCACCACCAGCCGCAGGAAACGGCTGGAACTGCCCACCTTGTTGCTGCACTCGCGCACCAGCACCCCGTGCTCGGAGAGCAGCCGGTCCCGCAGGACCGTCCCGTCCACGCCCTCCGGCAGGCGCACGTAGAGGAAGTTGCCCTGCGAGGGATAGATCGTCAGACCCGGCAGCTGGGAGAGCCGCCAAGTCATCTCCTGCCGGTCGCGCCGCGCCTGCTCAAGGCTCTCGGCGTACTCCATGCGGTGATTCTTCAGCATGAACACCACGGTCTCGGCGAAGGAGTTGAGGTTCCACTTCGGCAGCGCGGCCCGTATCTTCCCGGCCAGGCTCGGGTTCGACACGAGGTAGCCGAAGCGCACCCCGTGCAGCCCGAAGTTCTTGCCCAGGCTGCGCAGCACGATCACGTTCGTACGCAGTACGGCCTCCGCCGCGACGCTCGGGTTGGCCTCGGCGTCCGCGAATTCGAGGAAGGACTCGTCGACGACGACCAGGTCCAGGTCCTGGAGGGAGTCGAGCATCGCCAGGAGCTGCTGCTTGGGGAGGTAACCGCCGTCGGGGTTGTTGGGGTTGCAGATGACCGCCACCCGGGAGCCGCGGGTGCGGATGAACTGCACGAAGGACGCCGGGTCCAGGGTGAAGCCGCGCGCCTCCGGCAACAGCAGCATGTCGACGCGCTTGCCGGTCTCCATGGGCTGGTCGGTCCACCGCCCGAAGGTGGGGACGGGCACCGCCAGTGACTCCTTGACCAGCAGATGATCGATCCAGGTGATCAGCTCGGTGGAGCCGTTGCCCATGGCGACGGTCTGCGGGTTGAGCCCGAGCACCGAGCACAGCTCGGCGGTGATGGTGTCCGCGCCGCTCGGGTAGTACGTCAGGATCTCGCGCAGCCGGCTGCCGAGCTCCTCGAACATGCCCGGCGTGGGGAAGTACGGGTTGCAGGGGATGCAGAAGTCGGTGATCTCGCGTCCCTCGCCGCCGGCTGCCCGGTTCAACGTGAAATACGAAGGACTGTGCGCGGTCGACGCCCGGAAAAGAGCGGTGACATTGCCGCCGGCCATAAATCTTCCTCCCCTGCTGCAGCGGCCCATGCGAACGCGCACGAGCCGCCCAGGTATACGGATGAGGATGGGGCGGTGTTCAACCGGTGGGGCGGACTTCTTCCCATGTGACCGGCCGTTCGGCCAGGCGAACGGCCGGTGATCGACCGAGTCGACCGTCAACTACGCGGTACCGTTGAGCCCTTCGGGGCCCCTCGGTTGCAAGTTTAGGTTTGCCTAACCTAATATTTCGCGACATGTCGATGCCCCCTCCCAGCCGTGGATGATGCGGCCGAAGAGCCGATCCTGCTGATCCGCGTCCTGGGCGCGCTGCTCCGCGAGGATGTTGTCGGCCTGCGCACCCGCTCCACGCTGCTGGAACGGCCGGACGGACGCTGGCTGCGCCTGCCCGCGAATGCAGCGGCGAGAGCAGCCGAGGCTCTCCTCCTGCCGCTCGGCGCGGACGGCTACCAGAGCACCTACACCGCCCGGCTCCCCCTTCTCGTACGCGAGTCGGACGGGGCCAGGCTGACCACGACCGACGACGCCCTCACCGCCCTGCGCGCCCACGCCGATCCCGTCGACCACGCGGGCTTCGACGCCTTCGCCGAGGAGTGCCGCCAGACGCTGGCGACGATGCGTCTGCACGCCCGTACGCGTGACGAGGCGGACGCGGCCCTGACCAGGCGCCATGGAGCCGCCCCCGCCGCCTGGACGGGCCTGGGCGGCGGCCTGGCGTACGACACGCTCGCCGCCCGGCTCGACCACCCCGTCTACCCGACCGCACGTGGCCGCTCCGGTCTGAGCGAGACCCACCTACGGTCGTACGCGCCCGAGTTCCGTCCGGACGTGTCGCTGCGCTGGCTGGCCCTGCCGCGCGCGGCGGTGACCGTCCCGGGCGGGCCCGCGATGCTGCCCGACTGCTGGCCCACCCCCGCCGCGCTGGGCCTGCCGCGCCTCGACTCCACGCATCTCGCCTTCCCCGTGCATCCGTTGACCCTCGGCGACACGCTGTACGACGCCCTGCGCGAAACCGGACTCGACGCGGTCGCTGTTCTGTCCGAACGCGCTCCGCTCGGCGCGGTGCCGACCCTGTCGATGCGTACGGTCGCGCTGGACGCCGACCCGCGGCTGCACCTGAAACTGCCGCTGGCCACCGCGACGCTGGGCCTGCTCAACCGGCGCACCATCAAGCCCGGCACGCTCGCCGACGGCGCGGCGGGCCAGCGACTGGTGGAGACCGTGACCGCCCGCGAGCCGCGCTTCGCGGGGTCCGTCCTGCACGCCGACGAGACCGTCTACGCGCACGCCGGCCACGAGTTGCTGGCCGTGCTCTGCCGCCGCTACCCCGCCGGCCTGGAGAACAGCACGGTCGTGACCATGGCCGCGCTGCTGGGCCGGGCGCCCGGCGGGCGGCTGGTGATCGACCACCTCGCCGACCGGTACTACGGCGGCGATCCCGTCGCCCTGCTGGACGCCTGCCTCACCCTGCTCTTCGACTGGCAGACCACCCTCTTCGGCTACGGCATCGCGCTCGAATCACACCAGCAGAACATCTCCCTCGTACTCGACCAGGAGGCGGGCGACAGCGGAAGCACCCGGCTGCGGCTGCTGTTCAAGGACAACGACGGGCCGCGCGTCAACCTCGCGCGCCTGCGGACCGCCCTGGGCGAGGCCGCTCCGGATCCCGGGGACTTCGCCGACCAACGGATCTTCGGCCACAGCGACGGACCGGTCCTGGACCTGTTCACCACCATCACCGTGCATCTGTGCGCCGGGGCGTACGCCTTCGGCCTTGCCCGGCACGGCCACGCGCCGCTGGCCCGCCTCCTCGGCCTGGTCCGCGACCGGCTCGCCGAGGCCGTGGAGCGCCTCGGCACCGGGCCGGGGGAACCGGGGGCCGCCCTGCGCGCGCATGTGCTGGACGCCCCGTATCTGCCGGTCAAGGCCATGGTCAGCGCCGGGACCCTGCTCTCCAAGGAACGTTCGGGCGCGGCCGACATCAACAAGCACTACGCCACCGGGCCCAACTACCTCCGGTCGACGGGGACGGGGACCTCCCGGTGATCTCCCGGTGATCAACGGCGTGGCGGACACGGCGCGGTGGCGGCAGCTCACTGACCGCTCCGGCCGTAAACGGCCACCGCCACGGGCACAGTTGGGGCACGTGGCGGCCTTCCCCACCCCCCGTTGACCGCCGCGACCGCCGACCCCGCCGTGATCCCTCGCCTACCCCGCACCCGCTGGAGCCCTCGATGCCCCCGCTGACCAACACCCCCACCGGTCTGTCGACCGGACTGCCCACCGCCGACCAGGCCGTGGCGCACACGCTCCTCAACTGCCTGCTCCGCGAGGTGTCAGGCCCCGAGCACCAGACCGCCGTGGCCCAGGGCCACCTGCTGCTCCGGCTGCCGCGCCGCGGGGTGCTGCTGCGCGTCGCGCTGCGCCGTACGTCGCTGCTCGGCACACACCGGTTCACCGGAGCGGTCACCGAACAGTCCGCGGACGGCTGGACCGACGTGGGCTGGCGGCGCCTCGCGGAGTATGTGCATGCCGAGCTGTCGCTGCGTACCGGCGTGGACAACGAAGAGTTCCTGCAGCAGATCGCCTCCAGCCACCAGGCCGTCTCGGCCGCGCTCGCCGCCCGTACGACACCGGCACCACGCCCGGCCGACGACGGCAAGGCAGCCGCCGACAGCTCTGCCGACGGGCGGATCGCCGCGCACGTCGCCTACATCGCCTCCGAACAGTCCCTGATCCTCGGCCACCGGTTCCACCCCACCCCCAAAGCCCGTACGGGCAACGCCGCCTCCTGGCAGGCGTACGCCCCCGAGGCCGCCGCGTCCTTCCCGCTGCTCCTGCTCGCCGTCCGCGACGAGCTGATCGCCGAAGAGGCCGCCGCGCCCGGCGCCACCGCGCCCCTGGACGCGCTGCAGCCCCGTCGGGGGGCGGTACCGACCGGCTACCGGCTGCTGCCCGTGCACCCCTGGCAGTACGAGCTGCTGCGCGACCACCCCGTACTCCGGGCAGCCATCGACCGCGACGACGTCCTCGTCCTGGGCGCCGGCGAGACCCTGTTCGCCGCGACCGCGTCCGTCCGCACGCTCTACGACGGCGACTCCTTCCTGAAGTTCAGCCTGAACATCCGGATCACCAACTGCCTCCGCAAGAACGCGACCTACGAGCTGTCCGGCGCCGTCGCCCTGACCCGTCTCCTGGAGCCGGTCTTCGCCGACCTGGCCGCCCGCTTCCCCGGCAGCGCCGTGCTGCGCGAGCCCGCCTACCGCAGCGTCGCACTCCCCGGACCCGACGGACGGCCGGACACCGAGCTGCTCGAAGGCTTCGGCGTGATCGTCCGCGAGGGCCTGTCCCGGCGGCTGCTGCCCGGCACGACCCCGCTGCTGGCAGCCGCCGTCGCCGACGAGTACCCGACGGGACCGGCCCATGTCTCCCGCCTCCTGGCCGGGGCGAGCCCGCAGGCCGCGCACCGCTGGTGGTCGGCCTATCTCGACCTGCTCGTCCCGCCGGTGCTCGCCGCCTACTTCGATCACGGCGTCGTACTCGAACCCCACCTCCAGAACGTCCTGGTCTGCGTCGACGGCGACGGCATGCCCGCCCAGATCCTCTTCCGCGACCTGGAGGGCACCAAGCTGGTCCCGGAGCACCACACCGGCCTCCTCGCCTCGCTGCCCGCCGAGATCGCCGAGCCGATGACGTACGACGCACAGCGCGGCTGGGACCGCGTCGTGTACTGCCTGCTGGTCAACCACGTGGCCGAGATGCTCGCCGCGCTCGCCGATCTGCACCCGGGCACCGAGGCGGACCTGTGGGCGCAGGTCCGCCGTACTCTCCAGACCCACGCGGACCGGCACGGCTGCCCGCCGCGGCTCGCCGCGCTGCTGGCCGGGGTGCCGCTGCCCGCCAAGGCGAACCTGCTGACCCGCTGGGAGCGCAAGGCGGACCGGGACGCGGGCTATGTCCGGCTGCCCTCGCCGCTGGCCAAGGCTGTCCTGTCCGCGACCACCGCCACATCAGCCTGGAGCGGACGATGACCGGCCCCACCCCCGCGGTCCGCGACCGCGCCCTCGCGCTGCGCCCCGACGAACTGCCCGCCTACCTCTACGACATGGCGGCCCTGCGCGGCCACCTGGCCGCGGTGCGGGCCGCGCTGCCCGCGCGCGTCGAGCTGTACTACGCGGCCAAGGCCAACCCGGAGCCGGAGATCCTGATCGCGCTGCGGCCGTACGTGGACGGCTACGAGGTCTCGTCGGGCGGCGAACTGGCCCACGTACACAAGGCCGTCCCCGGTGCTCCGCTCGCCTTCGGCGGGCCGGGCAAGACCCCTGCGGAGCTCGCGGCAGCCATGGAGCTCGGCGTCGAGCGCTTCCATGTGGAGAGCGTGTACGAGCTGCGCATGCTGGCCGACATGGCCGCCCGCCTGGCCCCGGACCGCCGGATCGCCGTCCTGCCGCGCTTCAATCTGCCCGTCGCCGACGGGTCCCTGGACGGCAGTTCGCTGACCATGGGCGGCCGGCCCACGCCCTTCGGCATGGACCCGGCCCAGGCGGACGAAGTCATCGGGCTCCTCACCGACGGCAGCTGCCCGCAGCTCGAACTGCGTGGCATACACGCCCACTTGGCGAGCGGCCTGCACGCGGCCGAACAACTCGCCGTGTCCGGGTCCATCGTGACCTGGGCCGTGGCACTCGCCGCCCGCCACGGCGTCACCCTCTCCGAGGTCACCGTCGGCGGCGGCATGGCCGTCGACTACGCCGCCCCGGAGAGCCGCTTCGACTGGGCCGCGTACGGCGCCGGCCTGGACCGCCTCGCCGCCGCGCACCCCGGACTCACGCTGCGCATCGAACCGGGCCGCGCCCTCACCGCGTACTGCGGCTGGTACGCCACCGAGGTACTGGATGTGAAACCGAGCCACGGCGAGGAGTTCGCGGTCGTCCGCGGCGGCACCCACCATCTGCGCACCCCGGCGACCAAGGGTCACGACCAGCCCTGCACGGTCCTGCCATACGACAACGAGCCCTGGCCGCACGCCTGGCCGCGCTCGGCGGCCCGGGGGGATCGCGTCACGCTCACCGGCCAGCTGTGCACCCCGAAGGACGTACTCGCCCGCGATGTCCCGGCGGCGGGGCTGCGGGTGGGCGACAGGGTGGTGTTCGGCCTGGCGGGGGCGTACGCCTGGAACATCTCGCACCACGATTTCCTTATGCACCCGCACCCGGGTTTCCACTTCTTGACCGGGCCGGGGCAATGAGCCGGATCTCGAACCAACCGGTGGCGGTTCGAGATCCGGCTCCACGCGTCACAGCGTCACAGCGCGGCGAGCCGCTCCAGTGGGAACGGCGGCTGCGCCAGCGGGCGTACCGCCAGCCGGGTCAGCGGCAGGACGTTGTCGTCGCCCGCCGTACGGTTGGCATGGAGTACCCCGCAGCCCGTGCAGCGATGAACGAGCACCCACTCACCGTCACCGCGTACGGAGATCGCGAGGGGTTCCATCCGGGCTCCGCAGTCGGCTGCCCGGTCGCCAGGGGTGTCGTCGAGGTGACGGCTCCACAGGCAATTGGGGCAGTGATTGCGGTGATCGGTACCGACCGCGGTCATCGATACGTCGAGACCGCAGTGGAGGCAGCGGAAGGACTGGGCGCGCGCTTCGGAGCGGGCGCGCCTGGAGGTGTTGCGGGTCATCGTGGACACGACTCCTGGTGTGATGCGTGAAAAACAGGGCGTCAGCTCTGAACGCCGTCTCGCATCAAGGGAGTTCATACCGCAGGGGCGGGTGGCCTTCCTCGATTGCGAGAACGGTTCTGCTGGGCCCTGGGCATACACACACCACCTCTGGATCGACTCCGACTCCGGTCACCTGATGAGACCGCGCCGTACGCGGGTGCGGCAACCGAATTGATTCAGTCGCTCTTGGACGCTTCAGCGCCGAAACAGCGGTGGGTTCGCCAGCCGTACGAGTTCCAGGGCCTGGTCCGCGAACCACCCGCCCGCCTTGGGGTCGACGGTGCCGCGCTCCGGGTCCTCGGGCCCTGCCGTACCGCGCAGGCAGAGGCCGTCCGACTCACCCGGGATCTTGATCCACGGGCGGGCGTAGTTGACCTCGGCTTGACCTCCTCCCCCACATAAGTGCGGGGATTCTCTCCCTGGCGTCCATTGTCACGGTTCGCCTTGAGTCGGGTTCCTGGTTCTTCCCCACGCTGGTGGGGGTTGTGCGCGTTGCCGGGGCGGGCCCTGGTCTTATGTGCGCTCCGCAGGCGTTTACCTTGCTGGTTGCCCGGCAAGGGCCCCCGGTCCGGGGGTGAGTGGTACGGCTGTGGGTGTCTGTGCGGCGCGGATGCGCCGTCCTTCGTGCTTGATGTTCTTGCCCGCGTTGTGGTCGCGGTCGTGGCGGGTCCCGCAGGCGGGACAGATCCAGGTGCGGATGTGCAGGGGCTTGGGTCCGTCGCGATGCCCGCAGGCGGAACACACCTGGGAGGAGGGGAAGGTCCGGCCCACCTTGGTCAGGGTGCGGCCGTACCGGGTGGCCTTGTACTCCAGCATGGTCACGAACGTCGACCATCCGGCGTCGTGGACGGACTTGGCCAGCCGGGTGCGGGCAAGACCCTTCACACTCAAGGTCTCCACGCTGACGGCTTGGTTCTCGCGGATCAGCTTGGTGGAGAGCTTGTGGTGAAAGTCCCTGCGCGCGTCGGCCACCTTAGCGTGCGCGCGGGCGACCTTGACCCGCTGCTTGTCGCGGTTCTTCGAGCCCTTGGCCTTGCGGGACAGGCGGCGCTGCTCACGGCACAGTTTCTTCTCCGCCCTGCGCAGAAACCTGGGCGACTTCACCCGGGAGCCGTCGGCCATGACGGCGAAATGTGTAAGGCCCAGGTCGATGCCCTGATCGGTGTCGAGCGGGGACAGGATCTCGTTCGCCGGGTCGATCTCCACCACAAACGAGGCCCAGTACCGGCCGGACGCGTCCTTGATCACAGTCACCGTGGTCGGCACGGACGGCAGCGTGCGCGACCAGCGCACCTTGACCGCGCCGATCTTCGGGAGGTTCAGCTTCCCGCCAGGCGTGATCGACCAGCGGGCATTGGCGGTGAACCGCACGGCCTGCCGAGCGTCCCGCTTGGACTTCATGCGCGGCTCACCGACCCTCGGGCCCTTGCGGGTTCCCTTGAGGCTCGCGAAGAAGTGGGAGTACGCCGCCTCCAGGTCCCGCAGCGCCTGCTGCAGCACCACGGATGACACCCCCGCAAGCCAGGAACGCTCCGGGGTCTTCTTCGCCTCGGTGATGAACCGCTTCGACAGCTCCGCCGACGTCGGATACGGCCGCCCCGCAGCGCGCGCGTCCCGCCGCGCCCGAAGACAGTCGTTGAACACCACCCGCGCACAACCGAACGCCCGGTTCAGCGCGATGCACTGAGCGGGGCCCGGCTCGATACGGAAGGAGTACCGCAGCTGCATACCGATCACCGTAGTACGGCCGGTTTGTGGCCAAGTACCGAAAGATCAGAACTGGCAGACATTGTCCTTTTCTCCCGCCCGCGCACTTGGCGTCTGTGACCAAGTATCGTCACCATGCGTTCACCGACCGACACTTGGCACGGTGCGAGGAGAACATGAACGCAGTGTGGGCGGACTTGGCTGTTGCACGCCTTGGTGTGCGGCGGGGGTGGATGTGTGCGGGGGCCGCCGCTCAGGCCACGGAGCCGATCCGCCCCGTCGGCTCCTGCGGGCCGTCGTGGTGGATCGGCGTATGCGCGCCCGCGAGGGAGACCCCGCTGCCGCCGCGCCGGTTCGCCACGATCTCCGCGCCGATCGACAGCGCCGTCTCCTCCGGCGTACGGGCGCCGAGGTCCAGGCCGATCGGGGAGCGCAGCCTCGCCAGCTCCAGCTCCGTGACGCCGACCTCGCGCAGCCGCGCATTGCGGTCCTCGTGCGTACGGCGGGAGCCCATCGCGCCGACGTAGGCGACGGGCAGCCGCAGGGCCAGTGCCAGCAGCGGGACGTCGAACTTGGCGTCGTGGGTGAGGACGCACAACACCGTACGGCTGTCCACCTCCGTCGACTCCAGATAGCGGTGCGGCCAGTCGACGACGATCTCGTCGGCGTCCGGGAAGCGGGCCTTCGTGGCGAAGACCGGACGGGCGTCACAGACCGTGACGCGGTAGCCGAGGAACCGGCCCACCCGCACCAGCGCCGCGGCGAAGTCGATCGCGCCGAAGACGATCATGCGGGGGGCCGGGGCGCTCGATTCGACCAGCAGTGTCAGCTGCTCTCCGCAGCGGCTGCCGGCCTCGCCGATGACGGCCGTGCCGGTGCGGCCCGCGTCCAGCAGGGCGCGGGCCTCGCCCGCCGCCGTCCGGTCCAGCTCCGGGTGGCTGCCCAGAGTCCCTTCGTACGAGCCGTCCGTACGGACGAGGATCGCGCGGCCCCGCACGTCGGACGGTCCGTCCGTGACGCGCGCGAGCGCCGCCGTCTCCCCGTTCGCGGCGGCACTCAGCGCTGCCGCGAACACCTGCCTTGCGGGCGTGTCCGCGCGTACCGGCGTGACGAGGATGTCGATGACTCCGCCGCAGGTCAGCCCCACGGCGAAGGCGTCCTCATCGCTGTAGCCGAAGCGTTCAAGCACGGTCCGCCCGTCCGTGAGGGACTGCTGGCACAGGTCGTAGACCGCGCCCTCCACACACCCTCCGGAGACCGACCCGATCGCCGAGCCCTCGCTGTCCACGGCGAGGGCGGCGCCCGGCTGCCGGGGCGCGCTGCCGCCGACGGCCACGACCGTGGCGACGGCGAATGCGCGGCCCTGCTCGACCCACCGGTTCAGCTCTTCGGCGATGTCCAGCATGTTGGTCTCCTCAAGGGGCTCACGGGTGTGGGTGGCGGTTGTAAGGACTAGGACTATTTGACTCCCAGCCAGCCTTCGATCGGGTGGAGCGTGAAGTAGGCCAGGAAGACCGCGGCCAGCACCCACATCAGCCAGCCGATGTCGCGCGCCCTCCCCTGCACGGCCTTGATCAGGACGTGGGCGAGGACGCCCGCCGCGATGCCCGCGGTGATGGAGTAGGTGAAGGGCATCAGCACGGTGGTCAGAAATACCGGGATGGCGGTCGCCTGATCGTTCCAGTCGATGTGCTTGGCATTTGTCATCATCATCGACCCGATGACGACGAGCGCGGCGGCGGCCACCTGGGTCGGGATGAGCTGGGCGAGCGGGGTGAAGAAGAGGCAGAGCGTGAAGGCGAGGCCCGTGATCACACTCGCGAAGCCCGTACGCGCGCCGTCTCCGACGCCCGCCGTGGACTCGACGAACACCGTCTGGCCGGACGCGCCGGCCAGCCCGCCGATCGCGCCGCCCGCGCCGTCGATGGCCAGGGCCTTGTTGAGGCCGGGCATCTTCCCCTTGTCGTCGGCGAGCCCCGCCTGCTGGCCGATGCCGATGATGGTCCCCATCGCGTCGAAGAATCCGGCCAGCACGAGGGTGAAGACGATCACGCCGACGGTGATGGAGCCCACGCCGCCGATCCCGCTGAACGACACGTCACCGAAGAGGCCGAAGTCGGGTGTGCTGACGATGGAGCCGGTGAGCTCGGGGGCGTTCAGTCCGCCCCAGGCCTTCTTGTCGAGACCCGCGAGCTGATGGACCACGGCCGCGAATGCGGTGCCGCCGACGATGCCGATGAGGATCGCGCCGGGGACCTTGCGGACCTGGAGCGCGAAGATCAGCAAGACGGTGAAGGCGAAGCAGAGCACCGGCCAGCCGGTGAGCATGTCGGCGGTGCCGAGCTGGACGGGCTTGGCTCCGGCGATGCCGCCCTCTCCGGGCATGGAGGTGACGAAGCCCGCCTGGACCAGGCCTATCAGGCAGACGAACAGGCCGATCCCCATGGTGATGGCGTGCTTGAGCGCCAACGGAATGGCGTTCATGATCAGTTCGCGCAGGCCGGTGACGACGAGCAGGACGATCACCAGTCCGTAGATGACGCACATGGCCATCGCGTTGCCCCAGGTCATCTCGGGGGCGACCTGGAAGGCCAGGACGGCGGAGACGCTGAGTCCCGCGGCGAGGGCCAGCGGCACATTGCCGATGAAGCCCATCACGATGGTGGTCGCGGCGGCGGCGAAGACGGTCGCGGTGGTCAGCTGGTCACCGTCGAGGCGGTGGCCGGTCGCGTCGGGCACCGACAGGATCACCGGGTTGAGCAGGATGATGTATGCCATCGCCATGAAGGTGGTGATGCCGCCACGCACCTCCCGGCCGAGGGTCGACCCTCGCCGGCTGATCTGGAAGTACCGGTCGAGCCAGGACCGTCCGGCGGACCGGCGCGGACCGGCGCCGGCGTCCTCCGCCGTGGTCCTGGGCTCCAGGGACTGCTGGGTCATGATGCCTACTCCCAAGGTTCACAGGGGCACCCGCGCAAGAACTGAAACTGCGGGATTTGGGATGGTGCGTCGGCTGCACGACCCGGGGGACGGCCCGAGACGAACGTGGTTCTTCGGTGAATCAAGTACCGGTGAGGTGCTCGGGCCGCACCGGCGTCCTGTTGAGCTCAAGACCCGTCGCGTCCCGGATCGCCGCGAGGACGGCCGGGGTCGCCGACAGGGTCGGTGCCTCGCCGACGCCGCGCAGTCCGTACGGCGCGTGGTCATCGGCCAGTTCGAGGATCTCGACGGGGATGGAGGGCGTGTCGAGGATGGTGGGGATCAGATAGTCGGTGAAGGAGGGGTTGAGCACCTTCGCGGTCTTCGGGTCGACAACGATCTCCTCCATGACCGCGACGCCCAGGCCCTGGGTGGTACCACCCTGGATCTGGCCGATGACGGACAGCGGGTTGAGCGCCTTGCCGACGTCCTGGGCGCAGGCCAGTTCGATGACTTTGACCAGGCCGAGCTCGGTGTCCACCTCGACCACCGCGCGGTGCGCGGCGAAGGAGTACTGGACGTGCCCGTTGCCCTGTCCCGTACGCCGGTCGAAGGCCTCGGTGGGGCGGTGCCGCCATTCGAGCTCCAGGTCCACGGACTCGTCTTCGAGTACGTCCGCGAGACCGGCGAGAACCTCGCCGCCGGAGGTGACGACCTTGCCGCCTTCGAGCAGCAGCTCGGCGGTCGCCCACGCGGGGTGGTACGAGCCGAACTTGCGGCGGCCGAGCTCCAGTACCTTCTCGCGGACCTGCTCGCAGGTGTGCTTGACCGCGCCGCCCGTGACGTACGTCTGACGGGAGGCGGAGGTGGAGCCCGCCGAGCCGACCTGGGTGTCCGCCGGGTGGATGGTCACCTGCGCGACGCCCAGCTCGGTGCGGGCGATCTGCGCGTGGACGGTGACACCGCCCTGGCCGACCTCCGCCATCGCGGTGTGCACGGTGGCCACCGGCTCGCCGCCCACGACCTCCATGCGCACCCGCGCGGTGGAGTAGTCGTCGAAGCCCTCGGAGAAGCCGACGTTCTTTATGCCGACCGCGTAGCCCACGCCTCGTACGACGCCTTCGCCGTGCGTGGTGTTGGACAGACCGCCGGGCAGGGCGCGCACATCCGCCTCCGCTCCGGCCGCTCCGGCCGTGAGCCACTGCCGCTCGGGCGGCATGGGCCTGGCCTTGACGCGGCGCAGCAGCTCGGCGACGGGGGCCGGGGAGTCGACGCGCTGGCCGGTCGGCATGATCGTGCCCTGCTCCATGGCGTTGAGCCGGCGGAACTCGACCGGGTCCATGCCGAGCTCCGCCGCGACCTTGTCCATCTGGGCCTCGTACGCGAAGCACGCCTGGACCGCGCCGAAGCCGCGCATAGCGCCGCAGGGCGGGTTGTTGGTGTAGAGCGCGAGCGCCTCGATGTCGACGTCGTCCACGACGTACGGGCCGACGGAGAGGGAGGAGGCGTTGCCGACGACCGCCGGGGAGGCCGACGCGTACGCGCCGCCGTCCAGGACGATCCGGCACCTCATGTGCGTGAGCTTGCCGTCCTTGGTCGCGCCGTGTTCGTAGGAGAGCTTCGCCGGGTGGCGGTGGACGTGGCCGAAGAAGGACTCGAAGCGGTTGTAGACCATTTTGACCGGTTTGCCGGTGCGGAGTGCGAGCAGGCAGGCGTGAATCTGCATCGACAGGTCCTCGCGTCCGCCGAAGGCGCCGCCGACGCCGGAGAGCGTCATGCGGACCTTCTCCTCGGGCAGGCCGAGTACGGGGGCGATCTGGCGGAGGTCGGAGTGCAGCCACTGGGTGGCGACGTACAGCTCGACGCCGCCGTCCTCGGCGGGGACCGCGAGGCCGGACTCCGGGCCGAGGAAGGCCTGGTCCTGCATGCCGAAGGTGTACTCGCCGCGGACGATCACATCGGCGCGCGCGGCGGCCCTGTCGGCGTCGCCGCGGACGATGGGCTGGCGGTGCAGGATATTCGGGTGGGTGACATGGGGGAAGTGGTGGTCGGCGCGGCCCTCGTGGATGAGGATCGCGTCGGGCGCGGTCGCCGAGGCCTCGTCGGTGATGACGGGCAGTTCGGCGTACTCGATGTGGATCTTGGCGGCGGCGCGGCGCGCGGTCTCCGGGTGGTCGGCGGCGACCAGGGCCACCGGCTCGCCGTGGTGGCGGACCTTGCCGTGGGCGAGCACGGGGGTGTCCTGGATCTCCAGGCCGTAGTTCTTCACCTCGGTTGGGAGGTCGTCGTAGGTCAGTACGGCGTAGACGCCGGGCGTGGCGAGCGCCTCGGCGATGTCGATCGATCTGATCTCGGCGTGCGCGAGGGTGGAGCGCAGGGTGTGGCCCCAGATCATGTCCTCGTGCCACATGTCCGAGGAGTACGCGAACTCTCCGGTGACTTTGAGGGTGCCGTCGGGGCGGAGCGTGGACTCGCCGATGCCGCCCCTGGACTCTCTGGTCTGCTGGGCCTCCGTCGCCTGCTTCGTCGTCTGCTTCGTCGTCTGCTTCGTCGTCTGCTTGGGCATGGTCAGACCGCCTCTCCCTGACGGGTGGCCGCAAGGCGGACCGCGTCGAGGATCGTCTCGTAACCGGTGCAGCGGCAGAGGTTGCCGGAGAGCGCCTCGCGGATGTCCGCGTCGGACGGCTCGGCGTTGCGCTCAAGGAGCTCGTCGGCGGCGACCAGGAGGCCGGGGGTGCAGAAGCCGCACTGCACGGCGCCGGCGTCGATGAAGGCGCGCTGGATCGGGGAGAGTTCCGGGCCCTCGCCGGTCCGCGAATCAGGCTCGTATGTCTCATGGATGGCTCCGCCGCAGCGCTCGGCGCGCTGTCTCGCGAAGTCCGCCAGGCCCTCCACGGTGACGACCTCGCGCCCCTCGACCTGACCTGCCGCAACGAGGCAGGAACAGACCGGGACGCCGTCGAGACGGACCGTACAGGAGCCGCATTCGCCCTGCTCGCACGCGTTCTTCGAGCCCGGCAGGCCCAAGCGCTCACGCAGTACGTAGAGAAGGCTCTCGCCCTCCCATACGTCGTCAGCTTCCTGCTGACGACCGTTGACGGTGAAGTTCACGCGCACTGTGCGCCTCCCTTTGAGCCGTGAGTACATGGGCCATCGGCATTGCCCCGGTACGCCTCCCAGGCCCAGCCGAGGGTCCTGCGGGCCATGACGCCGACCGCGTGCCGGCGGTAGCTCGCGGTGCCGCGTACGTCGTCGATCGGGCTGCAGTCGCCGGAGGCGAGTTCGGCGAACCGCTTGGCGATCGACGGGGTGATGATCTTCCCGCTGTCCCAGAAGCCGCCTTCTTCGAGCGCGGCGTTCAGGAACACCTCGGCCGCCTTCGCCCGGACCGGGGTCGGGGCGGCGGAGCCGATGCCGGTGCGCACCGTGCGGGTCCTGGGGTGCAGGGCCAGGCCGAAGGCGCAGACCGCGATCACCATGGCGTTGCGGGTGCCGACTTTGGAGAACTGCTGCGGCCCGTCGGCCTTCTCGATGTGGACGGCGCGGATCAGCTCGTCCGCCGCGAGGGCGTTGCGCTTGACCCCGGTGAAGAACTCGTCGATCGGGATGAGGCGGCTGCCCCGTACCGACTCGACCTCGACCTCGGCGCCCGCGGCGAGCAGCGCCGGATGGGCGTCACCGGCGGGCGACGCGGTGCCGAGGTTGCCGCCGACGCTGCCGCGGTTACGGATCTGCGGGGACGCGACGGTGTGCGAGGCCAGGGCGAGACCGGGCAGTTCGGCGCGCAGATGGTCCATGATCCGGGTGTACGGAACGGAGGCACCCAGCCGGACGGATGCTCCCTCGCCGACCTCGTCGGCCTCGCTGACCTCCCAGTCGCTCAGCTCTCCGATGCGATTCAGGTCCAGGAGATACTGCGGCCGGCGGTGGTCGAAGTTGATCTCCACCATCACGTCGGTGCCACCCGCGATGGGTACGGCGGTGGGGTGCTCGGCCTTCGCGGCGAGCGCCTCTTCCCAGGTGGCGGGGCGAAGGAAGTCCATGACTGGCTCTCTTCTTCATCGGGGTCGATCGTCGGTCGTGAGTCGCCGGTCATCGCAACGGGCCCGGGACGGTCGGCCCTCGATGGCTATGCAGCTCTTCCTGTGCTGTTCACGCGCTGTGGCCTCAGTACACAAGCCGTACTCCGCCCGGTGCAGTCACCGAAACCATGAAGGAGTTGGCTGGCCGTCGGTCTCGTCTTGTAGATTCGAACGAAAGGCGAGGCCCGGACACCTCACTGTTTTCCCCCGGAAACAGTGAGGTGAGGCAACTGGCGACAACGAGACAGATCGGCAACGAAATGCGGCTGCGCGCACTGCTGGAGAACGACGCGCTGGGAATGCGGCTGCTCGGCGGCGAGGACGAGCTCGACCGTGGCGTGCGGGGCGTGATGACCACCGACCTGCGGGACCCCAGCCGGTATCTCTCGGGCGGCGAGCTGGTCCTGAGCGGGCTCGCCTGGCGCCGTACGGCCGAGGATTCCGAGACCTTCGTTCGCCTCCTGGCAAGCGCCCAGGTCGCCGGTCTCGCGGCCGGCGAGGCCGAGCTCGGGGACATCCCCGACGATCTCGTCGAGGCGTGTTCGCGCCATCGGCTGCCGCTGTTCGCGGTGAACGAGTCCGTTGCGTTCGCAACGATCACGGAGTACGTCGTACGCCAGGTCTCCGGGGAGCGGGCCGGGGACCTCGCGGCCGTCGTGGACAGGCACCGGAGGCTGATGACCTCCGGTCCGGCGGGCGGCGGGCCGGAGGTCGTACTGGACCTCCTCGGCTCCGACCTCGACCTCCGGGCCTGGGTGCTCTCCCCCACGGGCCGCCGGATCGCGGGCGCGGGCGAGCCGCTGACCGGGGAGGTGAGCACCGCTCTCGCCGGTGAGCACCTGGCTGCGGTTCGCACCGGCCGCCGGGGGCCGCACCGGGCGACGGTGGGCGGGGTGACGTACTCGCTCTTCCCGATCCGCAACAGCGGCGGGCCGGCTGTGAAGGACGTACGCGAGACGGTCCTGTCGGACTGGCTGCTGGCGGTCGAGGCGGACGCGGGCGACTGGCCCGCCGCGCGGCTCGATCTGCTCCAGGGGGTCACCCAGCTGATCGCCGTCGAACGGGACCGCCGCGAGGCGGCCCGTACGGTACGCCGACGGCTCGCCCAGGAGGTCCTGGAACTGGTCCAGACGGGCGCGGCGCCGGCGGAGATCGCGGCGAGACTGCGGGTGGCGGCGCCGGTACTGCTGCCGGGGCTGGGGGCGGCGCCGCACTGGCAGGTGGTGGTGGGCCAGGTCGAGTGGACCCAGGACAGCAGCAACGCGGGTACGGCGATCGAGGCGGGGCCGGTCGCCCAGTCGCTGCTGGAGGAGATCCTGGTCGATCCGGAGGCGGCCGGGTCGGACTCGGCCGACCGGATCGCGGTCGCCCACATCGGCGGCGAGGCGATCGCGCTGGTCCCGCTGCCCGCGGCGCCGGCGGTCGCCGTCGACCCGGACGCCCCCCAGGAGGGGGCCATAACGGCCGGGCTGCACGCGGACGCGCTGCTGGCCTCCGTACGCGCCCCGCTGGCAGCCGGTCTCGCGGACGACGGCCGGCTGACGCTGGGCGTCAGCGCGGCGGTGAGCTCGGCGGAGGGTCTGCGCGGCGCGCTGGAGGAGGCGAGACACGCCCGCCGGGTGGCAGCGGCCCGCCCGGGCCGGGTCTGCGCGGCGGGCCACCACGAGCTGGCTTCGCACGTCCTGCTGCTGCCGTTCGTGCCGGACGATGTACGGCGGGCGTTCACGGCACGGCTGCTGGACCCGTTGCGTGACTATGACCGGCGCCACCGGGCGGAGCTGGTCCCGACGCTGGAGGCGTTCCTGGACTGCGACGGGTCGTGGACGCGGTGCGCGACGCGGCTGCATCTGCATGTGAACACGCTGCGGTACAGGGTGGGCAGAATCGAGCAACTGACGTCCCGCGACCTGTCGCGCCTGGAGGACAAACTGGACTTTTTCCTGGCGCTACGCATGAGCTGACGCGCAGGGGCGGGGATCCCGTCTGCTCTGCGGAGCCGCCGCAGCATCCGAGGGTATCGGGCCCGCCTACCGCGGCGCGAAGCTGCGGCACGGGGCTCGGGGGCGTCAGGCCCCGCATCACAGCCCGTGCGCGCCCCCGCTCGTCACCGCAAGATCGATCCACTTATCCCCGTGATTGTGAATTCATTCACCTAACCCCTTGGCCAGGCATGCCCATCCATGCTGAGATGCGACTGTCCCAACAGCTCAATGGCGTGCTCGGGGAGGGCAACGTGGCGCATACCGCCATGTCTGGTTCCGGAACCACTGCGGGTGATGATCCGCTCCAGACCGCGGTATGGCGGTTGCGCTCCCGCGGCTGCTGGGCCGACGCGGCGGCGCTGCTCGCCCCTCACGCCGCAGCTCCCGCCGCCGCCCTCGAGCGCGCCGGACTGCTCGTGGAGTGCTGTCTGTTCACCGGCGACGGCTGGGCAGCGGCCGAGGACGCCCTCCGTACAGCGGAGGCCGTGGCCCGGGACAACGACGAGCGTGGTGGCGCGGCGTCCGAGCGCGGGCGGCTCGCGTACGCGGCGACCCGGCTCGGCGTACGCGACCGTGCCGACGAGGCCCGCTCCGCGCTCGGCAGGGCCGCCGCGCTGCTCGCCCCCACCTCGCCGCGCCGCCCGCTGCTCGACTTCCGGCGCGGACTCGTCGCCGAGCACATCGCCGACTCGCCGCAGGCCGCCCGCGCCGCGTACCGGCGGGCGCACGCCGGGGCCGCCGCGCAGGGTGACTCGTTACTGCTCTCCTTCACCTGGCACCATCAGGCCGGACTCGCCCTGCGGGACGGCGAGTTGGCCGAGGCCCGGCACGGCTTCGGCGAATCGCTGCGGATCCGCGAGGACCTGGGCTACCTGATCGGCACCGCCCCGGTGCTGGCCGCGCTCGCCGACTGCGAGACCGAGCCGGAGGCAAGCAGGCTGCGGGCGGAGGCCGGGCGGCTGTTCCGTCTGCTGGGCGGCGTACCGATCGGGCTGGCGGCGCAACTCGCCGCAGCGGAACCTCCCGTCCCGCTCCAGGAACCCACCGCGCGGTCGGAACCCGCGGCCTGACCGGGCGGCGGGCCGGGCCACTCCCGCCGTTCAGATCTCGCCGAGGTCCGAACTGATCCAGCGCTGGGGACGCATACGGATGACCACCTGCTCGCCGTGGTCCTTCCAGGCGAAGTCGACGTAGCCCTCGACCTTCTCCGCGGGGAGGTAGCGCGCCGAGAGCTCCACCAGCTGCTCGCGGGTGGCCGGGACCGTGTCGATGACGGGCCCTTCGACGGAGACATACCTGATGGTGGGCGTGAGACGGTCCACCATCAGGCAGAACCGGCCCGCCCTGGCGATCAGCTGCCCCTTGCGCGAGTCGGGCCCCGTCATGATCCAGATGTCGCCGCCCGGCTCGTACTGATACCAGATCGGCACGGTGAGGGGCGCCCGCCCCTCCTCCCCCGCGTCCACCGCCAGCGCCGCGATATGCGGCTCGGCCAGAAAACGCTCACGCTCTTCACGGGTCAAAGCCATGGACGACTCCTTCGTGCGTACGTTCGCATGTCAGCCGGTCAACCGCTCAGCCAGGACAGCATCTTCTCCGGGTTCATGATCAGCAGTACGACCACGATAACCACGAGCACCCAGAAAAGTCCGCGCAGCCGACGCCTCCGCTCCTGCCGCCGCTGTCCGGAGGGCCACGCCCGCCACCCCTCCGGCTCCGCCCGTACGGCCGCGCTCCGCCGCTTCCCGCGCCGGAGGCGGCGGACGCGCCGCAGCCTGCCCTGACCCCGTGCCGCCGCCTCGTCCTCGCGCCGCAGCCGCTCCGTCACCATCCGCGCCCGCGCGGACGGCTCCTTCGGCGCGGCCAGACGTGCGGGTCCTTCGCTCTCCTGCTGGAATTCCCTCCACGCCTCATCCGGTATGGACGATTCCGGCAAGTCCCCAGTCATGAATGGCCCCCAGCCGATCGGTACACGTAGCTCTGGCCAACAATTATCCCAGAGCCCCGAGCCCCGAGCCCCGGCGTCAGCCCTCCGCGCCCGTGAAGTGTTCCCGCACGAGCGACTGCACCACCGCGAGGTCCCGTGCGATCAACGCCTCCAGCAGCGCCATGTGCTCCGCCGCGTCCGCCAGCAGGTCCGCCCGCCGGGTGACCGGCGCGCTCGTCAGGGGCCACTGGGAACGGCGGTGCAGGTCGTCCGCCACCATCACCAGCTGCTGGTTGCCGGCGAGCGCGAGCACCGCGCGGTGGAAGGCGCGGTCCGCTTCCGCGTAGTTCGCGCGGTCGCCGATCCCCGCAGCGGCGACCGTCGCCTCGGCCAGGGGGCGCAGCGCGGCCCAGCGCACAGCGGGAACCGTACGGGCCAGGCGCAGCATGACCGGAACCTCGATCAGCGAGCGGATCTCCGCCAGTTCGGCCCGTTCGCGGGGGGTACGGCGGGCGACGCGGAAGCCTCGGTTGGGGACGACCTCGACCGCGCCCTCGACCGCCAGTTGCTGCATCGCCTCCCGTACGGGGGTCGCCGACACGCCGAAGCGTTCGCCGAGCACGGGGGCGGAGTAGACCTCGCCCGGTATCAGTTCGCCGTCGACGAGCGCGGCCCGCAGGGCGTCGAGGATCTGGCCGCGGACCGAGTGACGCCGCACCGTGCGCGGGGCGGGATCGAGGGCCGGGAGCTCGCTGTGGGTGTGCTCGCCGCGCGCCTGTTCGGGCGAGAGGGCCCTCCCTGGCCGCCCTGCCTGCGCAGCTTCCGCAGCTTCCGCAGCTTCCTCCGCCCGTTTCTCCGCCCGCTCGGGCACCCTGACCTGTTCCGGCCCCCGGACCTGTTCCGGCACCCTCGGCTGCTCGGAGCCGTTCACGAACACGTGCGGACGCGGCGTCACGCCATCACACGCTCCGGCCTGCTCCACTCGGGTCCTCCTCCGCCTCGGCCCGCGCCGGGCCGGGCCCGACTGCGCGGGCCCCCGTGCACGATAGGCGACAGGATCGCAGTTGAAACATCGATCACGTCGGGTAAGGTAAGGCTAACCTGCAAACGATCGCGATTCGGTGGTCCCCGGCATGACTGCTTCCGCCCTCTTGCCCGCCCCGACCTCACCCGTCGAGGACGCGTACGCGCGCCTGACCGAGGCCTTCCCCGGGCTGCGCGTACGAGAGCTCGCGGCCGATGAGCAGACCCCGGCGAACGGCGGCTGGGTGCGCGCGGGAGATCTCGCGGCCGGTGGGCCCGCTCTCGACACGTTTCTGGCCTGGGACAACGCCCAGGTCCTGCGGGACTACGGCCAGCAGGCCCGCCCCGATGTCATCGCCAGCTTCGGTCTGCACCGCTACGCCTGGCCGGCCTGTCTGCTGATCACCGTTCCGTGGTTTCTGCACCGCCGAGTGCCCCGGGTGCCCATCGAGGGCGTCGCCTTCCGGCGCGCCCGGGGAGAGCTGGCCGTACGGGTGACTGATTTCGCCTGCCTGCCGGACGACCCGGCCGCGCGGCTGCCCGGCGCCCGGGTCGTGGCGGACGAGGAGGCGCTGCGCGGCGAGGTGCGCGCCGCCGTCGCCGAGCACCTCGGGCCCGTCCTGGACAGCTTCGGCCCGCGGATGCGGCGCGGCAAGCGCGCGCTGTGGGGCATGGCGACCGACGAGATCGTCGAGGGCCTCTGGTACATCGCGCGGATGCTCGGCGAGGAGCCGCGGGCCATGGCCGAGCTGGAGCGGCTGCTGCCGGGCACCACCAAGCCGTACGTCGGCACCGCGGGCTTCCGCGAGCTCAGCGGACCCAAGGGCGAGTCGCTGCCCACCCGCGACCGGGCGAGCTGCTGCCTCTTCTACACGCTGCGGCCCCAGGACACCTGCGTCACCTGTCCGCGTACGTGCGACGCCGACCGCGTGGACAGGCTCCTGTCGGACGTCTGAGCCTTCGGCGCCCAGGGCGGATTTCATGCCACCCGACCGGGTGGCATAAATCGAACTCAGCCCTGTCCACTCATCACAACGTTCGAGCAGATCGCACCTATCCGTATGCCGTGCAGTCTCATTGTCGTCTTCTTGCCACGAAACCCCCTGCACGTCTGGTCACTTCGGCCACTATGGCGGACCGAACGCCCTACGCGATGCAAGGGACACCGCACATGAGACTGACCGACATATCGCTGGACTGGCTGCTTCCTGGCGGCGTGATGCTCGTGGGGGTCCTGGTGGCGGTGGCGGTACTCGCGCGCGGCAAGCGCGCCGACGGCAAGGCCGCGGCCGAGGATTCCTGGGAACGCACCGAGGAGCGCCGCAGGCGCAAGGAGGCGGTCTACGGCACGGCTTCGTATGTACTCCTCTTCTGCTGCGCGGCCGTTGCCGCGGCGCTCTCCTTCCATGGCCTGGTCGGCTTCGGCCGGCTCAATCTCAATCTCTCCGGGGGCTGGGAGTACCTGGTCCCCTTCGGTCTCGACGGCGCGGCCATGTTCTGCTCGGTGCTCGCGGTCCGCGAGGCCAGCCACGGTGACGCGGCTCTCGGCTCCCGGCTCCTGGTGTGGACCTTCGCGGGCGCGGCGGCCTGGTTCAACTGGGTCCACGCGCCACGCGGGCTGGAACACGAGGGCGCCCCGCAGTTCTTCGCGGGCATGTCGCTCTCGGCGGCGGTCCTGTTCGACCGTGCGCTGAAGCAGACCCGCAGGGCCGCGCTGCGCGAGCAGGGCCTGGTGCCCCGGCCGCTGCCGCAGATCCGGATCGTACGGTGGCTGAGGGCGCCCCGGGAGACCTTCGGCGCCTGGTCGCTGATGCTGCTGGAGGGCGTACGTTCGCTGGACGAGGCGGTCGAGGAGGTCCGCGAGGACCGGCGCGAGAAGCAGCAGAACCGTCACCGCAGGCGGGACCGGGAGAAAATGGAGCGGGCGCAGCTGAGGGCGCTCAACCGGCAGCACCGGGCCTGGGGACGCGGCCACGGTCAGCGCAGGGCGGAGCTTCCGGCACTCAACTCCGCCGGCTCCGCGGCGAGCGGCGCGCAGGCCGTGGGCTCCGCGGGGTCAGCCGCGGAGCCTGCCATAGCGGGGCCCGGAGCAGAGCACAGACGAGAGGCCAGAGCGGAGCCAGGGCAATTGCCACTGTCCTCCCGGCCCTCCCTGCAGGCCTTGACGGCGGCCAAGGGCGCTGAACCGCGCACCGTGGATCTCACTGCCGAGGACGACACCCAGGCGCTGCCGCGCCTCGACTCCCTGGAGCGGAAACTCAAGGACCTGGAGCAGCAATTCGGGTGAGCGGCGGCACGGCACAGGAGGGCCGGCCAGGATCGGCCAGGTCTGTCAGTCATGTCAGGACTGTCAGACCGGCCTTTCGTACAGCTCGAACCAGACCACCTTGCCCATGCCGTGCGTACATACGCCCCATGCGTCCGCGAGGCTCTGCACCAGGAGGAGCCCCCTGCCGTGCGTACGGTGGTCGGCCGTCGCCACGTGGCTGGCGGTCACCGCCTCTTCCACGGGCAGCCCTGCGACGAAGTCCCGCACTTCCACGCGGAGCGTGTCGGCGTCGACGGTGGCCGTGACGACCGCTCCCTCATCGGTGTGCACGAGCGCGTTGGTCACCAGCTCGCTCGCGAGCAGCTCCGCGACCTCGGCCGTATCGCGTTTCCCCCACTGCCGCAGCAGATCCCGTAGTGCGTGCCGAACCTCCGGAACGGCCGTGAGCTCCGCGCGCCCCAATCTGCGCCGCAGCTGGTTTCGCGCCTCCCCCTCCGCCCGCGGTTCGCGAGCACGTCCGCCGGTAGCAGCAGCCCCGGCTTCCCCCTGACGCCCAGTCATCATCCCCACCCGCACGTCTGAACAACCTCTCCCGTAAACGACCCCGTCTTCGCGCTCTCGCGCTCGCTCACCGGATGCATGCCCGCGCAGGGGGACCACCACTCATGTCAAGCCATCAACCACCAGGGGGAGTTGAGAATTCAGGCGCCGTTACGACTCCCATACCGCGACGGCCGTCCGGTCGTCGGCGTAACCCTTCACCCTCAGCTGGGTGTCGGCGAGAAACGCGGCCAGGCCCGGGGGCTCGTCGCCCGCCCAGCGCTCGGCAAGCTCCTTGGCGAGCGAGGGCTCGCCGCGCAGCGGATCGGCCAGGCCCCTGCTGCACAGCAGCAGCGTGTCGCCCGGGCGGGCCACGGAGGCGCGGAAGCGGAACGGTTCGGGGGGCGGCGGGGGCGGTGCCTCGATGTACGGGGACGGGGGCGTCGTGATCGCCAGGTCCATGGTGAGCCGGTCGCCCTCGGGGGTCTGCTCTGGGGTCTGCTCTGCGGTTTCGCCCGGGGTTTCGCCGGGGGCTTCGGGTGGCGCTGACCCGAAGCCGACGACCGGGGCGCCAGTGACCGCCTCGGGCGCGGGGACACGCGGGTCGATGTCCTGCCAGGCGCCGTCACGGAGCCGGAAGAGCCCGCCGCCGCCGACGCCGAAGAACACGCGCGTACGGCACTTGGGGTCGGCGGAGAGCAGCAGACACCGCAGGCTCACGGTGTACTCCCCCGGCTCCAGGCCGAGTTCGGCGGCGCGGGCGCGCAGCTTGCCGAAGCTGCGGTCGGCGAGCCGGTGCAGCCCGGACTTGAGGTCGCCGCGGCGGCCGGCTCTTATGTCCTCGGCGAGCCGGGCGTGGCTGCGGCCCACGGCCCCGCCGATCCAGCGACAGGCCTCGGCGGCGGCCTGCTGGGCACCTTCCGCCGCGCGGGCGCCGCTGGCCACGGCGACCAGGACGAGTCCGGTCTCGCCGCTGCCGAAGCGGGCGGTGAGCAGGAAGTCGCGGCGCGGCTCGCCGCGGTAGCGCGCGGAGTCGCCGCGGGTGGAGGCGGCGCGCAGGGTGTACGTGCCGTAGCGGGCGCCGTCGAGCACGGTGTCGGCGACGAGGTCGTCCAACTCCTGCGGGTGGGCCGGTGGGAGGGTGATGGGCTCGGCTTCGTAGGTGGGCGGCCGGTCTCCGACGTAACCGAGGGCGGGCCGGGCGGCGGTCGGCCGGACCGGGTGTGCGGCCTCCGGAGCGGCGCCCTGCGGTACGGCGTCCGGGGCCGCGGTGACGGCCTGGTCCGGCTGTTCGGGGGCGGCGGGCGGCGGTTCCCACGCCGCCCGGTGCCGTCCCCGCAGCGCGGGCACGATCGCCGGGTGCGTCTCCCACCAGGCACGGGGACGCCCCTGACCGAGGTCACCCGGACGGCCGGCCACGTCGGCCCGGCCCTCCGGGGCTTGCGCGACGCGCTGCCCCGGCAGCTCGCCGCCGCCCTCCGCGGCTACCGCATCCGCCGCGGAGTCGAAACGGTCGTCCAGTGTGTCGCCCGCACCCGCCGTGGAACTCGTGTCCGCTGCGGATACCGCGGTGTCGTCGTACAGCCGGTTCCACCATTCGTCCTCGGTGGCGGGCCTCTCCCCCTGCTGGCTCATGCCCTTATTGTCCACCTCACCGGCCGTACGAAAACGGGGCGTCCCCAAAAGAAATATCCGTCAGGTGGTCCGCGGTCCGCATGGGAGTTGGCATCGAGCCGGGTGACGGAGCCGCCGCCGGTGTCCGTCATTTCGGCCTTAAGAGTGACCCGTTGGCAGCGGGACGCGCCGTACAGGGATGATGTGCGGACCGTCCGGAGATGGACCGGAGAGGGATGGGATCAGGTGCTGGGATCGATAGGTCTCGACGAGAGGCAGGAGTCGGCGTACCGCGCGCTCGTCGCACTCGGCGCGGCGGAGGTCGCCGATCTCGCACACCGGCTCGCCCTGCCGGAGACCGATACGGAATGCGCGCTGCGGCGGCTGGAGCAGCAGGGACTCGCCGCGCGGTCGTCGGCCGGCGCCGGTCGCTGGGTGGCGGCCCCGCCCGGGATCGCGCTGGGCGCGCTGCTGACCCGGCAGCGCCGCGACCTGGAGCAGGCGGAACTGGCGGCGGAGCTGCTCGCCAAGGAGTACCGCGCCGAAGCCAACGAGCCCGCCGTGCACGATCTGGTCGAGGTGGTGACGGGCGCGCAGGCCGTCGCGCGCCGCTGCGCGCAGTTGCGGCTGGGGGCGACCACGGAACTCTGCGCCCTGGTCACGGGCGATCCGGCCGAGGAGGCGGCGGCGGCCCGAGGGGTGACGTACCGCGTGGTCCTTGAGCGGGAGGTACTCTCGGCGCCCGCCGGGATCACCGAGCTGACCGCCGCGCTCGGCCGGGACGAGCAGATGCGGGTGGTGGACCGGGTGCCGACCAGGCTGATCGTCGCGGACCGCGCGCTGGCGATGGTGCCCATGGCGCGGCTGACGGAGCGCGGGCGCGGAGGCGAGCCCGCGGTGCTCATCGTCCATGCGAGCGGGCTGCTGGACTCGTTGATGGGCCTGTTCGAGGCGGTGTGGCGGGAGGCGCTGCCACTGCGGCTCGGTGGGGACAGTGCGGGAAACTCGGTGCTGGAGGGTACGGCCCCCGGGCCCGACGCCACGGATCTGGAGATCCTTTCGCTGCTGCTCGCCGGGATGACGGACGCGAGCGTGGCCAAACAGCTGGAGCTGGGGCTGCGGACCGTACAGCGCCGGGTGAAGGGGCTGATGGAGCTGACCGGGGTGACGACCCGGCTGCAGCTCGGGTGGCAGGCGCACGCGAAGGGCTGGGTGGCGCGCGACCTGCGGACCTGATCCGGGTCCTGCACCCTGGGCAGATGAGCACGTGGCAGCTCCTGCTGGTGGGCCTGGTGATGCTGCTGGGTCTGTTCGGGGTGCTCGTCCCCGGCGTGCCGGGGCGGTGGCTGGTGTGGGCGGCGATGCTCTGGTGGTCGCTGCATGTGCGGACGGGTCTGGCGTGGGTGCTGCTGGTGGCCTCGACGGTGGTGTTCCTGGTCGATCAGGTGCTGGTGTGGCTGCTGCCGCCGCGCCGGATCCGCGGGGTGGGGGTCACGCGCCGCATGGCCCTGTGCGCGGGCGCGGGGGCGCTGGTCGGCTTCTTCGTGGTGCCGGTGGTCGGCGCGGTAGTCGGATTCCTCGGGGGGATCTACGGCACCGAGCGGCGCCGCCTGGGTGGGCACGGCCCGGCGGCGGCGTCGACGAGAGCGGTGATGCGGTCGGTGGGGACGAGTGTGCTGGTCGAGATGTTCGCGTGTCTGCTGGTCCTGGGGGCGTGGCTGGGCGCGTTGACCTGGGGCTGACTCCGCGCACCACTCATCAGCGAGGCGGGTGCGCCCTGCGTCGTACGCCACGGCATCGCGGGGTCTCCCGGCCTGAGGTCCTAGGACCCCCGCCTAGGACTCGCCCGGGTCTCATAGCCGATGTGGGAGACGACGTACGCGTGTGAGGCTGCGTCCATGACCGAATTCAGCGCGGCCGAGCGCGCGTACCTCAAGTCCCAGCGCCTGGGGCGGCTGGCGACCGTCGACCCGGCGGGCCAGCCGCAGGCGAACCCGGTCGGTTTCTTCCCGCAGGACGACGGGACGATCCTGGTCGGCGGCTACGCCCTCGGCACGACGAAGAAGTGGCGCAATCTGCGGGCGAACCCGAAGGTGGCGCTGGTCGTCGACGACATCGTCAGCGTCCAGCCGTGGCAGGTGCGCGGGGTGGACATCAGGGGGGAGGCGGAACTTCTGACAGGACCGCACGATCTGGGCCCGCACTTCAGCGAAGAGGTGATCCGGATCCATCCGCGGAAGATCCACAGCTGGGGCCTG
This sequence comes from Streptomyces sp. NPDC052236, assembly GCF_044548015.1. NCBI lineage: Bacteria > Bacillati > Actinomycetota > Actinomycetes > Kitasatosporales > Streptomycetaceae > Streptomyces > Streptomyces sp. NPDC052236. The sequence continues at coordinate 74,824 of NZ_JBIUBL010000014.1, read as the reverse complement.
GAGTAGGCGCGCCGGCGTGCGCGGGGGCGGACCCGGTGCCCCGCAAGGTCACCGGATCCGCCCCCGCATACGGTGCCCGTCAGCGCACCTTGCCGCGCTTCGCCTGCAGCGCGGCTCGGCCCTCCGCGCCCTTCTGCTTCCAGTCGCGCCGGATCTCGGCCCGCATCCTGGCATCCGTCTTGGCGACGATGCGCTGGTTCTCCCGCAGCAGTTTGCGGTAGCTCTCCAGCCGCCGCTCCGGCAGCGAACCGTCTTCGATCGCGCCGAGCACCGCGCAGCCCGGCTCCGCGTCGTGCGCGCAGTCGTGGAAGCGGCACTCCTTCGCCAGTGCCTCGATCTCCGAGAAGACCTGGCCCACCCCGGCCTCCGCGTCCCAGAGCCCGACGCCGCGCAGCCCGGGAGTGTCGATCAGTACGCCCCCGCCGGGCAGCGCGAGGAGGTTACGGGTCGTGGTGGTGTGCCGCCCCTTGCCGTCGGCGTCACGGGTGGCCTGCACCTCCATCACATCGTGGCCGAGCAGGGCGTTGGCGAGGGTCGACTTGCCCGCACCGGACACGCCGAGCAGCACGCTCGTACCGCCGGAGACGATGGCGGCGAGCACGTCGACACCGTCACCGCCGGTCGAACTGACGGGCAGCACCTGCACTCCGGGCGCGGTCGTCTCCACGTCCTGGACGAGGTAGGACAGCCCAGTGACATCGGGGACGAGGTCCGCCTTGGTGAGCACGACGAGCGGCTGCGCGCCGCTCTCCCAGGAGAGTGCCGACTTACGCAGCAGTGCTTCACCGCTGGAGCTGGACATCGCAAGCGCGAGGAACCGCTCGATCCGCCCGAGGTCGAGTTCGACCGCGAGGGGCACACAGATGACGATGTGATCGATGTTAGTGGCCAGCACCTGGCCCTCGGAACGCTTGGACGAGGTCGACCGCACGAAGGCGGTGCGGCGAGGCAGCAGTGTCCGCACATATCGCGGATCGCTGCCTTCAGGGTCGACGGCGACCCAGTCCCCCGTGCACACGACCTTCATCGGGTCGCGAGGAACGACGAACTCGGTGTCCGCACGGATGACGCCATCCGGGGTGACGACGTCGCACTGGCCGCGGTCGACGCGCACGACACGACCGGGCACAAGGCCCTGCTCGGCGTACGGGACGAACTCAGCCGCCCAGTCCGCATCCCAGCCATAGGAAGCGAGAGGGTGCGAGTCCGACGATGACGGACCCAGGAGAGAAGAGAAAGACAAGGGGTGACCCTTCACAAGGGTGGCCCCGGCACACGCGCAAAGGCGTGGGAGAAGAAAGAGGTCAGCCGGAGACCACGGAGGTGGGATGGATGAACTTCCGGATGCGGGCAGCGCCCATCTCAACGACAGCCATCGGTCACACCTCCTGGTCCTGCTCAGCCGACAACAGCGGCCAACCGGCCGCCAAGGGAACAACAGAGACCCTAGCTTCAGACTCCAGCAGGCCGCCAACTCTTTTTCGTGCTGAGGAGCGCAGCGGTTCTAGCCACGCAGCGTGACCGTGAAGCTCTGTCCATACGCGTGGTGGGTGTCGAAGTCCAGCCGGGTTCCGCCGTGGACCGACCGCACGCGTACCTTGTCGTCCGAGGTGACCTCGCGCAGCGACCGGCCGCGGATCAGGACACTGACCGTGTCCCGGCGCATGGTCGGGTCGGACACGGCGACGGTGGTCAGCCCGCGGCGTTCGCGCCGCACGATCACCGAGGCAGGCCCCTCGACGCGCATCCCGCCGGCCTCGTGGCGGCCGGGCGTGAAGCTGTTGGCAGCCGTCAGGCCGAGGCCGGTGTGGGTGAGGGCCTGCAGGCGGCAGGTGTTCGCCAGGACCTTCAGCGGTCCGTGCAGGTAGGTACGCAGGCCGGCCTCGCCCGCGTTCGGCACCAACACGTAGGCCATGCGGATGGGTTCGGCTCCGGGGGCCTGGTCGACCGTCACACCGAGGACAGTGCGGGTCACGGCGGTGTCCGGGTTCGAGGTGCGGACGGCCCTGCGGCTGCGGGTGACCTTGTCCAGGGCGACCCTCACCTGCGGGGTGTCGAGGAAGACATAGCCGACGGCGGTCCGCTGCGTGGCATTGGCGTAGCGCAGCCAGTGCAGGTCACCGATGCCGGCGCCGGTCCAGGGGCGGCCGTCGCGGAGCATCCCGGTGACGGAGACCTGATCGTCCGGTGCGGCGGTACGGGCGTCGAGCGTCGTGGTCACGGCCCGCCCGGCGCTGTCGCCGACGCCCGCGGCGAGCACCACGATCTCCTCGTCGAGGAGGAACCACGACTTCGTCGCCGTCGCATTGCGGTGGACCACGAAGTCGTCCGGCAGCAGGCCCTGGTCACGATGGGCGACGTCGCTGGACTGCATCATGCCGGCCGCGCCGTACGACCCTAGGACGGCGCCGCCGGAGTGCTGGTTGGTGGAGCGCGGGAAGTAGACGTACGTGTTCTGCGACTCGGACGACGAGGTGAAGTTCAGCGGGTGGCCGGGGTTGTCGTAGTACGGCTTGCCGTACAGCTCGGGGATCGTGTGCCGCTGCTCGACCGGCGCGGTGACACCGGCAAGGCCGTACGGCGAGACAGTGGTGAAGTAGTCGACGCCGTACGCCTGGGTCTGGTCCTGTCCGGAGAGGTAGAGGTAGTACGCCCCCTCCCCCTGGAACCACGGCATGAGGTTCTCGCCGTTCATGTACTCGTACTTGCTGATCCGGTCGGAGCTGCGTGCGAGCGCGAAGGCGTATCCCGGTCTGCGGTGCACGTTCTTGTCCATGGCGTTGAAGGCGACGCTGCGCGAGGCGGCGTTGAGGTCCGCGGGCGGGACGGTGGCGTCGCCGATGATGTCGGCGTAGCGCGCGATGCTGACAGGGGAGACGAAGCGGACCGGGTCGAGGGTGCTGCGCGAGGTCGAGTGGATGTGCTTGACGTAGCTCTTCAGGGCGGTGGCGTCGGCGCCGCTCGCGAGCGAGGCGAGGTCGGCGACGGCCTCGACGACGACTGCGACATCGGTGTAACCGGTGTCCGTCCGCGAAACCGCCCTCCCCTTGACGATCTCCATCATCCAGCCCTCGAAGATCAGCGGCGCGAAGCCGTTCTTCACCCAGCCCTGCACGGTCGGCACCAGTGCCTCGCCGTGCGCGAAGCCCGTACCGTCGAGGATCTTGAGGGTCTGGACAACACGGACCAGCAGGCCCTTGCCGTAAGAGCCGGTGTAGGCGACGGAGCCGTGCTGGATGAAGGAGCCGTCGGCGTAATGGCCGTCCGTGACCGCGTGGTTGAGGTGGTACGGGTCGATGGTGGCGAATACCGTCAGCTGGTCGGTGAGGGCCTTGCGGATGCGCGTGTCGTCGCCGAGGAGCGCGCCCTGCAGGATCCGGTTGGTGGTGATGTCGGCGAGATTGGCGCCGGTGTGGAAGCGGGAGTCGAGGTTCACGTCCCCGTCGATGCCGTTGCGGAGGTAGGCGTCCATCGAGGCGACATAGGTGCGTACGAGGTCCGGGCGGTAGGCCCGCACCTGGTCACAGAGGAACGCCAGGGTCTTGCTGACGTACTGGGAGATACCGATCTCCCAGTGGAACCAGTTGCCGTAGTAGCCCTTGGACTGGTCTCCGTAGTAGCGCTCGTGCAGCCAGGTGAGACCGTCGATCACCCGGCGCTGCACCGCCGTGTTCTGGTACAGATCCGAGGGAGCGCCGCCCGGTACGCGGGTGGCGAGGGCCACTTCGTACAGCCGGCGGAAGGCGGTGTTGAGGTTTGCCTCGTCGGTGCCGAGCACCAGACCGGCGAACAGCTCGCCCGCGCCCGCGGCGTCCATCGCCTTCAGATTCGTCCGCGCGGCCCTGTCGACGGCGGCGAGCTTGGCGGCCGTCTCCGGCCGGGCGTTGGCCTCGGCGGTCCCGGCGAAGACCGCCACGGTATTGACCAGGAGACGTGCGCTGCCCGCGGCAACCTCAGCGGCGCTCACCGGCTGCGAAGGAATCACCGTCAGAAGGCCGGCGGCCGACAGGGCGGACAGCAGGCGTCTGCGGGTGATCTCCATGGCGTCCTCCACCGGCGAGTTGGGGTTCTGGCGGGCGGAGTCAAGCAGACGCCCCGCTCAGCAACAAGGGCGCTTGGCACCAGCCCCGGCGGCCAGGCACCGGCTGGCGGCGACCGCAACAACAACATGCCGAAGGCTCCGCTCAGGACCAGCTCGGCCGGAGTGCACGAGACCACGGCATCAGGTCACTCCCGCCGCGGTGGAACGTCGCTGACAGGGACCTCAGGACCGCGACCTCGTGGGTGGCCACAGCCCGCATGCCCTCGCCCACTGGCAGTAGCGGGCAAGCGGAGCAGATGGCTGAACCGATCAGCTGGTCCCGGACGCGGTCGGGACAGCAGGCGACAGACAACCGCATTCGGCGCCTGGAGCGAGACGCTCCAGGCTTGCCCCGAAGAATGGCCTGTGCCGCGCGCCCTGCATTTTTTCGCCCAGTACCGCAGCTACCATGTCCCGCCGACTTATGCGGCAGCGCATCACCACTGCAGCTGGGCATCGCGAGGGCGAGGAACCGCTCGATCCGCCCGAGGTCGAGTTCGACTGCGAGCAGCGACGGACGCACACCTGCCGACCTCAACGACCGGCTTCCGGTAACTCACGTCTATGCCAGACAGCGTGGCGAACTCCACCAACTCATACTGCAGCACACACAAGGCCGGAGTATCAGCTGCATTCAGGGCACCAACCAACGTGGGCAGTTCCTCAGCAAAATCCCACGAGGTCGAGGTAAGAGAAAACGCCCCCAGCTCCGGGAGATCGGCCAGTCGGAACCTGAGCCTGGCTTCCGGCGTTGGCCCACGACCTGCTTTGGCTGCGGCTTTGCGGTCAGCCAGGCCCGCCGGGCAGCCGCAGACAGACCCGCGCGCTGCCGCCGGCTCCAGGAACCGAGTGCCGTCGCAGACGTGGAAGGCTTCGCCGGTGCCTCGCATCAGCATGCGAAGCGAAATCGACGCCTCACCATCCAGCAGGACAGGAACGCGATCGCGCCTGGTCAGCACCTCAATACTGTGCCCGCCGTTTGTCTCCCACAGGTGTGGTATGCCACCGTATGAACTGGCCAGAGTATCGGCCACCGCATGGTCTCCCGTTGTGATTCGCCACGTAGACAATGCCGTTGGGCTTCCACCTCGCTGCCGTGCCATATGGAAGTAACCCACGGGATCGGCCGCGTATACGCGCGGCAGATCCGCCCCATCGTTGTCGAGCTTCTGATGCCGACTGGGGCTGTGGTGCGGGCGGGGAGCCATGGTCTTCCTCCGGCGGGGCGATGTTCAGAGGCTCCGAGGATCCGAAATAATCGCCGCTTGGCCTGACCGAAATTCACGTGTAAAGAGATGCCAGCCCGCACGTCATCAGGTCCGCGCAAGGTCTGATCAGTTTCACCAGCGCGGCAACGGCGACGGGTAACCCAATTTCGCACCTACGCATTACGAGCCCGGCGGAGATCGTGACGCCCGGTGCCGCCGCGTGTTGCCCAGTCCTGTTTTCCCTGGTCAGAACACCTGCGGTGGGTTATCCTGTCCGGCCTCGTCCGCCTCGCACAGAGGCGCCCGCGCTCCCCCCGGCGGTCGCCGCCGGCTGACGGTGATGCTCGCGACGGTGGCGAGGCCGTCGCCGGGCCGGCCCCCTGCTGCGCGACCGGACTGGGTTGCGGAGACGCTCGTCACATCTGGATCTTCGGCCCTATCGGTGTATTGCAGCCGCTGTAAGGATGCCGAAGATCGCAGCTCGCCAGAGATATCGTACCGACGAAGGGCACCGTGGTGATGAAGAATCCCGCGCTGGGGACGATCGTGGCGCTCCGTGGAATCCGAGATGCGATGCCTGAGTGTTGGCAGAAGGCACTGGGGCCGGTGGTCAGAGTCCCCGTTCGGTCACTGATCGCCGAGAACACGCTGCGCGCATCGGGAGAGTCCGCTGAGCACATCAGGGTACTGGCCGCCGCGTCGGCGGAGCCCCCTCCGATTGTTGTGCATCGGGCCACCATGCGTGTCGTCGACGGCCTGCACCGGTTACGTGCCGCCGAACTCTGCAAGCGGGAGTCCATTGCAGCACGTATGTTCGACGGCGAAGAGGCCGATGCGCTGGTTTTCGCGGTGCAGGCGAATCTCACGACTACGCTGCCGCTCTCATCGGCCGACCGGAAAGCCGCCGCGGAGCGCATTGTCGGATTATATCCGCAATGGTCGGACGGGTTGGTCGCCTCAATTACCAATCTGTCCCCCAAAACGGTTCGCGGGGTGCGTCGCGGGCGCCCGGCCGAATCCACGCCTTCCACTGAGGGAAGAGTGGGCCGGGATGGGCGGGTGCGGCCTGTCAACGCGGCAGAGAAGAGAAGAGAAGCCTCCGATCTATTCCGGAAAAATCCTGAGATGCCCCTACGGCAGGTCGCGAAGGCGGTCGGAATCTCGCCGGAGACGGCACGGTCGGTGCGGAACCGGCTGCTTCGTGGCGAGGAGCCGGACGGGCGTGAGCGGGACCGCTCGACCTGGACCGCCGAGCGCGCCCGCGAAGCGGACCGGCAGGACGACCCACCAGTGGTGGTGCTCAAGGGCCCCGTCCACGCCGCACCGCAACGTGCTGCGGCGATTCGGCAACTCATGGCGGATCCGGCGCTTCGCTACAGCGAGAACGGGCGCTTTATGCTGCGTTTACTGAAGGCCCATGCAATGAGCGACGAGGAGTGGACGGCCGTCATCAAAGGCCTTCCGGTCCACGCCCGGCAAGCCCTCTCGAGTGTGTCCCTGGAGTACGCCAAGGGGTGGGTGAAGATCGCCAGGAAACTGGCTCGAAACGCTCCCCTTTCGGTACAGCAGTAGGACCTGCCATGAGCGCGGGGCAGATCGATTGATTGGCAACGAAAAGGGCACACGGACAACCGGAGCAGCCGATGAAGTTGTCGGCAGCAGCGGAATCGCGGTTCCGGATCCTTGCCGATGAACGGCCTGCCCCCGCAAGGAGGACGCGCTGGCGCAGGAGGTCCAAGCTGGGGCGCCGAGTTGGCGCGGACATGCACAGCGGGTGGCCGATCGGACGAGGTCGTCCGGCACCGGCCGGCCGCCTGCGCCGACCGCGGCGAGCGGCTCGGCGCGGACGCGGTGGCGGAGAGTCTCCACTGGGGCCAGGTCTTCGACCTGGCCGAGGCCTCTGTTGCTCGAAGTCCGGATGAAGACCGGCGGCGGCCGGCGCGCCCCGGGCCGACGCCGGCCGCCGGCTCCACGCGCGCTCTTCCCCGTCCACCGCCCGCAAACCCGGACGAAACCACTCGCCACATTCCACTGGATCTTCACTGGAACCCTTGACTCCTACCGTCCCCCGGGTAATCGATGGACCTGAGCAGTCACATGTGTCCAACACAGGAAATTCCTCGGTTGGACACTCTGGGGACCCGTTATGGTGGCGAAGATCGATGGCCGGTGAATTCCCGGCCTTTTCATCCGTCGCCCTTGCGAGGTACTGCCGTGATCGAATCCGCCGCGAAAGAGCCGACATTCGAAGACGACGCAGATCTTCGGCGCAGAAATCGCGCCGTCGTCGAGGACTATATGAGCAGGAAGGGCGAAGGACGCCTGACCCGCTACCTCCTCTTCGTTGAGGAAGGAAGTGGCGGTCTGCACACCGCCGACACCGAGGAACCCATCGTCTCGCGCGGGCAGGACAAACTGAAGGCGCACGGCGAGTGGTCACTCAAGTGCTTCCCCGACTGGGTCTGGTACAACGTCCAGATTTTCGAGACCCAGGATCCCAACAGGTTCTGGGTCGAGTGCGACGGCGAGGGAAAGATTCTCTTCCCGGGGTATCCGCCGGGGCACTACAAGAACCACTTCATCCACTCGTTCCTGCTCAGAGACGGCAAGATCGTCGAGAATCGCGAGTTCATGAACCCGTACAACCAGCTCCGCGCTCTCGGCATAGAGGTGCCGCCCATCAAACGGGCTGGAATTCCCACCTGAGTACAGGGAACCGACCGACAGATCCGGCAGATACCGCCACACAGTCTGGATAATTCAAGGTGAAATCTGATCTGAAGGTAGCGCGGGAAGTGGTCGAGCTCGTCACCGGTGGGTGGCGGGCACAGGCCATCTATGCCGCCACGAAATTCGGCTTGCCCGACCACATCGAGGCCGGCCTGACCACCGACGCCGAACTGGCCGAGGCGACCGGGGCGGACGAGCAGGGCGTTCGCCGCCTGATGCGCCTGCTGGTGGCGATGGGCGTGTTCGAGGAGGGCACGCACACGGGTTACCGCAACACCCCGGTGAGCAAGGCACTGCTCGACCGGCCCGGGACGATGCGCGACATGTGCCTGCTCTACGGCGAGGAGTTCTACGCCGCCTGGGGTCACGCCACCGAGTGTTTCCGCACGTTGACGGCCGGATTCGAACTGGCCTACGGCGAGCCGCTCTATCCTTACCTCGACAGCCACCCGGGCCTGGCCGACCGGTTCCAGCGGACCATGAAGGCAGGCAACCTGTTCTTCGACTACGTGCCGGAGGTCTTCGACTTCACGGGCGGCAAGACGGTGGTGGACTGCGGTGGCGGCAACGGCCATCTGCTCTCGGTGATCCTCGAGGCCGCCCCGGACGCCCGCGGCCGGCTCATCGATCGCGAACAGGTGATACCGATCGCCCGTGAGTACCTGGCGGGGACGGTCGGTCTGGACCGGGTCGAGCTCTTCGGCGGGGACATGTTCAAGGCCGTACCTGAGGGTGGCGACGTCTACATCTTCTGCCGGGTGCTGGCGGGCTGGTCCGACGATGATGCCGTCGCGGCGTTTGAGCACTGCCGTCGCGGCATGACCAGTCCCTCCTCCCGGCTGCTGGTCCTGGACCGCATGGTGGTGGACGGCGACTCCACCGTGCTGCCTGCGCTGTGGGACCTGCACCTGCTGATGACGACCGGTGGCGGACACCGTTCCATCGACCGGTTCCGATCTCTGCTGGACCGGGCCGGCCTGGATGTCGAACGGATCGCCGAGCTCCCGATGGAGACCACCGCGCTGATCGCCGCACCGCGTTCCTAAGTCCCGTCGTCACGCATGCGTTGTCATCGGAATCGTGCCCCACAATTCCGGACTTTCGGGTACCAGTTCCGTTCCACAGCCGTTGTTTCCCCCAGCGTCTGGAGAGTTCCGCGTCATGGGACACCAATTCGAGGAAACTCAGGAAGCCGAAGCGCTGCAGCGGCCTGAGTGGAGCGACCCGTCGCAGGTCCAGCGAATCCGAGAGGTCCTCGGTCAGCGAACCACCCATCTGGACCAGCCGCGAAGCGCTGCTTCTGGACCATGAGACGCCGGTGATCCGGGAGCGCGGCGACGGCGCGGCAACGGCTCGCCCCCACCCACTGGTCCTGGTTCGGAAAACGGATCCGCCAGGCAAACGGCGGTCACGTCAGCCTGCTCGGGCAGTGTCGTGAATCCGGTCGCTTGCGAGGCCGGTCCCGCATGGGCTGTGACGAGATCGCCATCTGTGCGATGAGGGTGAGCCGCTCCGGGAACCCGGTCGGCTCACCCTCATCGCACAGATGGGTGCCGACACCGTCGCGGAACGGCTGCCCTCACTGGTCCAGGCCGTCCGTTTCGCGGGCCATCGCGTGATCTGGCTGTGCGACGACCCCACTCACGCCAACACCATCACCGCTCCATACGGTATGAAGTCCTGTTGGCGGAAACCTGGCCCGGAAGTCCGCCGCTTCCGGGAGGTGGTCGCCGCGGCCGGCGGACCGCACCCCGGACGACCCGGACCACCCGGACCACCCGGACGACGTGGCCGAGTGTGTCGCCGACACGTCGGCACTCGGATCCGTCGCCGACCGGTACACCACGCTGCGCAATCCCGCCTCAACTCCAAGCAGGCTCTCTCCCCAACAAGGGCCTGCTCCGAAGGGCACAGAGCATTCGCCGCCGCATTCCCCCCTCACCGCTCGGAAGAAGTCGACCAATGACCGGCATACCTCCCATACGCCCGTACCCCCTGCCCACCGCCCGGAGCCTTCCCCAGAACGTCGCACAGTGGACCGCCGACCCCGAACGTGCGGTACTTCTCCTCCACGACATGCAGCACTACTTTCTCAGAAGCCTTCCCCACCCGCTGCGCGCCGAACTCGTCCATAATTCGGCAGCCCTCCGCAAACGCTGCGCCGCCATCGGGGTGCCGGTGGCCTACACGGCACAGCCCGGCGGGATGTCCGATCAGGAACGCGGCCTGCTCAAGGACTTCTGGGGACCGGGCATGCGCACCGATCCGGCAGACCGTGCGGTGGTGCCCGAACTCGCGCCCGCCGACGACGACTGGCTCCTGACCAAGTGGCGATACAGTGCGTTCTTCCGCTCGGACCTGCTGGCGCGTATGCGGGCAGCCGGCCGTGACCAGCTCGTCCTGTGCGGCGTCTACGCACACGTCGGCGTACTGGCGACCGCGCTGGAGGCGTTCACCAACGACATCCAGCCGTTTCTGGTTGCCGATGCGATCGGCGACTTCTCCGCGGCCCACCACAAGCTGACCCTGGACTACGCGGCGCGGCTCTGCGCGACGGTCGTGCTCGCCGAAGAGGTGTTCCCGGCATGAACGCGCTGGCCGCCGAAGCCAACGGCAAGCTGCTCGACCGCATTCTGGCCATGGAACCGGCCGCGTTCGCACTGCTTCACCGGCCCGAGGGGCATGCCGCACCGGACACCGTCGACGTCCTGGTGGGAGACGTGTCCCAGTGCGCGTCGCTGGCGGACATCCCGCTCGGCACCGGGGGCACGGACGCACCTGTTCCCCGGCACGAAGTCCTTGCCCTTGTGCCCTACCGGCAGCTCGCCGAGCGCGGGTTCGCCGCGCCCGACGACAAAGAACCGGTCCTCGCCATGGCCGTCACCGCTCAGCAGACGGTGCCGGTCCCCGAACTCCTCGCCAGAGTGCCGCAGACGCCGATTCGGCTGACCAACTGTCACTTCGACGTGGAGGACGACGAGTACGCCGAAATCGTGCGCAGGATCATCACAGACGAGATAGGCACCGGCGAGGGCGCCAACTTCGTCATCAAGCGCTCCTTCCTGGCCGACATCAGCGACTACTCACCGCGCCATGCCCTGTCCTTCTTCCGTGCGCTGCTGACACGGGAACAGGGCGCGTACTGGACCTTCGTCATCCACATCGGTCAGCGCACCTTCGTGGGCGCCACCCCGGAGCGCCATATCTCGCTCAGCGGCGGGACGGCCGTGATGAACCCGATCAGCGGCACCTACCGCTATCCGCCCGCCGGACCCACGCTGCAGGGCATCACGGAGTTCCTCGCGGACCGCAAGGAGACCGACGAGCTTTACATGGTGCTCGACGAGGAACTCAAGATGATGGCGCAGATCAGCGAGGACGGGGGCCGCGTCACGGGGCCTCACCTGCGGGAGATGTCGCGGCTGGCCCACACCGAGTACTTCATCGAGGGCCGGACCAGCCTCGACGTACGCGACATCCTCCGTGAGACGATGTTCGCCCCCACCGTCACCGGCAGCCCGCTGGAGAGCGCTGCTCGTGTGATCAGCCGGTACGAACCGCGAGGGCGGGGCTATTACAGCGGGATCGCCGCGCTGATCGGCAGGGACGCCGACGGTGCGCGCACCCTTGACTCCGCCATCCTCATCCGCACCGCCGACATCGATATCGGCGGTCGGGTACGGATTGGCGTCGGCGCCACACTCGTGCGCCACTCCGATCCGTCCTCGGAGGTCGCGGAGACCCACGCCAAGGTCGCCGGGCTACTTGCCGCTCTGGACGCCGACGGCAGGACCCGTTTCGGAGGACATCCCGACGTCCTGTCCGCGTTGCGGCGCCGCAACGCCGCCCTCGGGGATTTCTGGCTGCGGGATCACACCTCGCGCCGGGCGGCGGAGTCGGCGGGGCTGGCGGGGCTGAAGACCCTGGTGATCGACGCCGAGGACTCCTTCACCGCAATGCTGGGCCTGCAGCTCAGCACGCTGGGACTGGAAGTGCTGATCCGGCGCTTCGACGACGCCCCCCTCGACGGGGAGTACGACCTGGTGGTGATGGGCCCCGGCCCTGGCGATCCGCGCTCGGACAACGACCCGAAGATCCTCCGCCTGCGGTCGGTGGCCGACAGTCTTCTGGCCGAACGCCGTCCCTTCGTCGCCGTATGCCTGAGCCATCAGGTGCTCGGTATGCGGCTGGGCCTGGACCTCCTGCGCCGCGAGTTCCCCAACCAGGGCGTGCAGCGGGAGATCGAACTGTTCGGCGCCCGCGAGCGGGTGGGCTTCTACAACACCTTCGTGGCCCGCAGTACCAAGAACCGGCACCACATCGAGGGGGTCGGCCCGGTGGACGTGAGCCGCGACCCGCGGACCTGTGAGGTGCACGCCCTGCGCGGTCCCCACTTCGCCTCAATGCAGTTCCACGCCGAATCGGTGCTCACCCTCGACGGACCGCGCATCGTGGCCGAGACCATCCGGAAGGTGCTCGGCCATGAGAATTGACATCGCATGGTGGGACCTGGACCGGTCCGCCGCGACCATCGACTCCCTGCGGGAGCATCTGCGCGACGGTACCGCCGAGCGGTGGGCAGGCGTCCACGGGCTGCGGCTGAAATTCTGGACGGCGGACCGCGAACGCAACCGCTGGGGCGCAGTGATGCTGTGGGAGACCGACCGACCCGCCGTTCTTCCGCCGAACCGGGCGGCCGAACTGATCGGGTTTCCCCCCACCCATCGTTCGAGTTTCGAGATCGAAGCCGTGGTCGAGGGCGTGCACGCGATGGCCGCACTGCACGGACTCGGCCCCGTGTTCACGTCCTAGGACGGCAACCGCACCTGCCGTCCGGGTGTTGTCGGGCCTCTCGCGGCGATCGGCGCGGGTCGAGACGTCTGGACAACGGGTGTCGACCAGAGAAATCCCGACGATTCATCACTTCCCGTGGCGCTCGGTCATTCCAGGAGATCCCATGCACGAGTACGTAGTCGTGGACGCTTTCGCCCGTAATCCGCTCGAAGGCAACCCCGTGGCCGTTTTCTTCGATGCCGCCGACCTCACCACCGACCTGATGCAGCGCATCGCCAAGGAGATGAACCTGTCCGAGGTCACCTTCGTGCTCCCCGCCGAACAGGGCGGTGACGCTCGGATCCGGATCTTCACACCGGTCAACGAGTTGCCGTTCGCCGGTCATCCGATGCTCGGGACGGCCGTGGCGCTCGACCAAACCCTGAAGAGGCATCACTTACGGCTGGAGACCGCCATGGGCGTCATCCCGTTCGAGGTCTACGACGACGATGGCACCACGGCGGTCCGGATGCGACAGCCGGTGCCGACCTGGGAACCCTACGAACACACCGCGGAGCTCCTGACAGCGTTGGGCGTCGAGTCGTCCACCGTACCGGTGGAGATCTACCACAATGGCCCCCGCCACGTGTTCGTGGGAATGCCGAGTGTAGCCGCGCTGTCCGCTCTCGACCCGGACCACCGCGCCCTGGCCCGGTTCCCCGACATGGCCGCCAACTGCTTCGCCGGCGGCGACACGCGGTGGCGCATCCGGATGTTCTCCCCGGCCTACGGCGTGGTCGAGGACGCGGCCACGGGCTCCGCGGCCGGACCGCTCGCCATCCACCTGGCCCGGCACGGCCTCGCCGCATACGGGCAGGAACTGGAGATTTTCCAGGGGATCGACATGGGCCGCCCCTCGCGCATGCTCGCCACGGCCGAGGGATCGGTCGAGCGCGTCGACGAGGTCCAGGTCGGCGGCCACGGCGTCGTCGTCGCCCGCGGCACCATCTACGTATGAGTGAGGTTCACATGGGCACCAGCAAGCTCGAAAGCCTCAGTGGCGAGGTCGGTCTCGACTTCCCCGAGTACGAGGCACCACCACCGCAGCCCATGGGGCTCGTCCGGCAGTGGATCGAACAGGCCACCGCGCGCGGCGTCCGGGAGCCGCTGGCACTGGCGCTTGCCACGGCGGACGTTCACGGCCGCGCCTCCAACCGGATCGTCGCCGTCGTCGACACAACCGACCTCGGGCTGGTGTTCGCCAGCCACAGCACCAGCCAGAAGGGCCGCGAACTGTCCGCCACAGGCTGGGCGTCAGGCGTGTTCTACTGGCGGGAGACGGGCCAGCAACTCGTCCTCTCCGGTCCCGTGGCGCAGCTCACCGACGCCGAATCGGACGCCCTGTGGTTCGGTCGCCCCATCCCCTTGCACGCCATGTCGGCAGCCTCCCGGCAGAGCGAGCCGCTGGCGGACGTGGGGGCCTTGCGTGCCGAGGCCAGTCGGATGGAGGCCACCGGTACCGCCCTGCCCCGCCCGGCCCGCTTCGTGGGATACCGGCTGGAGCCGATGGCCGTCGAGTTCTGGTGCGCGGACTCGGACAGGTTGCACCGCAGGCTGCGCTACGACCGTCAGGATGGCGGGTGGCGTACGAGCCGACTGCAACCCTAGGCGTGGATGGGGAGTCGGCTCCGGCGTGTCGCACTGGCGGGTGGGCCGGATACCGGTCCGGGCCACGAGAAGTGACTGCGGGTCGCGGAGGACCTGGCAGACGCTCGGTCCGATGCCGTCTCCTGTGAGGTTCGGATTTCCCGATCGCCTGGTGCGACCGCGTCAATCCAGGCCGCTCCAAAAGGAAGTGGCGTTCACGTATCGGATCGGCCACTCCTTCAAGCCACCTGAGGCAAGCACCCATGAGCCACATCGGACCCTTCCGGCCAACCAATAACTTACGGAGCCGCTCGTGATCCCCGAAACGGAAACACCGTCCTCCTCGCCGGACTCTTCCGACCACTTCCGGAACTACGTCGAGTCGATACTCGACGTGCTCGACCGTGATGCCGGTCGCGACATCCTCACCGGCCCGGACGGCCGGAAGACGACTGCCGGCGAGTTCCGTGACAGCGTGCACAGGATGGCGGCCGAACTCTCCGACCGGGGGATAGGCCGCGGTAGCACCGTGTCACTGCTGTCGGGGAACATGCCCGAGGCGCTCAGCGCACGTTATGCGGTGAACCTGCTCGGCGCCCGCGTGGCGTTCCTGCACGAGGTCATCCACACGCAGATCGCCCCTGACGTGGTGGCCCACCTCGTGCAGAGCATCGACACCGCGATACTGCTCGTCGACCCGGCCCTGCAGAGCGTGGCCGCGGACCTCCTGACCCGGCCGGGACTCCCCCCGATGCTCTTCCTCGGACCGAGTCCGCTGGGAGAGGACCTGCTGGCGTGCTCCGCGCGCCACACCGGTCGACGGCCGGCGAACGCCGCCCGTCCGGGGGACGACTGGTGTCTCCGTATGACCGGCGGAAGCACCGGCATCCCCAAGAGCGTGTGTGTCCCCTTCGAAAGGCACCTGAAGGTCCTGACCGATCGCGCTGCCCGGCTGCGCGCCCGGCCGCCTCATCCCGGCGATACGGACGCCACACCCCGCTTTCTGGCCTGCGCCTCCATCGCCCACTCCGCGGGAAGCACGGCCGACGCCACCCTGCTGGCGGGAGGCCGGGTGGTTCTGCAACGTGGGTTCGCCCCCGGGGAGGTGTTCGCCGCGATCGAAAGGGAACGGATCACCGATGTGTGGTTGCTGTCGCCCATGCTGGGTCAGCTGCTCAAACACCCTGACGCCGGCACGACTGACGTGAGCAGCCTGCACCGGGTCAGCTACGGCGGGCATCTGCTGTCTCCGGACCGGCTGCGCCGCGCGGCCGAGGTGCTGGGCCCTGTTCTCCACGGCTGGTACGGGCAGACGGAAGTCGGTCTCATCTCCGAGGTCCTCCCGCACGAGCACACGCTGATCGGCCGTATGGGGCAGATCACCGCGGGCCGCGCGATCCCCGGCGTGGAGATCACAGTGTGCGACGCGACGGGCGAGCGGCTCCCCGCCGGGAAGGTGGGGGAGATCAGGGTGCGATCCCCGCAGGTCATGAGCGGCTACTGGAAGCAGCCCGAGATCAGCAGCGAGCTCCTGTGCGACGGCTGGCTGCGCACCGGAGACGCCGGCTATCTGGACGAGGCCGGCTATCTGTACATCTGCGGCCGGTACAAGGAGGTGATCAAACTCGCGGGAAGCCATCAGGTGTTCCCCGCGGAACTGGAAAGCCTCCTGGTCACACATCCGGCTGTCGAGCAGTGCATGGTTTTCGGTGTGCGCCGCCCGGACGACGCCGAGGAGATACACGCCGTGATCGTCCCAGCGCCCGGTCACACCGTGGACCACGACCAGATCCGGGACTTCGTGACAGCACACAAGGGGAACATATACGCGCCGGGCATGCTGCACCTGCTCACCGACCTGCCGCTGAACGCCGTCGGAAAACCCGACAAGAAGCAGGTGCAGACCATGCTCGGCCTGGCCGGTGCGAGCGTCACCGTCTACTGAATCCGCGCCGGCGGACATTCCGGCCACTCGGTGTCCGGCCGTTGGCGCGCGGGGAAACCTTGGCGAAATCCCTCTCGCCAAGGCCGGTCGGCGTGAGTGCCGCCGGGGTCCGGTGCGGGTGAGGTCGGACAGGAGTGCGGGCAGGAGTGCAGGCAGGAGGCGTTCCTCCATGACCGTGCTGCCCGAGTGGGCCATGGCAGGGGCCAGTTCGGGTCCCAGGGACCGGCGGCGGGCGGCCCCGCGAGCGGGTGCCCTCACCCCGCCGGCTACGGATGCCGCGCCTGTGAAGCATCAGGACAATGCATCCTGTCTGATACCCAATGATGCCGCTCGGACAGCCGCCCGGCGGGAGCGCCGGGTGCTCAACTCGGGGGTGTCGAGGAATAGTTCCACGGTGCGCCGGGGCGGGGCATAGCCGATGGTATGTTGCTGGAGGAAGCCTCGCAGCCGCAGCCGCAGCCGCACCTTGGATGTCAGCCGTCCGGCTGTTTGGTGCGGAGTGAGCGTTCCATGAACTCGACTACTTCACGCGGCACCTTCTTCCCATCGCGGACGGCGTAGAGGCGAACGTCCTGCACCGTGTCACCTACGCCCACGGCGAGCTTCTGGTCGATGCCAACCACCCGGTATACCCCGAGTTTTGGCATCTCGGTCGCGGCTGGGCTGCGCCCCCCGATGTCATTGCACGGCTCCTGCCGTGCAGAGCCGAGCTGGTCCCCAGTCTTGAAGGAGAGGCCGTCGCGGGCACCCAAGTAGGTTCGGCCATCAAATTTGACCATCCTTGGGCAGCTTCCCCCTGCTTCGTCGGACTCAGCGCCGGAGCATCCTGCCGTAAGGGCGAGTGATGCCAGCACCACCGCGCCGGTGAACGTCCGCCGACGGAACGCGGGCTGCGGGATTCCACTCACACGCACCATCCCTTTCACTCGGGTTAAGGGCCGTTGCCACAGCCACGCGTTCCAGCCGGGTTGTATCGGTCACCCGACCGGCCCGCCGGTCAACGTCAAAGATGAGAAGTCAAGCAGTGGGCCGGACTGCGCGATGGATCAGTACAACACTCGAAGGCCGAGAACGTCGCCTCTGCCGAGGGTTCGTGGCTGTGCCGCGCCGGCGTAGCCATCGCCCGCAAGGGGATCGAGCCCTCGCAACGACTCGGCCGCCACCGCTGGACCGTCGAACGCACCATGGCCTGGCTCGCCGGCTGCCGACGTCGAGCGGGCCGTCGACGAGGCGAATGGCGTTGCTCCGATGACGCACCGAATCGTCAAGAGGCTTGAGCGAAAAAATCGGCTCCGAATGGAGCGCTTGCAGCAAGTGTTCGAGCTGCTTCGACGCCGCGGCCTGGACTGCTACCCCAAGCAACCCATTTGGCCCGACGAGTGGGGGACCTTCACGGTCTATCGCCGTGAGCTGGTAAGCGTCGATCTTGCGGTAGTGGCGGCCGACGCTGAGCTGACAACCGCTATGGAATGGGTCATGAAGGGGCTCCGGCACCCGTACTGGCACGCGGATGCGCCCCACTCATGGGTGATGTGCGTCGAGCTTCGGAAGCTCGCCGCGGCTAAGGCAGCGCGGCAGGAAGTGAGCCCGTAGGCATCTGCACGTGGCGGTGTAGCCGAGGCATTGTCAAATCCTGTGGATTGACTGGACAGCCCGATGACGGGTCGGTCAAGCGAGCGGCTTGCGGTAACGGACGTACTCGTTCTGCCGCCGGAACCCCACGCTCTCGTAAAGGTCGTAGGACCGGTGCGGGTTTGCCGTGCCCGTGAACAGCCGGGCGGTCGTTGCACCCTGCTCGCGAAGGCTTCGCAGCCCGTCCAGCAGCAGGGCCCGGCCGACTCCGAGGCGTCGCTGGTCCGTTCGGACACTCAGCTCTTCGACCTCGCCCACGGTGTGGTCGTGACGGCGGATGGAGCAGAGGGCGACGCCGACCATGTCCTGCCCGTTCCAGGCAGCCCTCCAGCATGCCGGGTCGGCGGTGTCGACGAAGTCCTGGAAGGGCCATTTCTGAGTGAAACCGGTGTCCGCATACGAATCGACGACCGTCCTCCAGGCTGCACCATAGTGGCTGGTGTGGATCGGGCCCGTCCGTATCCCGGCCGGCAGTTCGCCGGCCGACTCGGGCAACTGCTGCAGATCGCCCAGCTCCAGCTCGACCAGACTGAAGACACGTCGATAGCCGGCTGCGAGTAGAAGCGCCGTGGCGTCCTGCTCGGAGGCCACGGCGTTCGCGCCGATCACTGCCGTCCGCGCCGTTCCATGTTCTTCGACGAGTTGACGGATGCGCTCTTCGGCCCAGCTCAGCATGGCTGAGCCGATGCCCTGGTGGCGATGCTCGGGCAACAGGTAGCCGCGGTGCAGGTAGAGCCACGTATCGTCCCGCTCTTGCCACCACCGGATCGTCGAGTAGCCGACGACGCCTCCGCCGTGCACTACCAGGATCTGGTTCTTGGACGGCTCCTCCAGCTCGGCAGAGGCTTCGGCGATCTCGGCCGCCGTCGGGAGCCCTTCCACAACCGAATGGGCGTCGACCCGGTCCCGTTCGGCACACCCCAACCGCACCGCGGCCATGGCGCCGTGGTCTCCGTCGCCGCGATACGGCCGGAACCCGAAGCCGACCGGGAGGTCCTGTCCTGGCTTGCCACCCAACATGACCGAATGGTCTCGAACTTCGAGGCAGGTCCGCCACCCCATTCATGCCGCGGTCGTCTGCTGCCGTTCAACAAGCCGGCCGCGTTCGAAGCGGGCTCCGGCGCGGACAAGGGCGACGAGGTGGGGTGCGTTCACGGCCCGCCACCGCTGCTGCGCGGACTCGACGAGCTTGAAGACCATGGCCAGGGCAGCGGTGCGGGAGCCGGCGCCTCGGGTGACCTTGGTCCGCAGGCGGACGGTGGCGAACGTGGACTCGATCGGATTCGTGGTCCGCAGATGGATCCAGTGCTCGGCTGGGAGGTCGAAGAACGCCAGCAGTTCCTCTTGATCGTCAGTGATCTTCTTGACGGCCTTGGGGAACTTCGCGCTGTAGAGCTGGGCAAATGTCTTGATCGCGGCCTCGGCGTGGTCGCGGTCCTCGGCGTTGTAGATGTCCTGGACCGCCTTCTTCGCCCCCGGCTGCGCGGACTTCGGCATGGAGTCGAGGACATTGGCCGTCTTGTGAACCCAGCACCTTTGCTCGCGGGTGTCGGGGAACACCTCGGCCAGCGCCTTCCAAAAGCCCAGGGCACCGTCCCCGACCGCCAGGACCGGGGCGCGCATGCCCCGGCGGGCGCAGTCGCGCAGCAGGTCCGCCCAGGACTCGCCCGATTCGCGGTAGCCGTCCTTGAGCGCGACCAGCTCCTTGGAGCCATCCGCGCGCACGCCGATGAGTACGAGCACACATGCCTTGGCTTCCTCCAGGCGGACATTGAGGTGGATGCCATCGGCCCACACGTACACGTACACGTAGTCGACCTCGGACAGGTCGCGGTCCATGAAGGCGGCGTGGTCGGCCTGCCACTGCTGGGTCAGGCGGGTGACCGTGGCCGGCGAGAGCCCGGCCGAGCTGCCGAGGAACTGTTCGAGTGCGGGCACGAAGTCGCCGGAGGACAGGCCGTGCAGGTAGAGCAGGGGCAGTACCTCGCTGATCTTCGGGGACTTACGGCACCACGGCGGCAGGATCGCGGAGGAGAACCGGTTGCGCTCGCCGGTTGCGGCGTCGATGCGCTTGTCGTTCACCCGCGGGGCCTTCACCTCGACCGCCCCGGCCGCGGTGGTGACCTTCCGGGGCTGGTGGTAGCCGTTGCGCACGCGTCCTTGCCATGCACAGCGCGCGTGCGACACCTATACATGCGGCCTCGGTTGCCGCCAGGAACGTGGTGTGCGGACCTGAAAAGGGGAGGAAGACAAGGGGAAACCCTTCACAAGGGTGGCCCCGGCACGCGCACGCGGGCGCGGAGGAAGTGGAGAAGGTCAGCCGGAGACCACAGGAGTGGACGTGAACGTGATGAAGTTCTGGATGAGAGCACCGCTCATCGACTCGACAGCCATCAGTCACACACCTCCTGGTTCTGCTACGACTGGACACAGCGGCATCGGCCGCAGTGAGGAACGCGGTTACCGTAGCCGCCCCGGTAAACGGTGCCAAGTGCTTTCCAGAGTCGCGGTGTTGGCGCCCGTCGCTGGTACAGCCTGCCGTAGTGTGCGGCCCTCGGCCCGTCCCGCAGACTCTTCACATGCGTGAGCGATGCAGAGAAGCGTGGCGGGGCAGTCGGTACCTCCTGGTCGGCCTGGTCTCGGCGATGGCGACGATGCTCGTACCGGCCCTCCTGGCCGTTGGGGCGTTGTCGTCCGCCTTCGGGCTCGGGCTGGTCCTGTTCCCCCGGATGATGATGGGCCTGCGGCAGTGGACCGAGTGGCACCGGCGGCGTGCCGCCGCGCTGCTCGGGGTCTCCGTTTCGGCGCGCCGTACGACCCTGCCCAAGGGGATACGCGCGCAGTGGCGGCAAGTGGTGAAAGACCCCGAGAGCAGGCGCGACGGCCGGTGGGTGCTGCGGCACATCGCGACGGGCATCCCGGCAGGGCTGGCCGCGCTGCTCTGTGTCGTTACGGTGGTGTACACGGCGGTCGCGACTCCGCTGTGGTGGGCGTTTCCGGACGGGGAGTTCCTGCTGCTGGGCTACACCGTGACCGGGTGGGGCAGCGCGCTCACCCTCGGCGCCGTACAGACTGCCGCCGCCTGGGCGGCGACCTCGTGGGCGTTGCCCCGGCTGGCGCGCGCCCACGCGCGTAGGTGTGTCGCCGCGCTGGAGCCGTCCGTGGAGGACCGGCTCACCGAACGCGTCGGCGAACTGACCGAGACCCGGGCCGGGGCGCTCGATGCCCATGGCGCCGAGCTGCGGCGTATCGAGCGTGATCTGCACGACGGCACGCAGGCCCGGCTCGTGGCCATCGCCATGCAGTTGGGTATCGCCCGGGAGTCGCTCGACGACGAATCGGGAGCGCTGCCCATGCTGCTCAAGGCGGCTCATGAGGGGGCCGAAGAGGCCATGACGGAACTCCGCGATGTCATCCGCACCATGTATCCGCCGATCCTCGCCGACCGTGGTCTGGAGGGCGCGCTGGCCGCGGTGGCCGCGCGGGCGGGCATCCCGGCGGAGGTGGAGCTGGGCGAGCTCGGCCGGCTGCCGGCCGCCGTCGAGGCCGCCGCATACTTCATCGTGACCGAGACGCTCACCAACGCCACCAAGCACAGCTGCGCGACCCGCGTACTGGTGCGGCTGAGCAGGCAGGACGGCAGCCTGCTGATAGAGGTCACCGACGACGGGCTCGGCGGGGTGGACGAGAGCCTCGGCACCGGCGTCATCGGGATCCGGCGACGGGCAGCGGCGCTGGACGGAACCGTGCTCGTCGCCAGCCCGGCCGGCGGGCCGACCCTTGTCACGGTGGAGCTGCCGTGCGCGTCGTGATCGCCGAGGACAACGTCCTGCTCTCCGCGGGCCTGGAACTGCTCCTGGGCACCAAGGGCATCGAGGTGGCCGCCGTCGTCACCGACGGGCCCGGACTGATGGCAGCCGTGGAGTGCGAGCAGCCGGACGTCGTCATCGCCGACGTACGGCTGCCCCCGTCGTTCCGCGACGAGGGCATCAGAGCGGCGCTGGAGCTACGGCGGGCGCATCCCGGACTGCCCGTGCTGGTCCTGTCGCAGTACGTGGAGAAGGTGTACGCCCGCGAACTGCTCTCCGACGGATCCGGCGGCGTCGGCTATCTGCTCAAGGACCGGGTGAGCCGGGTCGGCGAGTTCGTCGACGGTCTGCGCCGGGTCGCCGCGGGCGGCACCGTCATGGACCCCGAGGTCATCACCCAGCTCATGGCCGAGGCCGGCAGGAACGGCGTCGCCTCCCTCACCCACCGCGAGCGCGAGGTGCTCGGGCTGATGGCGCAGGGCCTCGGCAACAGCGAGATCGGCAAGCGGCTCTTCGTCACCGACAACGCCGTGCACAAACACGTCGGCAATATCTTCGCCAAGCTCGGCCTTCCCGTCGCCGACGGAGGCCACCGCCGGGTGCTGGCCGTGCTCGCCTTTCTCAACAGCGGGCCCTGACGCCTGACCCCTGTGGATGGGATCATGGGACTCTCGAACAAGGAGTTACGACGCGTGTCCCCTTCTTCCTTTCCGACACTCTTTCCGGCACTCTTTCCGGCCCTTGTCACGGGCTCGCGACAGCCCGCCCTCCGCTTCGGTGACCGGTCCCTGAGCCACGCCGAGCTGGCCGCGGCGGCGGGCGCGCCGGCCGCCCGGATCGCCGGCGCGCGGCGGGTCGCCGTGTGGGCGACCCCGACCCTGGAGACCGCGGTGGGGGTGGTGGCCGCGCTGCTGGCGGGTGTGGCCGCCGTACCGATCAATCCGAAGACCGGCGAGCAGGAGCTGGCGCACATCCTCGCGGACAGCGCGCCGTCGCGGGTGCTGGCCGAGCCGGGGGCCGTACTGCCCGCGGCACTGGGCGATCTGATCCGTACGGACATCGAGATCGGCGCGGCGGCGCGTACGGCCCCGACGGCGTTGCCCGCGGAGCCTTCGCCCGAGGCGCCCGCACTGATCGTCTACACCTCGGGGACGACGGGCCCGCCCAAGGGCGTCGTGCTGCCGCGCCGCGCGATCGTCTCGACGCTGGACGCGCTGGAGGACGCCTGGCAGTGGACCGCCGGCGATGTCCTGGTGCACGGCCTGCCGCTGTTCCATGTGCACGGTCTGATCCTGGGCATCCTCGGACCGCTGCGGCGGGGCGGGGAGGTGCGGCACCTGGGGAGGTTCACGGTCGAGGGCGTGGCGCGGGAGCTCACGGCCGGTGGCACGATGCTCTTCGGCGTACCGACGATGTACCACCGGCTGGCCGAGGCCCTCGACACCGATCGCGAGTTGGCGAAGGCACTCGCGGGCGCGCGGCTGCTGGTGTCGGGGTCCGCCGCCCTGCCCGTGCGCGACCATGAGCGGATCGCGGCGGCCACCGGGCGCCGGGTCGTCGAGCGGTACGGGATGACGGAGACCCTGATGAACACCTCCGTACGCGCCGACGGCGAGCAACGTCCCGGGACGGTCGGCGTACCGCTGAACGGCGTCGAGCTGCGGCTGGTGGACGAGAGCGACGGCATCGGCGAGATCCAGGTGCGCGGGCCGAACCTCTTCACGGAGTATCTGAACCGGCCCGACGCGACCGAGGCGGCCTTCGACGGCGACTGGTTCCGTACGGGTGACATGGCGAGCCTCGACCCGGACGGCTACGTACGGATCGTGGGCCGTAAGGCCACCGACCTCATCAAGAGCGGCGGCTACAAGATCGGCGCGGGCGAGATCGAGAACGCGCTGCTGGACCATCCGGGCGTGCGCGAGGCGGCGGTGACCGGGGAGCCGGACGCGGACCTGGGCGAGCGGATCATCGCCTGGATTGTGCCCGCGGATGCCCAGTCCCCGCCGGGGCAGCGGGAGTTGGCGGACCATGTGGCCGCGCAGCTCGCCCCGCACAAGCGGCCGCGCGAGGTGCGCTATCTGGAGGCCCTGCCCCGTAACGACATGGGCAAGATCATGAAGCGGGCGCTTGTTCCATGACCGATCGGGCGAGCGCGCGTGAGGCGATTGCCTCGGTGACCGACATCGAGGCGTTCAGGGAACTGGCCGCTCCCGGGGGTGCGTACGCCGCTCCTCCCGATGGGCCGATCGGCTGGGCCGGGTACGACGCGCTGCGGGCGCGGGCCGCGGCTCGTACGGGCGAGACGGAGTCCGTCGTCTGCGGGACCGGGCGGATCGGGGCCACCGAGGCGGTGCTGATCTCCTTCGAGTTCGGCTTCCTGGGCGGCTCGCTGGGCGAGCGGACCGGCGACCGGCTGGAGGCGGCGCACACGCATGCGCGGGAGCGGGGGCTGCCCGTCGTCTCGCTGATCGCGACGGGCGGCAGCCGGATGCAGGAGGGGATGCGGGCGCTGGTCCAGCTCCAGCGGGTGGCGCGGCAGTCCACGCTGACCCGGGACGCGGGCCTGCCGCAGCTCGCGGTGGTGCGCGACCCGACGACGGGCGGCGGCTGGGCCACGCTGGGCGCGGGCGCGGACGTCATCCTGGCACTGCCCGGCGCGCAGATCGGCTTCGCGGGGTCACGGGTGCGGCCGGCGGACGCGGACCCGGCGGCGTACACGGCGGAAGCGCAGCTGGCGGCGGGCGCGATTGACGCGGTGGTACGCGAGGAGGAGCTGGCCACGACGCTCGACGGCTGGCTGACGCTGCTGACGGGCGGGCCGGGGGAAAGGGGCGCAGGGCTTGGCCCCGAGCATGTGCGGGTTACGGACGCCACGGAGGGCGCGGACGCGGTGCGGGCCGGGCACACGACCGAGCCCCCCGACCCCGGCCGCGACCAGACCGCCGCAGAGGCGATACCCGAGGGCCGCACGGCCCAGACGCCCGGCGCGGGCCCCGCCCGCCTCCCCGCTCCGCCGCCCCGCGGCCTCGGGCGGGCGCGGCTTCCGGGCACTGGCTGGGATGCCGTCCTCCAGGCCCGTTCCCCCGAGCGGCCCCCCGCCACCGCCTACCTCGACGCCTACTTCACCCACCGCCAGGCCATCTCCGGCGACCGCTGCGGCTCCACCGACCCCGGGATGCTCTGTGGCTTCGGGCTGCACGACGGACGTACCGTCGCCTACGCCGCGCAGTGCGGCACCGCCACCCTCCCGGCCGGGTACCGGACCGCCGCCCGGCTCATCCGGCTCGCCGAGCGGCTCGGCATACCCGTACTGACCCTGATCGACACGCCGGGCGCCGCCAACGGCGCCGAGGCCGAGCGGGCGGGCGCGGGTGCGGCCATCGCCGAGGTGTTCGCCGCCGTGGCCGCCGCCCGTGTCCCCGTCACCTCCCTCGTCATCGGCGAGGGCGGCTCCGGCGGGGCGCTCGCGCTCGCCGCGCCCGGCAACACCTGGGTCACACCCGACAGTTACTTCTCCGTCATCGCCCCCGAGCTCGCCGCCGCGATCCTCAAGCGCGGCCCGCAGGAGACCCGCGCCACCGCCGGGCAGCTCCGGCTGCGCCCACAGGACCTCGTGGATCTCGGGGTGGCCCGTGGGGTCGTACCGGTCGTGCAACCGGAGGAGTGACCCCGCGCCACGCCCCTCAACCGAACCGCGTACGGAAGGTATCCATCCGCTCACTCCATGTGGCGAGCCGCGATGATCGCCCCTAGCTTCGGTTTTATGACGAAACGACAGATCACCTGCCTCGCATGCATCGCAGCCGCCACCATTTCGGGACTGGGGGCCGCCGCGCCGACCGCCGGCGCGGACTCCCCTGTGGTCCGTCCGGGGCAGTCCATCCAGCGGGCGGTCAACGCCGCCAAGCCCGGTGACACCATCACCATCGCGCCCGGCGTCTACCGCGAAAGCGTCCTTGTCACCAAACCCGGCCTGACCCTGCGCGGGTCGGGCACGGAAACCGTGATCATCCCGGCGGCGAAGCCACCCAAAGGCACGCCCAAGGCCAAGAGCACCTGCGCGCAAGGCGCCAACGGCATCTGCGTCATGGGTACGGCGGACCGGAACCTCAACCACGTCACCATCCGCTCACTGACCGTTGCGGGCTTCAAGGAGAGCGGCATCTGGGCCTCCCGCACCGACCGGCTGACGGTCCTGAATGTAACGGCCCGGAACAACGGCATCTGGGGCATCGCCCAGGAGAGATCCACCCGCGGGCAGTTCCGTAACAACACCGCCCGCGTCAACGGAGACGCCGGGCTCTTCCTCGCGAACAGCATCGACCAGGAAGGCGGGGCGACCGACACCAACCATGCGCTGATCAGGGGAAACGAGCTGTCAGGAAACCGCATCGGCGTCACGGTCAGGCGGCTCAGAAACCTCGACCTCAGCTACAACACCATCACCGGGAACTGCGCCGGGGTGTTCGTCGTGGGCGACGAGTCGAAACCCGCGGCCGGGGCGATGACCATCACCGACAACAAAATCGTCGAGAACAACAAATCCTGCCCCGCCACCGAGCGCCTTCCTGCGCTCCAGGGCTCCGGCATCGTCCTCACCGGCTCCGAGTCCACCCTCATCCACTCGAACCGGGTCATGAAGAACGCGGGCCGCTCGCCGCTCTCGGGCGGAATCGTGCTGTTCCAGAGCTTCGTGGGCGCGGTCAACAGCGCCAACGTCATCCGGGACAACGACGTACGCGGCAACAGCCCGGCCGACCTGGCCAACCGGGGCAAGGGAACGGGCAACACGTTCACCGGCAACTCGTGCGCGGCTTCCGAACCCGCCGGGATGTGCTGACCGGCGTTCCCTCACCACTCGTCAGGAGAATCGAGACGGTATGACCACCGTAAGCGCCAGACCACCCACCCACTCCTCCCCGTCCACTCCACTGGCCGCCCCGCTGACCACCACCACTCCCCCCAACGGCGGCGGCACACAGTCGGCCATGCGCCTGCGCGAGCTCGTCTTCGGGGCCGCCTGCGCCGCTTCCGTACGGGCGGTGGCCCGGCTCGGCGTCGCCGACGCGCTCGGCGAGTCGCCCGCCACCGCCGAGACGCTCGCCGCCGCGGTGACCTGCGAACCGCAGCCCCTGCGCCGGCTGCTGCGCGCCCTGTCCTGCTACGGCGTGTTCACCGAGACCGAAGACGGTACGTTCGCCCACACCGACATGTCGCGGATGCTGCGCGACGACGCCCCCAACAGCCTGCGCTACATCGCCCTGTGGTGCACGGAGCCGTGGACCTGGGACGCCTGGCCCCGGCTGGACGAGGCGGTGCGTTCCGGCGCGAGTGTCTTCCCCGAGCTGTACGGCAAGGGATTCTTCGAGTATCTGCACCAGGAGGCGCACGAGTCGGCGCAGGTGTTCAACCGCGCCATGACCACCTCCAGCAAACAGTCCGCACTGGACGTCGCGGAACACCTCGACCTCAGCGGAGTGTCCGTGGTCGCGGACATCGGCGGCGGCCAGGGACACGTACTGGCGAGTCTGCTGGAGAAATACCCGGACGTCCGGGGCACGCTGCTCGATCTGCCCGATGTGGTGGCGAAGGCGGATCCCCGGCTGCGTAACGGCGGCTCGCTGGCCGAGCGTGCGCGGATCGTTCCCGGGGACTGCCGCCAGGACATCCCGGTCGAGGCGGATCTCTACATCATCAAGAACATCCTGGAGTGGGACGACGACTCCACTCACCGGACTCTGCGCAACGTCGTCGCGGCGGCCCGGCCGGGGGCCAGGGTCGTGGTCATCGAGAACCTCGTCGACGACACTCCCTCGATGAAGTTCACCACGGCCATGGACCTGCTTCTGCTGCTCAACGTCGGGGGCGCGAAACACACCCGCGCGAGCATGGAGGAGAGGACGACGAAGGCGGGGCTCCTGCTCCGCGAGGTCCGGCCGGTCAATCCGTATCTCCACGCCTTCGAATGCGCTGTTCCTTAACCGGTCGCGACAACGCCCCGGGTCCGCCTCACAGGAGGCGGACCCGGGGCGTTGTTCGCGCGTCTACCGGCTGGAGCCTTCGCGGTCCCACCGGTAGAACTCCCGGGCCATCGCGTCCTTCGGGCTCCGCCACGTCTCCGGGTCGTACGGGCTGACGTAGGCGGTGAGCTGGTCGCTGATGTCCCGGAAGACCGGGTGCTCCGCCACCTTCGCGATCGCGGGGCCGGGCGGCATCTCGGACTCGATCATGTGCATGTATACGTCGCCGAACTGGAAAAGGCGCCGCCGGGTGACTCCGACGAGGTGCGGCAGTTCGCCGGCGTCGGAGGCCGCGAAGATTTTGGCGATGTCGGGCGCCGACTCCGGCGCCATCCGGGCGACGATCAGGGCGTGGTGCATCAGAGGGTCTCCTTTCCGTAGGAACTCAGACAGGCTCAGAGGAGCTCAGAGGGAGCCGACGGCGGCTGTGCGGCTCTCGCGGTCCCGCTGCTCGATCTTGCTCCGGATGAGTTCCATCTGGATGCGGGAGTTGCGGTTGATGTTGTCGGTCATCCACGCGTCGTCGACCGGGGCGTCCGACTTCATCGCGAAGTCCTGCGTCCACCGCATCAGCGTGCCTGCCGGGACCTGCGAGTACTCCCACACGATGTCCATGTACTCGAAGGGACCGGTCTCGACCCGGCGGGCCGTCACCTTCGCCGCCTTGCGGTCGGTCGTGCGCTCCGAGACCCAGCTCCAGATCTTGCCGTTCTCGTCCGGGTGCATGGTCAGGCGGAAGGTCGTCGTGTCGCCGTCCCGCTTCATGATGTCGACGGACGCGTACTCGCTGAACAGCCGCGGCCAGTTCGCCAGGTCGTTGGTCATGTCCCAGACCAGGTCCAGGGGAGCGGCGATGGTGACGTCGTTCTTGGTGTGTCCGGACATATCAGGCTCCAGTCATCAGAGTGTTGTTGACAAGGTCGAGGAACTCCTGCGGGGTCTTGCACCGGTCCGCGTCCGGAGGCAGCGGACGACCGTGCCGGTTCTCCAGCTCACCGACGATGCCGAGCAGCCCCAGCGAGTCGAGGCCGAACTCGTCGAAGCGGGCGGTGGGGCGGCCCGCCAGGTCAATGGGGTCGACCGTGAGACCCGCGCCCTTCTTCATCAGGGCGGCCAGGTCTTCGATGGTCAGTCGATCGTTCATGGGTGCTTCTCCTTCTCATCGCTCATCGCTCATCGCTTCTCACGAGGGGGTGGGGGTGGCGCCGCGCAGCACCAGCGCCGTGTTCGAGCCCATGAGTCCACGGCTCAGCACCAGGGCCGTACGCAGCTCGGCGGGCCGGGCCCGGCTGGTCACGACATCGAGGTCGTGGCACACCTCGAAGACGTTCGGGGTCGGCGGTATGAGGCCGTACTCCATGGAAAGTACGGCGGCGGCCACATCCAGCACGGGCCCGCCGCAGTACGCCCGTCCCATGCCGGTCTTGGGCGCGGTCACCGGCACGCGGTGGCCGTGCGCGCCCAGCGCGTCGGCGATCGCCAGCGCTTCGGCGCGGTCGGCCTCCGCCACGCCGAGGGCGTCCGCGAACACCACGTCGACGTCCTCGGGCGCGCAGCGGGCCTCGGCCAGCGCGCCCCGTATCGCCTGGGCCAGGCCGTCCCGGGACTCCGCCCACCGGGACGGCCCGGTGAATGTCGCGGTGTGACCTGCCACATAGGCGCGGGGGTTGGCGCCGCGGCGGAGGGCCGCCGTCTCCTCCTCGACCACGAGCATCGCGCCGCCCTCGGCGGGTACGAAGCCGCAGGCGTCGGCGGTGAAGGGCCGGTAGGCGCACGTCGGGTCCTCGCGGGTGGACAGGTCCTCGTAGCCGAGCTGGCAGACCACCGAGTAGGGGGCCAGCGGGGCTTCCGCCGCGCCGACGACGACCGCGTCGCCGCCGCGGCGAATGATCCTGGCGGCGTGCGCGAACGCGTCGAGCCCGCCCGCTTCGTCGCTGGCCACGACGCCGCAGGGGCCCTTGAAGCCGCCGCGGATGGATATCTGGCCGGTGGACGCGGCGTAGAACCAGGCGATGGACTGGTACGGGCCGACAAAGCGCGAGCCCTCTCCCCACAGCCGCTGCAGTTCGCGCTGCCCGAACTCGCCGCCGCCGGAACCGGCGGCGGTCACCACGCCCACGGCGAAGGGCGAGCCTTCGTAGTCGGCGCGGCCGAGCCGCGCGTCGTCCATCGCGATATCGGCCGCGGCCATCGCGAAGTGCGTGAACCGGTCGGTCTGGACGAGGAAACGCTCCTCGATCAGCTCGCGGGGCTGAAAGTCGCGTACCTCTCCGGCGATGCGGAGGGGCAGATGCTCACAGCCCTCGCGGGTGACCCGGTCGAGGACGCTGACGCCCTCCTGGGTGGACTTCCAGAAGGCCTCGGTGCCCGCGCCGTTGGGGGCGATGACGCCGATGCCGGTGACGACAGCGCGCCGGTCCTGACCGTCCGCGCGCCGGCCCTGCCCATCGTGCAGGTCCTGCCCATCGTGCCGAGGCTGCCCATCGTGCCCATCGCGCCCATCGTGCCCAGAGGTCATGGTGTCGTCCTCCCACTCGGTCGGGTCATGACGACCGCGGACTGGAAACCGCCGAATCCGCTGCCGACCGAGAGCACACTGCTCAGCTTCCGGGGGCGGGCGGTGCGCGGCACATAGTCGAGGTCGCACTCGGGGTCGGGGGTCTCGTAGTTGGCCGTCGGCGGCACCACCTGACGGTCCATGGCCAGGACGCACGCCACGAGTTCGATCGCGCCGATCGCGCCCAGCGAGTGGCCCACCATGGACTTGATGGAGCTCATGGGGGTGTTGTACGCGTGGTCGCCGAGCGAGCGTTTCACCGCCGCCGTCTCGTGCCGGTCGTTCTGCTTGGTGCCGGAGCCGTGCGCGTTGACGTAGTC
Organism: Streptomyces sp. NPDC052236; assembly: GCF_044548015.1. Taxonomy (NCBI): domain Bacteria; kingdom Bacillati; phylum Actinomycetota; class Actinomycetes; order Kitasatosporales; family Streptomycetaceae; genus Streptomyces; species Streptomyces sp. NPDC052236. Next base: position 44,099 of record NZ_JBIUBL010000014.1, on the reverse strand, counting down.
GATCTGTGAACGGTCGACACGGGCGTGGTCGAGCGCGCTGTCGATGGCCCGCGCCATTTCCAGGCCCTCGGTGGTCAGCCCGGTCATGTGGTAGGCGTTGCCGAAGGTGGCGTAGCCCCCTATCTCGCAGTACACGGTCGCGCCGCGGGCGCGGGCGTGTGCCAGCTCCTCCAGGACGAGGACCGCGCCGCCCTCGCCCATGACGAACCCGTCCCTGTTGGCGTCGAACGGCCGGGAGGCGTGGGCCGGGTCGTCGTTGTTCGGCGAGGTCGCCTTGATCGCGTCGAAGCACGCCACCGTGATAGGTGAGATGGGCGAGTCCGACGCGCCCGCTATACACACATCGACCCGGCCCTCCTCTATGGAGTGGAAGGCATAGCCGATCGCGTCGAGTCCCGAGGTGCAGCCCGTCGAAACGGTCTGTACGGGGCCGTGGGCGCCGACCTGTTCGGCGACCGCCGAGGCGAGTGAGCTCGGCGAGAACGCGCGCTGCAGATGCGGCCCGGCCGGGCGGTGGTCCACGTCCCAGCGGGCGCCCGAGCCGCTGACGGCGACGTAGTCCTGTTCGAGGCGCGTGGTGCCGCCGACCGCGGTGCCCAGCGACACCCCGATCCGCCAGGGGTCTTCCCGCTCCGGGTCGAGACCGGCGTCGCGTACCGCCTCCCGCGCGGCCACCAGCGCGAACTGGATGTACCGGTCGGACTTCGCCACCTCGTCCTGGCCGAGACCGTGGGCCGCGGGGTCGAAGTCGATCTCGGCGGCGATGCGGGAGCGGAAGCCCTTCGGGTTGAAGAGCGTGATGCCCCGGGTCGCCGTACGGCCGTTCGCGAGCAGGTCCCAGAAGGCCGGGACGCCGACTCCGCCAGGGGCGACGATACCGACCCCGGTGACCGCCACCCGCCGGTTCACGAAGCGGCCCCAGTCCGTTCCGGCGGCATGCCCTGAGCCGTGCCCGCGGCGTGCTCGATGACTTGGGCGACTCCGGTGACTGCGCTGTCTTCGCTGTCTTCTGTGTCTACGTGTCCGAGTTCGGGGCGTGGTGCGAGCGGGCCGAGGTGGAAGACCATGCGGGCCTCCACATCGCCGATGTTACGGAACCGGTGGCGCATGTTCAGCGGGATCAGCAGGCCCTGGTCGGGCCGCATCGCGTGCGTCTCCCCGTCCAGATCCACCTCCAGCCGCCCGCTCACGACGTACACGAACTCCTCGGAGTACGGGTGGTAGTGCTCGCCGATGCGTTCGCCCGGCTGCATGATGGCCAGGCCCATGAAGCCGCTGGTGGCGCCCACCGCTGTGGGCGTGAGCATGGCGCGCAGGTCGCCTCCGCGCCTGCGGTTGGGCTGGGTCTCGCTGAGGTCCACGATGCGTGGACGGTGCGTGGTCATGACTGCTTCCTCCAGGTGCGGTCAGAATTCCGGCGGGTCTCCGGCAATCGAGACCGGCGGTCAGGATTCCGGTGAATCCGGTGAATCCGGTGACGCGGACCGGTCGGTGATCGGGTCCATGTCGTATTGGTCGAGGAAACGCGAGATCCCCTCGTCGGTGGTCGGCATGGCACCCTTCTGGCCGGGCGCGAGCAGCCGGGCCAGCGTGGCCGCCTTCCGGGGCCCGTTGACGCCGAGCGCCAGGGCGGGCTTCGCGGTGAGCGGGCCGCTCACATCGATGAGCCGCACAACGATGTCGTCGCGCTGGAAGATGGTCGAGCTGTGGACGGGGCTTCCCGCGCCGTCGGCCGCCGCCACGTCCTGCTTGGCGAGCAGCCGGGCCAGCGTCATCCCGCAGCCCTCCTTGGCCGGGTAGTACAGCGCGTGTCTGTGTACGTCGGACGGCACCGGCCCGTCGGCCGACACATGGTGCACCGCGGGCAGCGCGGCCCGGGTGAAGAACATCCGGGCGGAGTCGGGGTCGTTGAGGTCCCGGTCCTGCTCCAGATACGGGTTGATGGCCTCCTCGACCTCCCTGACCTCGGGCTGCCGTGCGACGTGGCGCAGTGCCGCGAGGAGGTCGCCCTCCACCTCGATCGCCCGTACGACGCGGTTGCCGTGCATGAAGAGCGAGGTGCGGCGCAGCCGGGTCGACTCGTCGACCCTGGCCGCCGGGGAGGTGTACCCGGCCAGGATCTTCGCGACCTTGTCCTCCCTGCCGGGTTTGACGGTGAAGGTGAGCGCGTGCCGGACGACCCCGTCCCCGAGCCGGGGCGCGGTCTGGAGTCCGCCCTTGGTCACGCCGGGCACGGCGGCGAAGCCGCGTCCGGTCTCGCGCAGGACGCTGTACCGCAGCGACCGGGTGTCGCGTACGCAGTTGTGCAGCGGCTGCACTGTCTCGACGTGCTCCTCACTGTTCACCCAGGCCAGGAAGGGCGGCGCGCTCTCCCATTCGCTGGTGATGAGCCACTGCGAGGGGTTCTCGATCGACTGGCACAGCTGATCGCTGATGTGACCGGGAACCGACGCCACTTGGTTGCGGAGGTGCTCGTACGCCTCGAGGAACTGCTTCTGGGCACCGTCATAGAGGTCCAGCAGCAGAACGACCCGAAGCCTGGAGCCGTCGAAGGCGGACTGCGATATCCGTTCGGACAGGGTTGTCATCACTCTCACACTCCTTCACGACAGCGCGGCCGCCACCTGGCGTGGCCCCTCGTCAGTCGTCGGCGGAATCCGCCCGGGTCAACGACCCCGCGGATACGGACGGCCCGTTTCCCAGGTACGGGGGCGGGGCTCCCAGAATCGATCGTGGTCCGGTACCACGAGCAGCGCGAGAGGTGAGAACCAAGCGGGTGAATGCGCGAGGGAACCGCCTCCGCAGAGGGCATGGAAGTTCCGAGCAACGGGAGACAAAGAGGAACTGAAGCCACTGATGGTCTGGAGCAACTGATGGAAGCGAACGTCGACTACCGCGTACCGGTCCTCATCGTGGGCGGGTCCCTGGTGGGCCTGTCCACGTCCCTGTTCCTGGGCCGCCACGGCGTCAGACACCTGCTGGTCGAGAAGCACTCGGGCACCTCGACGCATCCGCGCGGGCGCGGCAACAACGTACGGACGATGGAGGTGTTCCGGAGCGCGCGGGTGGAGCCGGAGATCCGGGAGGCCGCGTCGGTCCTCGCGGAGAACCACGGAATCCTCCAGGCCGGATCGCTGACGGGCGAGGACGACCAGAACTGGCTGTTCAGGGAGATCGACCCCGGTGGCGCGCTGGCCCGCTTCAGCCCCACCAGCTGGTGCCTGTGCAGCCAGAACGACGTCGAGCCCGTGCTGCTCGCCCGCGCCCGTCAGCAGGCCGGCGCCGATGTGCGGTTCTCCACCGAAATGATCTCGTTCAGCCAGGACGCGACGGGTGTGAGCGCGGTCCTGAAAGACCGGAAGACCGGGGAGCAGTCCACTGTGCGCGCGGACTACCTCGTCGCCGCCGACGGGCCGCGCAGCCCCATCAGGGAACAGCTCCGCATCGGCCAGAGCGGCAACGGCGACCTGTTCCACAACGTCAGCATCACCTTCCGCTCCCGGGGGCTCGCCGACGTACTGGGAGAGAGGCGGTTCATCGTCTGCTATCTGACCAACCCGGAGGCGGACGGGGCCCTGTTGCCGGTGGACAACCGGGAAGCGTGGGTGTTCCACGCGCCCTGGCACCCCGAGCAGGGCGAGACGCTGGAACACTTCACGGACGAGCGCTGCGCCGAGCACATCCGCACGGCGGTCGGCGAGCCCTCTCTGGACGTCGAGATCACCGGCAAGGCACCGTGGCACGCCGCGGAGCGGGTCGCCGACCGGTACTCCTTCGGCCGGGTCTTCCTCGCCGGGGACTCGGCCCATGAGATGTCCCCCACCGGGGCGTTCGGCTCCAACACCGGCATCCAGGACGCCCACAACCTGGCCTGGAAGCTCGCGACGGTGCTGTCGGGCGCGGCGGGGCCGGGGCTGCTCGACACGTACGAACAGGAGCGGCAGCCGGTGGCGCGGGCGACGAGCGAGCGCGCGTCGGCACGGTCCGCGGAACACAGCCACCCCGGCTACGCGCCCACCGCCATGCCCGGCGGCGGGCGGCAGGGCGGGATGCTCACGGTCGCCATGGGCTACAGCTACCCGCAAGGCGCGGTCGTGGGCGCGGACCCGGACCGTCCCGTCGTGCCCGAGCGGATGCGGCTGAACGGCGAACCGGGCACGCGGGCACCGCATATGTGGGTCACCGGGCCCGAAGGGCGCCAGTCCCTCCTCGACCTGTACGAGCGGTCCTTCGTGCTGCTCAGCGGCGCGGGCACGCCCTGGCGCACGGCGGGGCGGAAGATCGCGGACCGGCTGGCCGTACGGCTGGAGGCGTACGCGATCGGCAGCGGTCCTGACGCGGACCTGGTTCCGGGGGGCGCGGGCGAGGCCGTGGCGGACTGGGCGGTGCTCCATGGCACGACACCCGAGGGCGCGGTGCTCGTACGCCCGGACGGTTTTGTGGCCTGGCGCTCGGAGGACGCGGTGTCCGATCCGGTGGCGACCCTCCAGAAGGTGATGACCAGCCTGCTGCACCGGAGCTGACCCCGCTGCTCCCGCTCTTCCCGCTCTTCCCGCTGCTCCCGCTGCTCCCGCCGTCGCGAATTTCCGCCCGGGCTCGGCAGACGGAGGCGTTGTCCGTATGGTGGCGTGCACATGGGGGCGTGCACGCGACCCCTCCGCCTTGCGGTGTGCGGATAGCCCGGCGTATGCGGGAGGTGTAGAAAGAGTCCATGGCCGCACGCTACGGCCGTCGGCGCTCGGTTCTGCGCATGCGAACTGTCGCCGGCCAGGTCTTTCTCCTGCAGGTGGCGATCGTGGTGCTGCTGGTCGCCGCCGCCATGACCGCGCTCGTGCTCCAGTCCCGCAGCGACAGTGAACGCGAGGCCCGCAACCGGTCCGTCGCCGTGGCGGAGACCTTCGCGAACGCCCCCGGCATGGAGGAAGCGCTGAACGCGCCGAACCCCACGGCGGTGCTGCAACCCCGCGCCGAGGAGGCCCGTAAACGGTCGGGCGTCGACTTCATCGTCGTACTGAACACCGACGGCATCCGCTATACCCACCCCCTCACCGACCGGATCGGAAAGAAGTTCGTCGGCAATCTCCGGCCCGCGCTGGCCGGCGGCATCGTCACCGAGAAGATCACCGGCACGATCGGGCCCCTGGTGCAGGCGGTGGTGCCCATCATCGGCGCCGACGGCAAGGTGGTGGGCCTGGTCTCCGCCGGGATCACCATCGAGAAGGTCAGCGGCGTCGTAGAAGAGCAGATTCCGCTCCTGCTCGGCGCCGCCGCCGGGATCCTCGCCCTCACCACGGGCGGGACGGCCCTGGTCAGCAGACGGCTGCGCCGCCAGACCCATGGCCTCGGGCCGTCCGAGATGACGCGGATGTACGAGCACCACGACGCGGTCCTGCACGCTGTACGGGAAGGGGTGGTCATCGTCGGCGGCGACGGGCGGATGCTCCTCGCCAACGACGAGGCGCGACGGCTGCTCGATCTGCCCCCGGAGGTGGAAGGGATCCCGGTCGCCGAGCTCGGTCTGGACCCGGCCACCGCCCGGCTGCTGGCCTCGGGGCGGATCGCCAACGACGAGGTGTACGTGGTCGGGGACCGGCTGCTCGCCGTCAACCAGCGGACCACCGACCAGGCGGGCGGGCCGCCCGGCACGGTGGCGACCCTGCGCGACACCACCGAGCTGCAGGCGCTCACCGGCAGCGCGGATGTGGCGCGGGGGCGCCTGAAGCTGCTGTATGACGCGGGCACGGAGATCGGCACCACCCTCGACGTCGTACGGACCTGTGAGGAACTGGCCGAGTTCGCCGCGGCCCGGTTCGCCGATTTCGTCACCGTTGATCTGGTGGAGGCGGTGCTGCGCGGCGAGGAGCCGACGGTCGCGGGCGGGGGCGCGGAGATGCGCCGTACGGCTTTCAGCGGCCTGCGCTACGACAGCGGGTTCTACCCGCTGGGCAAGCTCTTCCGCTTCAGTCCGGGCACCCCGGTCGGTTCCGGCGTCAGCGCGGGCGAATCGGTCCTGGAGCCGGATCTGGCGGCCCTCACCGGCTGGCAGGAGCAGGATCCGGAGCGGGCCCGGAAGCTGGTCGAGTACGGCATCCACTCGATGATCGCGGTGCCGCTGCGGGCGCGCGGCGTGATTCTGGGCGTGGTGGTGTTCTGGCGCTCTCAGAAGCCGCAGCCGTTCGAGGCGGAGGACCTGTCCGTCGCCGAGGAGCTGGTGGCCCGCGCAGCGGTGAGCGTCGACAACGCGCGGCGCTACACCCGCGAACACACCATGGCGGTGACGCTGCAGCGCAGCCTGCTGCCGCGCGGTCTGCCGGAGCAGAACGCCATCGACGTCGCCTACCGGTATCTGCCCGCGCAGGCGGGTCTCGGCGGGCTGGGGGGTGTCGGCGGGGACTGGTTCGACATCATCCCGCTGCCGGGCGCGCGGGTGGCGCTGGTGGTGGGCGATGTCGTCGGCCACGGGCTGCACGCCGCCGCCACCATGGGCCGGCTGCGCACCGCGGTCCACAACTTCTCCGCGCTGGACCTGCCGCCGGACGAACTGCTGTGGCACCTTGACGAACTGGTCGCCCGTATCGACCAGGACGAGGCGGCGGACGGCAGCGACACGGTGGTCACCGGAGCGACCTGCCTCTACGCGATCTACGACCCGGTGTCGGGCCGCTGCACGATGGCGCGGGCCGGACACCTCCAGCCGCTGCTGCTGCACCCGGACGGCAGCGCGGAGTTCGCGGAGGTACCCGGCGGCCCGCCGCTGGGTCTCGGGGGGCTGCCCTTCGAGACCCTGGACGTGGTGCTGGAGCAGGACAGCCACCTGGTGCTGTACACGGACGGCCTGGTGGAGGACCGGCACCGGGACATCGACGAGGGCCTGACCCTGCTGCTCCGCACCCTGGCCGACCACCCCGCGCGCACCCCGGACGAAACATGCGAGGCGGCCCTGCGCGCCCTGCTGCCGGAGAACCCGCGCGACGACATCGCGCTGCTGGTCGGACGTACGCGGGTGCTGGACACCGAGCGGGTGGCCGACTGGGAGGTGCCGCCGGAGCCTGCGGCGGTGTCACGGATACGGGCGGCGGTGGCCGGGAAGCTGGCGGAGTGGGGGCTGACGGAGGAGGCCTTCACCACGGAGCTGATACTCAGCGAGCTGGTGACCAACGCGATCCGTTACGCCATAGGCCCGATCCATGTACGGCTGATCCGTGACCGGAACCTGATCTGCGAGGTCTACGACCACAGCAGTACGTCTCCTCATCTGCGGCAGGCGGCGATCACGGACGAGGGCGGGCGGGGGCTGTTCCTGGTGGCGCAGTTCGCGGAACGGTGGGGCACGAGGTACACGGCGGCGGGGAAGGTCATCTGGGCGGAACAGCCGCTGCATCCGGCGCTGCCGGATCACCGCATACCGTAGGCAGTTGGACGTTCGTGACGCGGCATACCGTCCTGCCGCAGCAGAAGTCAGCACCCGTCGATGGTCGACCGGTGCTCCACATACTCGATGACCGTGCCGTCGGCATGGCGGGCGGTGAACCCGGCGCCGGTCGGAACCGAGTGAAGCGGATCAAGTATCTCCGCACCCTCGGCAGTCAGCCGGGCGAGGTATGTCTCGGCCGAGTCGACCAACAGCGTGCCAGTCGTACCCCGGAACGACTCCAGGGTCTCCTCCGTGCCCTCGATGAGGAGAAAGCCGCCTACGGCCGCGAGCGCCAGCTGCTTCGCCGGATACGTGAACCACATGTCGCGCTTCGTATCGAGCAGCCCTTCATAGAAGGTCGTGACGGACTCCAAGGTGCCGGGTCCGGTGAAGACCCGGATGAAGGCGCGCGGCTCGGCCAGGCCGGAGGAGTCGTTGCTGCGCCGCCAGACGACGGCGGTAGGGGTGCTGGGAGTACTGGGGGTGCTGAGGGCATCGCTGGTATGGCTCATGTGGACAGCTTCGCGGCCCGCCGCGTGCCCAGCCAGACAGGTATTTGTACGGTGAGCCAGAGTCATAGGCTGAGTTCATGGCGGCAGCGGTGGACGAGACGGCACAGACGGTCCTCCGACGTGAATTGGGCAGCTTTCTGCGAGCCCACCGCGAGCGCCTGACCCCCAGCGACGTCGGGCTGCCCAGCACTCCCCGGAGGCGCACCTCAGGACTGCGCCGCGAGGAAGTGGCGGCCCTGTCCGGAGTCTCGGTGGCCTGGTACACCTGGGTTGAACAGGGACGCGTGGACACCTCACGGCAGGTCCTGGACGCCGTGGCCCGCGCACTGCGGATGGACAGCACGGCCCGTCGGCATGCGCTGGCCCTCGCCGGATTTGTCACGGAGCCGCCGGAAGCGGGTACGGACGTCTCCTTCGACCCCGCCTTCCGTACGATGCTGGACAGCTGGCCGGACAGCCCGGCACTGCTGCTGGACTCCACGCTGGACATCCTCGCGTGGAACACGGCATACACAGCGGTGTGGCCCGACCCGACCGCCCTGCCGCCGGAGCGGCGCAATCTGCTGATGCTGCTGATTGGCGACGCCCGCCATCAGCGCCTGCTGCCTGACTGGCAACCGGTGTTCATGGATCTGTACCGGCACTTCCGCACCCGCGCCGACCAGCAGCCTCCAGCCGCCAGGAGCCGGCAGCTGACGGCCCGCATGCGCACCGAGCGGCCGGACCTGGAGGCGTGGTGGGCGTGCCGCTCGGTCGGCGACTTCACATCCCGCACCATCGAACTCCTACCGCAGGCGGGCCCGCCGCGCACCTACAGCATGACGCTGCTGCTCACTTCGGAGCCCCAGGGCGGGGCAGTCCTGGTGCAGACGCCGACCTGACCGGGCGTCCCAGGCGTCCCATGAGAGACCGTGCGATTGCGGGTGAGCCGACATCAGCTTAGCGTTCAGGTGCTCGGAGAATCCGACATGTGGGACATAAGTCACCATATCGGCTTCTCGTTGATGTCATTGTGCGGAGGATTCATGTCGATAATGACTGGGACGCAACCCCAGCAGCAGCTCGGCCAGCAGCAGGGCATGGGCCAGCCCCAGATCGCCCAGACGGTTCAGCAGGCGATTCAGCAGGCCTGTCAGCAAACGGCCCAAGAGGTCGCGCAGCGAGTGCAGCAGACACTCCAGCAGCTCCAGCAGATCCAGGCGCAGCTCCAGCAGCAGGGCCTCGCCCAGCACGCGCACCCGTACCTGGCTGTCGCGCTGCACCGGTCGCTGCACAGCGGTATCCGGCAGGCGGTGGAGCAGTCCGTGCAGCAGGCGCTGCCGACCGCGATCGTGGCGCTGGTTCAGCAGAGCCAGCAGGGCCAGGGTCAGGGCCAAGGCCAGCAGGGCATGGGTCAGCAGGGCCAGGGCCAGGGCCAGCCGGGTATGGCTCAGCAGGGCATGGGCCAGCAGTGGGGCGGTGGCTTCGGCCAGCAGCCTTACCAGCCCTACCAGCAGTTCCAGCAGCCCAGTTACGGCTTTGGTCAGATGGGGCAGCAGCCGTTCAACATCGGCTGACGCCTAGTCACGGTGCGGTGTGCCCGGAAGGAATGGTTCCGGGCACACCGCACCACCGTGGAGCGCGGCCCGCCCGGTCGCTGGATCAGAAGCAGAGGAACGACGTAGGCGTGGTGAAGGTGGACGTGATGGTCAAGAACAGGCCGGAAAACGGCACTGCCAGCGGGTCCGAGGGTGCGGCGGCGAGTGGACCCGGGCGTGCGCGCCGGGAAGAGGAGCCGTCCGAGAAAGGCGCCCGGCAAGCACACTCGGTGCGGTCGCGCCGGGAGCGGTATCTGGTGACGCCGCTGCCTCAGCATCTGCTCCCGCCCGGGGTGGCTGCGCTCAGCATGGACGCCGTGTGTGACCGGCTGAACCGGATGCCAGAAGTCAAGGTGACCCGTAGACTCCGGCCGTCGGAGAAGCTCGACTCGGCCGGGCTGTACCCCTCCTGCCCGGAAATCGCGGTGGTCGAGGCGGCCGGGGACCAGGTGCCGGCGATGCGGTCGGTACTCGTCCACGTGGAGCCGGACCTGCCGTTGGGCGGAACCGGCCCGGTCCCTTCGCCCGCCCTGGGGGGCCTGCCGCTGAGCGATCCGGGGCTGGTCGCGCCGCTGGAACACGCGGTGGAGATCTCGTTGCGTGTCTGCGGCCCGGAGGACGAACCGCTGGCCGGGGCCGGGGTGTTCCTGATCGGGTCGTCATGGCCGATCCAGGGCATCACCGGCGCCGACGGGACAGCCACCGTCGTACTCGCGACGGAGACCCCACAGTCCATCCAGGCCCTGTACGTCCGGCCCGCGGGCGGCTATGTGGACCGCTGGATCATCCGCCCGGATCTGTCGGTGACTCAGGAGAACCTGGTCACTCTCACGCCACTGGCCAAGGTGTACCCGGGACTTGACGAGCGGCAGCAGTACGGCTGGGGCCAGCAGGCCATGCGGCTGGACCGGCTGCCGCCCACGTTCCGCGCTTTCGGGATCAAGATCGCGGTCATCGGTTCGGGCATCGCCGCCGAGCACAGCGACCTGAAGGACCAGGTGCGTTCCGGGGTGGACATCGTCGGCGGTACGGAACGGGGCTGGGCCCACGACATGGTGGGCACCGGCACCCACGCGGCGGGCATCATCGCCGGGGCGGACACCGGCACGGGCGTCATCGGCATCGCCGTCGACGCCCAGATCGAGGCCTGCCAGGTGCTGCCCGGCGGCTCCTTCAGCGACCTGATCGCGGCTCTCGACCACTGCATCGAACACGAGGTCGACATCGTCCACATCGGCGTGGCCACCCCGTACTCTTCGGCGCTGGTCTCCCGCAAACTGGCCGATGCCACCGCGGCAGGGATCGCCTGCATCGCCCCGGCGGGTGACACCGCCGGCCCGGTCGCCTTCCCGGGCTCGCTGCCCACCGTGTTCACCGTCGGCGCGCTGGGAGCCTTCGGCTCCTATCCTCCGGACACATCCCAAGCCACCCACGGGGGCACGCCCTTGACCCCGGAAGGGCTGTTCGCCGCGCGATTCTCCTGCTACGGCCCGGAGGTCAACGCGGTCGCTCCCGGTGTGGCGGTGCTGTCCAGCTCACCGCACGGCGGATACACGGCATTGGACGGCACCAGCACCGCCTCGGCCCACATCGCCGGTCTGGCTGCCCTCGTTCTCGCCCACCACGAGGATTTCCGCAGCGAGCTGTCGCCACGCGGACCCGGCCGGGTGCAGCACTTGTTCGAGATCATCGCCGCCAGCTGCCGCCAACTGGCTTTCCCGGGCACCTTGGAGGCGTCCCGTACGGGACGCGGCCTGCCCGACGCCCTCGTCGCCCTCGGCCTGGCTCCCGGAGTGCAGCTCGCTCCGACCCTGTCGCCCTACGCTCACTCCATGGTCGGGTAAGGGCTCGTTCGCGCGGTAGGAGAGCCGAGCGGCGCCCTGTCCTGAGGGACCGGGGCGCCGCTCGGCTTCAACGCTGAGGTCGTCAACAGGGTTCAGCTACCGGCCACGGAGGACATGCGGCCGCGGGTGGCTGCGGCAGCGTAGTACCAGCTCGCAGTGGCAAGGAGCCCGAAACGTCCGGCGAGCAGGCTGCCACAGAGTCCGCCGACTCCCATGGCGGCGAGCATCCATCCGTAGAAGCCGGCGACCTCGGCGAACCGCGTGGTTGCCAGGACCAGGAGCCGAGCATCATGCGCCCGAGCGCGAGCATCGCCGCGCGGGTCACCGCCGGTTCGGTGACCCGCGCGGCAGGCGTTCCCCGTATCGCCCGGCAGGGACTCCAGCAGGCCGCCGACCCGCGCGCCCACGACGGTCAGCCGCGCGGCCCCGTCGTACCGCCTCCGCTCGATGAGCCGACGGTCTGGTAGATGGCCATCTTCCCGGACTCCACCGCCGCCCTGGCCGTACCCAGCGCCGCCCGCAGCAGGTCCAGGCGGTGGGGGCCTACGGGGGTCTGCGCCGCTGTGAGCATGGCCGCCGCTGCCTCCACCGCGTGGCGGGCGGTCCACCACATCGCGATCCGCTCCCGGTCGGACCGTTCACTCAGTGTCCGCAGCAGCCTGACGGCTGCGGACAGGCGGGCCTGCGCGGCGGCGACCGGCAAGGGCCCCGGCTGCCGTCTGCATCCGGCGAGGAATTCTCGTAGCTCCTCCGCGAGTTCGACGGTCCGCGTGAACTCGACGTACCGGACATCAACCAGCGGTGCGAGGTCGTGCAGCAGCGTGGACTCCATCGGGCAGCCGCGGTGGACGGCGAAGAAGACCGGTATCCGTGGGCCTGCGTGCACGTTGTAGGCGATCTCGTACGCCCCCGACTCGCTGGGGGCGGTCCGTATCACGAGCATGGCGTGCGCGCTGTCCAGCATCCGCAGCCGCCGGTCACGGAAGGCGCCGGGATTGCTGGGGTCGTCGGACGGCTGCAGCACCGCGACCGGACCGCCCGCGATGCCCGGGGCGCACACCAGGTCCACCACCGACCGGATCGTCTCACCGTGCTCGGGACCGGAACCGGTCGTTGATTGCCCGACGAAAAGCCGCAGGGCGCCGGGCCCATCGGAAATCCCGGATCCGGGGGAAGCCTGGGAATGCGGAGTCGGAGTCGGAGTCGGAACCTCGGTATCGCTGACCACACGGCCTCCAGGGCCTGCTGACGCCCCCACCGCCCACGAGCATAAACGTGCCTCGAACTGAGCGCCCCACGAGCGCCGCATACCGGTATGCGGCGATATGCGGTGGAGCTGAGCTGCTCTTATGGTGAACCCCATGACCGACGTGACTGGAATACGTCCTTCCACGCCTCTCATGGGCGTGGAGGAGGAATACTTTCTCGTCGACCCCCTCACTCGCGAAGTCGTCCCGTACGCGGTCGACGTGGTGAAGAAGGCCGCGGAGGACCTGGGCGATCTGGTGTCCCAGGAACTGGGCCAGTACCAGGTGGAGGCGCAGACTCCGCCGTGCGGGGAATTCGATGACTTGTACGGTGAGTTGCGGCGCATACGGGCGCGAGTCGCGACCGCTGCCGAGGCGTTGGGAGCCCGTACGGCCGCGGTCGGCGCGCCCCCGCTCGGCAACGCGACTCCGATGCCCGTCAGCGACGGCCCCCGTTGCCTGAACCAGGTACAGGGCTACCGGGGTCTGGTGCACGAACACGTCATCTGCGCGACCCATGTGCACGTGTGCGTCCCGGACCGGGAACGCGCCGTACTCGTGAGCAATCATCTGCGGCCCTGGATTCCACTCCTGGTCGCACTGTCGGCGAATTCGCCATTCTTCTCCGGCCGGGACACCGGTTACGCCAGCTGGCGCCGCCTGATGTGGCAACGGTGGCCGATTTCCGGGCCCCCGCCGTACTTCTCCTCTCCCGCGGAGTACGACCGTCTCGTCGTGGCGCTGTTGGAGAGCGGAACACTATTGGACCAACGGATGCTCTTCTGGGATGTCCGGCCCTCGTCCCGCTATCCGACCATTGAGGTCCGTGCGGCCGACATTCCCATGACGGCCGAGGAGAGCGCCCTGCTCGCTGTGCTGGTGCGGGCGCTGACCATCACCGCTCTGCGGGCCGTCGACCGTGGTGACCCGGGTCCCGACCTGCCCGCGGAACTGCTCCGGGCGGCGTGCTGGCGAGCGGCGCGCGACGGTCTGCGCGGAGAAGGGATGGATCCGCGCACCGGGCGGCTGACGGCGGCCGGCAGCCAAGTCGCCTCGCTGCTGGGCCACATCGGCCCCGCTCTGGAGGAGACCGGGGACCGGCAGACGGTCGACTCACTGCTTCGGCGGCTGACGGCTACGGGCACCGGCGCCGACCGGCAGCGCGCCGTCTACGCGCGCCGAGGTTCGCTCACCGATGTCGTGGACGCCGTGGTGGCACAGACACGGGACGGTGAGCTGGGCTGATCCAGGGGCCGGACCGACGTACGTACCAGAGCTGACCCACCCAAGAGGAAACAACGTGATCATCTGCGGCATGAAACTCACCCACGACGGCGCGGTGGCGCTGCTCGACGGCAGCGATCTTGTCTTCAGCGTCGAGATCGAGAAGATCGACAACAATCCCCGGTACAGCGAAGTGACCGACTTCGCGACGGTCGAGCGGATCCTCAGAGACTTCGACTACAAGATCGACGACGTCGACCGGTGGGTCGTCGACGGCTGGGACGGCCAGGAGACCGGGCAGACCACGCTGCACAACGCCGACGGGCCCGAAGTCCTCACCCTGGCCCCCTATCGGGAGAACAGCGCGATCACCAATCTGCTCCAGCCCGGCGTACGTGGGGAGTTCACCGTCAGGGAGCGCAGGATCGCGTACGACAGCTATGTCCACGTGGCCGGTCATCTGGCGAGCGCCTACTGCACGAGTCCGTTCGCCCGGGCGGGTGAGGAGTCGTTCGTTCTCGTCTGGGACGGCGGTTGCTTCCCCCGCCTGTACTTCGTGGACCCGCGCGCCGCGGACCCGCAGGACGGCGTGCAGAACGGCGGTGAGCTGTTCCCGCTGATCGGCCACGCCTATGCGATGGGCGCCCACCACTTCGGCCCGTACCGCCGCGAGTACGAGTCGGACGCCTGCGACGACCTGTCCGTGGCCGGAAAGCTGATGGCGTACATCGCCCTCGGCCATCCGAAGGACGACGTCATCGAGGTGCTGAGACAGGAATTCCACCGGCACTTCGAGGCCCCCACTCCCGAAGTCGCGCACTATCGCGAGACGATTGGCGGCTGGGGCAGCCACGCGGAGCCGTCGCACTCCTTCGTACACCGCTTCTACCGTGCTGTACGGGGCCGGCTGGAGGGGGCGGGTTTCCGTGACGAGGACGTACTGGCGTCGATCCACCAGTTCCTGGAGGACATGCTCGTCGAGCGTGTCACGGCGAAGGTGCGCCAGTGGAAGGGGGATGGGCCCTGGAACCTGTGCTTCGTCGGCGGCTGCGCGCTGAACATCAAGTGGAACAGCGCCCTGCGCGCCCATCCGCTCTTCCGGGACGTGTGGGTACCACCGTTCCCCAACGACTCCGGCGCCGCCATCGGCACCGCGGTGGCCCACCTGATCGCCTCGGAAGGCATCGGCCCGATCACCTGGCATCCGCGCCTGGGCCCTGCCGTCCAGCCGTCGGACCCGCTCCCCGGCTGGACGGCCGCGCCCTGCTCGCCGCAGGAGCTGGCGCGGGTCCTTCATGAGACGGGCCGGCCCGTCGTCGTCGTGCACGACCGCGCGGAGCTCGGCCCGCGCGCCCTGGGCAGGCGCAGCATCCTCGCCGCGCCGGTCGATGCGGCGATGAAGGATCTGCTCAACGAGGTGAAGGGCCGCGAGCCGTTCCGCCCCGTCGCCCCGATCTGCCTCACCGAACACGCGCCACAGATCTTCGCTCCGGGCACCCCCGACCCACTGATGCTCTTCGACCACCGGGTCCGCCCGGAATGGGCGGAGCGCATCCCCGCCGTCATCCACCTCGACGGCACGGCGCGCCTGCAGACGGTCGGCCGGGAGGACGATCCGACCCTCGAAGCGGTCCTGCGCGAGTACCACCGCTTGAGCGGCATCCCGGTGCTCTGCAACACGAGCGCGAACTTCAACGGCCGGGGCTTCTTCCCCGACGTCGCCTCGGCGATGCGGTGGGGCCGGATCGGCCGGGTGTGGAGCGACGGACTGCTCTACGAACGGCAGGACGGGTAGCCGGGCAGACGCAGGCGTCAGCGCCGAACCTGTGCTGATCGGAGCGCACCGCAAGCCCCAGGGCGTATTGCTGTACGTCGAGGCCAAGCCGGATGACGGATCCGTACGCCATGCCCAGCGGTGTGCTGCGCAAATAAGAGGTCGCGCAGATAGGCGGCCGCCGGGGCCGGGCGCGGCCTCCTTGATGTCGTACGCCAGCTTCAGCGCCTTCTCCAGCTCGGGCCGGGTCTGCGGCGGCGAGTGCGGCGAGGATCACAGCCCGTGCGGGGCATCGAAGAGGGCGGTCAGGAACCCGATCCTGTCACTCCTGACGCCGCCCTCGAAAGCCCGGTGTCTGCTTCGGTAGATTCCATGAGGCGATCGTGACACGTGGTCGTCGTCCCTGTTTCCGAGACGGGCAAGGTCAGTCCCGCGCCGGATCACTGGCCGACGTGAACCACCCGGGGTGCATCAGAGGCAGCAGGCGCGAGGCTCGACCAGAGCACCGACCGCTCAGCCGCCAGGTGAAGCGCTCAGTCACAAGCCATGAAGATCACGATCTACAGCTGGAGTACTAAGCAGGCGCTACACCCCGTTGGTGTTGAGCGTGGAGTTTGGCAATAGCCCGAAGTTGTCGCCGCTCGTACGCGGTGGCCGGTCGTACGTTGCCCCAACGTGATCGCCACGAAAAGCCGCTCGGGCGGGTCAGGCAGATCAACGGCCCCTGGAAATCGGCGACCGTCGCGGGCAGATCGTAAAACCGGTCATAGACCACGCTGCCGACCTTGAACCCGTGCGGGTTCATGTTCACGACCACCTCACACCACCCACCGAGTGCGGGAGTTCGCCTCAGCCACAGCCGGTCTGAGCGCATCGGACAGCGGCACCCGCACGAGATGCTCCGGCTCCGACTCCCACTCCTTGCCGCCATTGAGCGGCCGGAGCTGATAACGCGGCCCAACGTGGTCCATCACACGGCCCACTCGACCCGTACTGGAATCCCTGACCGTCTCACCCACAGCGGGCACATAAGCAGACTCCGGACCGCTCATCCCGCCACCCGCCTCAGCCCGGCCTCAACCGCCTTGAGAAGGTCCACCGTCGGCTCGGCATAACCGGTTCGCGGCACCCAGTCCGGAGCGAATCGCCAGAACCCGCCGGCCTCTATCAGCGGCGCAAGTTCATCCACGTCGCTAACCGGTGCGGGGGTCGTAGTCAGTTCTGCCATGGTCGCCATGCCCTTCGCTCTGTCGCGTGCTCTCCGTAACTTCGCCACTCACACCTTCGACCCCAACCGCTATGCTCAATAGGGTTTTCCAGACCGACCTGGGGTTTGGTCAGCCATGCATATGCCAAGCCGCTCCGACCAGCAGCGATACAGCGGGATCGACACATGACCAGTAGCACGGTCAAAGGGGGGATCCAATGTCCTTAGAACAAAATTCCGAGGACCCTATGAGTCCACGTCAGCTCTTCTCTGAGGAGCTGAAGACAGCCAGACACCTCTACTCAACTGATTTCGGAAGTAGGCCCCTGAGCCAGACCGAGCTGGCCAAGAAGGCTCGAACGTCGAAAAGCACAATCAGCCGTCTTGAGAACAGCGACGGCCCTATTCCGCCCGAACTGCCACCGCTTTTCGATCAGATCTTCACAACGGATGGCCTCTTCAAACGGCTCTATGAAGAGGCCATCACCACCGGTTCTTTCCCTGACCGCTTCCGGCGAAGGATGGCTCTTGAGCGGGGTGCCATCACGGTGTGGGAGTGGTCGCCCACGGTCGTGCCGGGGCTCTTTCAGACGGGTGGCTACGCCCGCGCCCTACTCGGGGCGGGGAAGCCGCGAGCAAGCGAACGAGAGATCGCCGCCGAGGTGGGGTCCCGGCTGACGCGGCAGGATATCCTCAGGGCGGCCGCTCCGCCTGATGTGCGCGTTGTCCTGTGTGAGTCGGTGATCCGGAGGAAGATCGCACCGGCAAACGTGATGCGGGACCAGCTTGCCGCGCTCTTGGCCCATGCGGAGCACCGGACCACCCGGATTCAAGTGCTCCCGCTGGACGCACCGCCACACCTGCTGATCGACTGGCCGGTGTCCTTCCTGACAGGGCCGAACCACCAGACAGCAGTGTGCGTTGAAAATTACCGTACTGCCGAGATCATCGAAGATCCGGAGCATGTTCGGAGAGCTGCACGTGCCTACGAGGACCTTGCGGCAGAGGCCTTGTCGGCAGGGCTCAGTGCTGACTTCATCCGAGACCACATGGAGAGCCTGTGAGCACCACCCCGCCCCGTCAGTGGTTCAAGTCCAGTTACAGCAGCCCAGAGGGTGGAAACTGCCTTGAGTGGGCTCCCGCCATCGCTGCTGCTTCAGGGCGTGTCCCCGTGCGGGACAGCAAGAACCCCACCGGGCCCATGCTCATGCTGGCCCCCCACGCGTGGGCAGAACTGCTGGACTTCGCCCGAAACTCCGACGTGCAACCGTAGTTGGATTCGGAAGCGAGCCTCACCACCCCGAGAAAGAAATAGCGGGGACCGGGGCCGCGAGCACCCCGTTCACTCACCCCCCGCACGCCCCAGCGGCCGACCGCACCGCAAGTTCCAGCGGCCGGCCCGGCCCGTGAGTTCCGTCAGGGTCAGGGGCGCGACGTCCAGTCGCCAGAACACCTCCACCGGGAGCCCCAGCGCGCGCACCATCGACGCGCGGATCACCGCCGGTTCGGTGACCGTCAGCAGGCTTTCCGTATCGCCCGGCAGGGACTCCAGCCAGCCGCCGACCCGCGCGCACAGTGCCGTAAGCGACTCGCCTCCGTGCGGGGCGGCCGACGGATCGGTCAGCCAGGCCGACACCGCCTCGGGTTCGCTCTCGCTGACCTCCGTCAGGCGGCGCCCGCGCCAGCGGCCCATGTCCCAGTCGCCGAGCGCCGGTTCGGGCTCCGCCCGCAGGCCCAGGCCCAGCCCCAGCGCCTCGGCCGTCTCGCGGCAGCGGAGCGACGGGGCGCTCACGCAGCGCGCGGCAGGAGACAGGGTGTTGGCCGCCGCCCGGGCCTGGCGGGCTCCCGTCGCGTCCAGCGGGCCGTCACCCTCGAATCGCGCCTCGCGCAGCGCCGCGTTCATCGCTGGTGAGACCAGCATCACCCGCACTGTCATCGGCCTCCATGCGCCGTAGCGTTGTCGTCCGCCAGGCGGTACCGTCGCGTGGACATGACGACGGTGTGACGGAAGTCCGGTGAGAATCCGGCACGGTCGCGCCACTGTGAACCCGTACCTGTGCGGGAAGTCAGACCCAGCACTGTCGTCTCAGGCACCACGATCGGGACGCGTGTTCCCCCAGGAGGTTCTGCCATGGCCCAGTCTGCTGCGCCCGCCACCGCCGCACCCGCCATCACCCCCATTTCGCTGAAGGCTATCGCCCCTTGGGCGGTTTTCGTCGGCGTTGTGATGCTCGTCCTGCTCTACTTCGTCGGCGCCGAACAGGGCGCCACCTCCCTCATCTCCGGTGAGGGCGTGCACGAGTGGGTCCACGACGGGCGTCACCTGCTCGGCTTCCCCTGCCACTGAGAAGCAGAACGCAGAATCAGGGGAACCCTCACTCATGAACTCCATTTCCGTCAGAGCTCTGCTCATCCGCGGCATGCTCGCCGGTCTGGCGGCCGGGGCCGTGGCCCTGGTCGTCGCCTATTTCCTCGGCGAGTCCTCCGTGGACGCCGCCATCGCGTACGAGGAAGGGCACAGCCATGAGCACGGCGGCGAGGAACTCGTCAGCCGTGCCATGCAGTCCACGGGCGGGCTCGCCACAGGTGTGCTCGTCTTCGGGGTGGCGATCGGCGGCTTCGCCGCCCTCGCCTTCTGTGTCGCGCTCGGCCGCATCGGCCGGTTCGGGCCGCGCGCCACGGCCGCCCTGGTCTCCCTCGGCGCGCTCCTCGCGGGGTACGTCGTGCCGTATCTCAAATACCCGCCCAATCCGCCGGCCGTCGGTGACCCGGACACGATCGGCCAACGCACGGCGCTGTACTTCCTGATGGTGGTGCTCAGCGTCCTGCTCGCGGTCGCCGCCGTGATCCTCGGGAAGCGCCTGGCCCCCAGGCTGGGCAACTGGAACGCGACCGTCGCCGCCTCGGCGGCGTTCATCGCCGCCGCCGGGCTCGCGTACGCCTTCCTGCCCTCGTTCAACGAGGTGCCGCAGGGCTTCCCGGGCGCGGTGCTCTGGGAATTCCGGCTGGCCACGCTCGCGATTCAGGTGACGCTGTGGACCAGCTTCGGGCTGGTCTTCGGCCACCTCGCGGAGCGGCTCCTCACGCCACGTACGTCGCACGTGGACGCCGACCCCTCGCGGGCAACCGTCGCCGCGAACTGACCACGACTGAAGAGCTGGAGCCCACGGCGGGCTCCAGCCTTCAGGAGGAGAGCGACAACGCCGCGGGCAGCCTCACCTCGAAGCGGCAGCCGCCGATCACATTGTGTACGTCGGCCCGCCCGGCGTGCGCCTCGACGATGCCGCGGACGATCGCGAGGCCGAGACCCGCGCCCCCCGGGGGCGTACGCGCCTGGGTGCCACGCCAGCCGGTGTCGAAGACACGCGGCAGGTCATCCTCCGGGATACCGCCGCAGCCGTCGGTGACGGAGAGGACCACCCACTCCTCGCGCCGTTCCGCGGCGACGGCGACCGTGCCGTCCGCCGGAGTCCGACGGATCGCGTTGACCAGCAGGTTCGCCAGGACGCGAGTCATCTCCTTGCCGTCCACATCGACCGGCACCGCGTCGACGACGCCACCCACCAGACGTACGCCGTGTTCACGGGCGAGCGGGTCCACGCCCGCGAGCGCCTCGCCGATCAGGTCGTACACCGACATCCGGGTGGGGCTCAGGGCCAGCGTGCCCGCGTGGATGCGGGAGAGCTCGAAGAGGTCGCCGACCATGGAGTTGAGCCGGTCGACCTCGGTGCTGATCTGGCGGTAGTAGCGCCGCGGGTCCTGCACGACACCGTCCTCCAGCGCTTCCGACATGGCGCGCAGCCCGGCCAGCGGAGTGCGCAGATCGTGGGAGATCCAGGCGACAAGCTCGCGACGGGAGGTCTCCAGGGCGCGTTCACGCTCCCGGGAGGCGGCGAGCCGGTCGCTCGTGGCGGCGAGCTCCCGGCTCAGTGAGGCGAGCTCCGCGGTGGAGGCTCCGCCGGGCGCGGCGAACTCGCCGCCGTCGCCGAACGAGCGCGCCGCCAGGGTGAGATCCCGGCTGCGCGCGACGACCCAGCGGCCCAGCAGCAGCGCGGTGGCGAGCGAGACGACCGCCGCCATCGCGACGACCATGGTGACGACCTTGAGGTCGTGCGGGGAGAGGAACATCGCCTGGGCGACCGCGAGCGTCCCGGCGAGCATCGCGGTGACCGTGACGGCGGCGACGACCGTGAGGGAGACCGCGACGGAGCGGTGGCGCAGCAGGCGCAGCACCACGGCTCCCGCCAGGCCCGCGGCGCCGGCGCCGAGGAAGGAGAAGAGAGCTATGAGAAGCATGTCGCGCACAGTGATCAGGCCTCTTTCCGGGGCAGGTCCGCGGTCAGGTCCGCGATCGGGTGCGCTGTCGCGTCCGCGGTCGGGTACGCGTCGAAGCGGTAGCCCACGCCCCACACCGTCTGGATCAGGCGCGGATTGGCCGGGTCGTCCTCGATCTTGCCGCGCAGTCGCCGTACATGGACCGTGACGGTCGACAGATCACCGAACTCCCAGCCCCACACGTCCTGCATCAGCCGTTCCCGGCCGATCGCCTCCCCCGGGTGGCGCATCAGATGCACGAGCAGGTCGAACTCCCTCAGCGTCAGCCCCAGCTCACGGCCGTCCTTGGTGGCCCGGCGGGCGGCCGGATCCAGGGTGATGCCCGCCGCCGCGAGGCCGGGGCCCGCGCCACGCTCCTGCGGCGTGCCGCCCCGGCGTCGCAGTACGGACTCGACCCGCAGCACCAGCTCACGCGGGCTGAAGGGCTTGGTCACATAGTCGTCGGCCCCGATCTCCAGACCCAGGATCCGGTCGTCCTCGTCGCCGCGCGCGGTCAGCATGATCACTGGTACGGAGCTGAGCACCCCGGCGCGAAGCCTGCGGCACACCTCCAGGCCGTCCATGCCCGGCAGCATCAGATCGAGAACGACCAGATCCGGGTGGCGGTCGGCGGCGAGGCGCAGCGCCTGCGGGCCGTCGGCCGCCCGGTACACGGTGAAGCCCGCGCGTTCGAGATAGCCGGTGACGACCTCGGCGACGGTCGGATCGTCGTCGACGACCAAAATCTTGTGCATACCGCCAGTGTCCACGTACACGGGCACACGGCACGGCCCGGGCCGCCTTACAGATTCATGACACCTCAGGCCGTGTACCTGACGGTGATCTTGTCCGGGGACTGGCCCGCCGCGCCGCGGCACTGGGCCGCCGAGCCCTGCGCGTGGCTGCCGAGCTTGCTCACGACGGCGGACAGGCACGTGCGGAGCGCCCGCTGACCGTACGCGTTGAGGTGGAGGAGCTCCTGCTCCTCGGTGGCGGGCAGCGTGTTCTTCGTACGGGGGAGATAGCGGGCCCACTCCGCCTTCGCGGCTGTCGGCTCGAAGACGCCGCCCTTGGGCGCGTAGTCCGTCTGGAGCGCGCCCTTGGCGCAGACCTCATGCCCGTCGAGCAGGTGCGTGAGATCCACGAAGTCGGCGCCGGCCTTGCGCGCGGCCTGCTTGAGCCCGAGGGTGACGGCCGGGCCCACCTCCTGGCTGAGCCACCGCAGGTCCTTGTTGTAGAGGGGGCATCCGTAGGTGCTCCAGCGGTCCCAGCTGTTCTCGTCGTGCTGGGGGGTGGTGGCGGGCTCGCCGGACGCCAGGGGCATCGGATACGACTGGAGGATGACGCGCGGGGGCGTCCCGCTGTCGCGGAAGACGTCCTGGACCTTCCGTACGAGCTTGAACACCCGGTCGCCGACCGCCTCGACGGAGTCGTTGAGCGGCCGGGTCAGCGCCGTGTCGGTCGAGCAGTACTTACTGTGCTTCCATGCCTCGGCGCAGGCCTTCATGGTCTGCGTGTACTTGACGTCGTTGCCGCCGACGGAGATGACGACGACCTTGATGCTGCCCTTCTTGGCGAGTGCCTTGAGCCGTTGCAGCTGGGGTGTCTCCTCCTTGAACTGTCCGCTCAGCACGTCCTGGGTCGTCGCGCCGGAGCAGGCCAGGTTGTGCAGCGCCAGGGGTGCGTCCTTGGAGTCGACGGCGATCCCGGCGAGGTCCGAGCGGTGGCAGCCGGGGCTCTTGCCGTCGCTGAGCAGATCGCGCGGGGTGTAGATCTGGTCCGCGGTACTTCCCGTGGTCCGCACCCGGTCGGTCCTGTCCCGCAGCTCCTTGGGGATGCCGCCATTGTTCTTGAGGCCGGTGGCGTTCCCCGCCCACCGGGCTCCCTCACCGGCGATGAAGCCGTCGCCGAGGGTCACCACCCCGAACTCGGGTTCCTTTGGCGCGGCGGCTGCCGTGGCTTGGACAGGGAGGGCGGTGAGCGCGCAGAGCACCGCGGCGGTGCGGAGCCGGGAGGAGGGTCTGAGGAGAAGGGGCATGGTCGTGTGTCCTTCCGATGTGCCCCCCTCGCGTATATGTGATCTATGGGTCTGGGGCGCGTAGCCATTCCTGCCGGGCACAGAGATCACTCGTACGGACACGACGTCCGATTCGTACAAGACCACGCGTCCCGGCCCCGCCTACCGTGAGGGCATGACTCCACGACTCGACGCGATCGGCCTCGTCGCCTCCGACATGGCCGCTTCTCTCGCCTTCTACCGCCGCCTCGGCCTGGACATCCCCGCCGACGCGGACTCCGCGCCCCACGTCGAGGCGACGCTCCCCAGCGGGCTGCGCGTCCTGTGGGATTCGGAGGAGACCATCCGCTCCTTCGACCCGACCTGGACCCCGCCCACCGGCGGCGAACGCATGGGCCTGGCCTTCGTCTGCGACAGCCCCGCCGAGGTCGACTCGCTCTACGCCGAGCTGATCGAGGCCGGACACCGCGGGCATCTCAAGCCGTGGGACGCCTTCTGGGGGCAGCGTTACGCGGTGATCCTCGACCCGGACGGCTGCGGTGTCTCGCTGTTCGCCAACCTCGCCGGCGTCGCCGACACCGCGGATGTCGCCGACGCCGCCACCGCCGAGTAGGCCCGCAGGGTCGTTCCCGCCAGGTCGCGCATCTCGCGGGCCAGGTGCGCCTGGTCCACGCAGCCCGCGCCGACTGCCGCGTCGGCGTACGGCACGCCTCTCCGTACGAGGGTGAGCGCCCGTTGCAGCCGGAGCACCCGGGCCAGCGTCTTGGGCCCGTAGCCGAAGGCGTCCAGCGAGCGGCGGTGCAGTTGCCGGGTGGACAGGCCGACCGCGTCGGCCGCGGCGGTGACCGTCGCGCCCGACTCCAGGCGGCGTACCAGCTCGCCCAGCAGCGGATCCGGCGGCCGGGTGCGCGCCGCCTGGCGCAGGGCCACGGCCTCCAGCTCGGCGACCGGGTCCGCGGCGGCGGCGAGCCGTTCCGCGAGCCGGCGCGCCTCGGCCCCGCCCCACAGGTCGGCGAGCCCGACCCGCCGGTCGCGCAGCTCGTGCGCCGGTACGCCGAGGAACGCGGGCGCGGTCCCGGGCGCGAAGCGCACTCCGGCGTAGGCGCGCCGGTCGCCCGTGGGCGTGTAGGCGTGGGTGTCGGGGCCGGCCACGAAGAGTTGGCCCGCTCCCCACAGGAGGTCCATGCAGCCGTCAGGGAGTACGGGGTAGACGGGGCCCGGCTGGGGAGTGCGCGTCCAGACGACGGCGCCTGCGAGTCGCGACGGCCGTTCCTCGTACATGTGGCCCAGGATAAAGGCCCTTGTCGGGGGCTCTGCCCCCGAACCCCCGCGCCTCAATCGCCGACGGGGCTTGGGTTGCCGGGCAATTCAAGCCCGTCCGGCGATTGAGGACACGGCCGAAGGCCGTACGGGGTCTGGGGCGGAGCCCCAGTTCGGGATGGGGGTACGCCCCCTCGGCCCAAAGGGCCTGGGGGGACCCCACCCACGCCGCTAGGCGTAGGGGGAGGGCGGGTAGGGGACAGCCCGCCGCAGGCGGGGCCGCTAACCCGCCGGAGGCGACCCGTCTCCCCGGGCCTCCCGCTCGCGCCCCGTATGCAGCCGCGACTTCACATCGTCCGGCGGCAGGAACCGCGACCACCGCTCGGGGAACTCCGAGGGCATGTCCGCGTCCCCGTCCTCGTCCTCGCTCTCGCCCTCCTCGTAGATCCGCCGCGCCTCCGCCCGCGCCAGCAGCTCCGCCGCGTTGACCGCGCGCAGGCGCTCGTTCGCCGCGCGCGCCGCCGCCGTGGCGACCGACGGCCAGACGCGGTCGATCGCGGCGTTGACCGCCGCGCCCACCAGGACCGCGAAGGCGGAGATGCCGATCCACAGCAGGACGGCGATGGGGGCGGCGAGGGAGCCGTAGATCGTGGGGCCCTCGACGGTGCTCGTGAGGTAGATACGGAGCAGGAAGCTGCCCAGCACCCACATCCCCAGCGCCATCAGCGCGCCGGGGACGTCCTCTATCCAGGGAGAGCGCACCGGGACGGACACGTGGTAGAGCGTGGTGAGGAAGATGATCGAGAGCAGGCTCACCAATGGCCAGTACAGGACGGAGACGACTTCCGTGCCCCACGGCATCAGCTCCACCACCCTGTCCGGGCCGACCACCGCGAGCGGCAGTACCACCGCTCCAATCAGCAGGGCCACGAGGTAGAGCAGGAAGGCCAGCAGCCGGGTGGCGACAATGCCGCGCTGCCCGTCGAGGCCGTACATCACGGTGATCGTGTCGATGAAGACATTCACCGCCCGCGAGCCCGACCAGAGCGCGATGGCGAAGCCGAGGGAGATGGCGTCCGGCCTGCCGCCCTGGGTGACGTCCTCCAGCAGCGGCTTGGCGATCTGGTTGACGCCCCGCTCGGACAGCACCGTGCCGACCGCGCTGAGGATGTTCTCCTCGATCGAGGCGACCGTGGTGGTGTCGGTCCATTCGTCGATGTAGCCGAGGAGACCGATCAGGCTGAGCATCAGCGGCGGCAGCGAGAGCAGCGTGAAGAACGCCGCCTCGGCCGCGAGGCCCAGGATGCGGTATTCGATGCACGTTCTGACGGTGTCTTTAAGCAGCAGCCAGGTCATCTTGCGCTTGGAGACGTTGCGGTAGACGACTCGGGCCCGGTGGAGCCGACCCGATGGCCGCTCGGGTGTTTCATTTGCTGCCTGCACCTCCTTACCGTATCGGCATGGCACCTACCACCCACACAGTGACCAACCAGGCTCCGCCCCTGGTGGGGTACGACGTCTACACCACCGACCGGGCGCTGACGGAGGCGGTCGAACAGCATGTCGACCCCGGGCTGATCGACGGCGTACGCGACGAACTCGCCGAGCTCGGCCGTACCGCCGGATCCGCGCAGGCACAGGAGTGGGGTGCGCAGGCCAACGAGAACCCGCCAAAGCTGCGTACCCACGACCGGTACGGAAACCGCGTCGACGAGGTCGACTTCCATCCGGCCTGGCACCGGCTGCTGGGCAAGGCGGTGTCCGCGGGCCTGACCAACGCCTGGGGCCGGCCGGCCGGCCATGTCCGGCGCGCGGCCGGGTTCCTGGTGTGGACGCAGGTGGAGGCCGGGAACGGCTGCCCGGTGTCGATGACCCATGCGTCGGTGCCCGCGCTGCGTACGGATCCGGCGCTGGCCGCCGAGTGGGAGCCGCGGCTGACCTCGCAGGTGTACGAGGAAGGGCTGCGGCCCGCCTCGGCGAAGGCCGGGGCACTGTTCGGCATGGGGATGACGGAGAAGCAGGGCGGCAGCGATGTGCGGGCCAATACGACCCGGGCCGAGCCGCTCGCCGCCGACGGGGAGTACGTGCTCACCGGGCACAAGTGGTTCTGCTCGGCCCCGATGTCCGACGGCTTTCTGGTCCTGGCCCAGGCGCCGGGAGGACTGACCTGCTTTCTGGTGCCCCGGGTGCTGGAGGACGAGACCCGCAACGTCTTCCGGATCCAACGCCTCAAGGACAAGCTCGGCAACCGGTCCAACGCGTCGAGCGAGGTCGAGTTCGAGGGGACGTGGGCGCGCCGGGTCGGTGAGGAGGGGCGCGGGGTGCGCACCATCCTGGAGATGGTGGCGGCGACCCGGGTCGACTGTGCCGTCGGCTCGGCGGCCCTGATGCGGCAGGCCGTGGCGCAGGCGATCCACCACTGCGCGTACCGCAGCGCGTTCGGCGGGGTGCTCATCGACAAGCCGCTGATGCGCAACGTACTGGCCGATCTCGCGCTGGAGTCGGAGGCCGCGACGGCGCTGGCGCTGCGGCTCGCCGCCGCGTACGACGCGGATACGGAGGAGGAGCGGGCGTTTCTGCGGCTCGCGGTGCCCGCCGCCAAGTACTGGGTGACCAAGCGCTGTACGCCGACGGTGGCGGAGGCCCTGGAGTGCCTGGGCGGCAATGGGTACGTCGAGGAGTCGGGGCTGCCGCGCCTGCTGCGCGAATCGCCGCTCAACTCGATCTGGGAGGGCTCGGGGAACGTACAGGCGCTGGATGTCCTGCGGGCGCTCCAGCGGGAGCCGCTGGCGCTGAACGCCTTCCTCCAGGAGGTCGGCAAGGCGCGTGGCGCCGATCACCGGCTGGACGGGGCGATCAAGGACCTGCTGACCGAACTGGCCGATCTGGACGGCATCGAGGCGCGGGCCCGGCGGCTCGTGGAGCGGATGGCGCTGGTGCTCCAGGGGTCGCTGCTGGTGCGGTGGGCGCCGTCGGAGGTGTCGGACGCGTTCTGCGCTTCGCGCCTCGGCAGGGACTGGGGTACGGCCTTCGGGACGCTGCCGCACACGCTGGATCTGGCGTCGATCGTGGAGCGGGCGCGAGCGGTGGTCTGAGCCGACCCGTCCGATGAGGCAGTCGGGGTGGTGCAGCGCCGACACGGCACCACCCCGAACGCCGTCACCCTCGTACATACGCACGCCTGTCCGCGAGGGTTGCAAAGGGTTGCAACAGGTCGCGAGGGGTCGCGAGGGGTCCCGGCGTTGCGGCACGATGGCAATGGCGTCGCCCAGGAGGACCCAGTGCAGAGCACCCCAGTTGACCTGACCAGGCTCGCCGCCATGGACACCGTGGCCGCCATCCGGCTCCTCCAGGGCGTACGGGAGGCCACCCTCGCCGGACGCCGCCCGCGGGTCGGGCCACGGGCCGACATCGGGGAGTCCTGGCAGCGGATGCTGCGCAGCGGGGTCGACCCCGACCGGCACCGCCCGGCCGGGCTGCTCCCGCGGGAGGAGCTGGAACGCCGCCGGGCCGCCTCGCCGCTGCGCGAGGTGCTGCCCGTCCTGCGCGACGGTCTGGTCTCGATCGCGGACGCGGCGCAGCACATCATGGTCGTCGCGGACGCCGAGGGACGGCTGCTGTGGCGCGAGGGCCAGACAGCGGTGTTGCGCAAGGGCGACGCGCACGGCTTCGTCCTCGGCGCCGACTGGAGCGAGGGCCTGGCCGGCACGAACGGCGTCGGCACTCCCCTGGTCTCCCGGCGGCCGGTCCAGGTGCACGCCGCCGAGCACTTCGTTTCCAGCAACCACAGCTGGACGTGCGCGGGGGCTCCGGTCACCGATCCGCGCGACGGCAGGCTGCTGGGCGTCGTCGATGTCAGCGGGCCGCTGTCCGCCCTGCATCCGGCGATGCTCTCCCTGGTCACCGCGGTCACCCGGCTCGCGGAGGCCGAGCTGCGCAACCGGCATTCGGCGGCGCTGGACGGGCTGCGCGCGGTGGCGGCCCCGCTGCTCGCCCGGCTGAACGGCCGGGCGGTGGCCGTGGACGTCAACGGCTGGCCCGCCGCGGTCATCGGTATGCCGCCCCCGGGGCGGGTGGTGCTGCCGAAGTCGGTCGGCGACAAACCGCTCTGGCTGCCCGCGCTCGGCATGTGCACGATCGAGCCGCTGCCCGGCGGCTGGCTGCTGCGGGCGGCCGAGGAGCCCGCCGCCGCCGCGACGCCGGGCCGGGTGGTGCTGGACCTGAGCAGACCGCGGCGGCCTTCGGTGACCGTCTCGGGGGCGGCGGGCAGCTGGGTGCAGGAGCTGAGCCCGCGCCATGCCGAGCTGCTGTACGCGCTGGCGCTGCACCGGGACGGGCGGAGCGCGGCGCAGCTGGCGCTCCACCTCTTCGACGACCCGACGCGGACCGTGACCGTACGGGCGGAGATGTCGCGGCTGCGGCGGCATCTGGCGCAGATCCTGGCGCACCGCCCGTACCGCTTCGTGGAGGAGCTTGAGGTACAGCTGGTGGAACCGGAACCGGACGTACCGCCGTTTGGCCGGGGCACCCCCTCGTGATTTCCTGGCTCGCATGAGCAACGCCGTGACCACCTGGTTCCTTCAGCAGACCGCGCCGACCGACCTGCGGCCGTCCGACGTGCCGGACGGGGATGTGCGGATCGTCCGCGCCGAGGTGCCTTCGCCCGAGTTCAGCCGCTTTCTGTATACGGCGGTCGGCGGCCACCACCGCTGGAACGAGCGGCTCCCGTGGACGTACGCGCAGTGGGAGCAGCTGCTCGCCCGGCCCGGCACCGAGACCTGGGTGGCGTACGAGAAGGGCACGCCGGCGGGCTTCGTAGAACTTCAGGCGCGGGAGGAGGGGTCCGTCGAGATCGTCAGCTTCGGGCTGCTCCCGGCGTTCCAGGGGCGGCGGATCGGTGGCCATCTCCTCTCCTACGGGACCGCCAGGGCCTGGGACCTGGCCGACCGCTGGCCGGGGCTCGCGCCGACGCAGCGGGTCTGGCTGCACACCTGCTCCCTGGACGGGCCGCACGCCATGGGCAACTACCAGCGGCGCGGCTTCGCGGTCTTCGACACCACCGTGGCCGAGCACCCCGAGGCCGCCGAGCCCGCGCCCGGCTCCTGGCCAGGAGCGCATCCCTGAGCGCATCCCTGAGCGCATCCCTGAGCGCCTCCCTGAGCGCACCCCCGTACCGCGCCCGCTGAGTGACTGAAAACACACCGTCTCGCGATGTGGGACAGTCTCGTCCACATCATGGACAACGGTGGACTGCCCTTGGATCGCCGTGACAGGCTTCCGTCATGTCTAGAGCTGGAATTGCCTTGGTGAGTCGACGCCACGTCGACCTCGGCCGCATGTCCAGCGCCATCTGTCCGGCCTGCTGACAGCCCAGCACAGCCGAGTACGGACAGCACAGACAGCCTCTCCCACGCTCCTCCCCTCCCTCCTGCGCATCGTTGCGCCATCGCGCGCGTATGTGCAGCTCAGAGCCGCCCTCCTGCAGTCTCGAAGGACGTATCGCCATGGCCGCCGCCACTCCGGACAACCCCGCCCCCGCCACGCCCCGCCGCAAGGCCGGACGCCACCGCGGCGAGGGCCAGTGGGCTGTCGGCCACATGACGCCCCTCAACGCCAATGAGCAGGCCAAGAGGGACGACGACGGTCTCAATGTGCGGACACGCATTGAGAATATTTACGCCCACCGCGGCTTCGACTCGATCGACGGAGCCGATCTGCGCGGCCGTATGCGCTGGTGGGGGCTTTACACCCAGCGCAAGCCCGGCATCGACGGCGGCAAGACCGCGATCCTGGAGCCGGAGGAGCTGGACGACAAGTTCTTCATGCTGCGCGTCCGCATCGACGGCGGCCGGCTGACCACCGAGCAGCTGCGGGTCATCGGCGAGATCTCGCAGGAGTTCGCGCGCGGCACCGCCGACATCACCGACCGGCAGAACATCCAGCTGCACTGGATCCGGATCGAGGACGTGCCGGAGATCTGGCGCCGGCTGGAGGACGTCGGCCTGTCCACCACCGAGGCCTGCGGCGACACCCCCCGCGTCATCCTGGGCTCCCCGGTGGCCGGTATCGCCGAGGACGAGATCATCGACGGCACCTCGGCCATTGACGAGATCCACGCGCGCTTCATCGGCACCAAGGAATTCTCCAACCTCCCGCGCAAGTTCAAGACGGCGATCTCCGGCTCCCCGCTGCTGGATGTGGCGCACGAGATCAACGACATCGCCTTCGTCGGCGTCAACCACCCCGAGCACGGCCCCGGCTTCGACCTGTGGGTCGGCGGCGGCCTGTCCACCAACCCCAAGCTCGGGGTGCGGCTGAACGCCTGGGTCCCCCTGGACGAGGTGCCCGAGGTGTGGGCGGGCGTCATCGGGATCTTCCGCGACTACGGCTACCGCCGGCTGCGCACCCGTGCCCGCCTGAAGTTCCTGGTCGCCGACTGGGGCCCGGAGAAGTTCCGCCAGGTGCTGGAGGGCGAGTACCTCAAGCGCGAGCTGGTGGACGGTCCCCCGCCCGAGCAGCCCATGCAGCAGTGGCGTGACCACGTCGGCGTGCACCGGCAGCGGGACGGGCGTTTCTACGTCGGGTTCGCGCCGCGCGTCGGACGGGTGGACGGCGCCACACTCACCAAGATCGCCGAGCTGGCCGGCGCGCACGGCTCGGGACGGCTGCGTACCACCGTCGAGCAGAAGATGATCGTGCTCGATGTTGAGGAGTCCCGGATCGACTCGCTGGTGGAGGGGCTCGAGGCGCTGGACCTGCGGGTCACGCCGTCGCCGTTCCGCCGGGGCACGATGGCCTGCACCGGTATCGAGTTCTGCAAGCTGGCGATCGTGGAGACCAAGGAGCGGGGTTCCACGCTGATCGATGAGCTGGAGCGCCGTATCCCCGACTTCGACCAGCCGATCACCATCAACATCAACGGCTGCCCCAACGCCTGCGCCCGTATCCAGGTCGCGGACATCGGCCTCAAGGGCCAGCTGGTCCTGGACGACGCGGGCAACCAGGTCGAGGGCTACCAGGTGCACCTGGGCGGCGCGCTCGGTCTGGAGCCCGCCTTCGGCCGCAAGGTGCGCGGCCTGAAGGTCACCGCGGCGGAGCTGCCGGACTACGTGGAGCGGGTCCTCAAGCGCTTCCAGGCGGAGCGCGAGGGCGACGAGCGCTTCGCGACGTGGGCGGCGCGCGCGAGCGAGGAGGCACTGGCATGAGCGAGCGAGCTGCCCCCTTCTACTGCCCGTACTGCGGCGACGAGGACCTGCGTCCGAACGAACAGGGTCACGGCGCCTGGGAATGCGGGGCATGCAATCGAGCCTTCCAGTTGAAGTTCCTCGGGTTGCTGACCCGCGGACTTCAGCGCAACGACGGTGGAGGGGACGAGATATGACGGTCAGTCAGGACATCACTCAGAACACCGGTACCAACGCCACCCGGACCGAAGACCTCAAGGAACTCGCCGAGCAGGCCGGACGCGACCTCGAAGAGGCCTCCGCCCTCGACATTCTGAAGTGGGCCGCCGAGACCTTCGGCCCGCGCTTCTGCGTCACCTCCTCGATGGAAGACGCCGTGGTCGCCCACCTCGCCTCCCGCGCGATGCCCGGCGTGGACGTCGTCTTCCTCGACACCGGCTACCACTTCCCCGAGACCATCGGAACCCGGGACGCGGTCGAGGCCGTCATGGACGTCAACCTCATCACGCTCACCCCGCGCCAGTCGGTGGCCGAGCAGGACGCCGAGTACGGCCCCAAGCTGCACGACCGCAACCCCGACCTGTGCTGCGCCCTGCGCAAGGTCAAGCCCCTCGAAGAGGGCCTGACGGCGTACGAGGCATGGGCGACGGGCCTGCGCCGCGACGAGTCCCCGACCCGGGCGAACACCCCGGTCGTCGGCTGGGACGAGAAGCGGCAGAAGGTCAAGATCTCGCCGATCGCCCGCTGGACGCAGGACGACGTGGACGCCTACGTCGCCGAGCACGGCGTCCTGACCAACACGCTGCTGATGGACGGTTACGCCTCCGTGGGCTGCGCCCCCTGCACCCGCCGGGTGCTGGAGGGCGAGGACGCCCGCGCCGGCCGCTGGGCCGGCCGGGGCAAGACCGAATGCGGGCTGCACGGCTGATGACGATTCTGGGAGACAAGCACATGACTGGGGCCACCGTCTGGCTCACCGGTCTGCCGAGCGCGGGCAAGACCACCATCGCCCACGCGCTCGCGGACCGGCTGCGCGCCGAGGGACACCGTACCGAGGTGCTCGACGGCGACGAGATCCGCGAGTTCCTCTCCGCGGGCCTCGGCTTCAGCCGCGAGGACCGCCACACCAACGTCCAGCGGATCGGCTTCGTCGCCGAGCTGCTGGCGTCCCACGGCATCAAGGCGCTGGTACCGGTCATCGCCCCGTACGAGGACAGCCGCGAAGCCGTCCGCAAGCGCCACCAGAGCGAGGGCACCGCGTACCTGGAGGTGCATGTCGCCACTCCGGTGGAGGTCTGCTCCGTACGCGATGTGAAGGGGCTGTACGCCAAGCAGGCGGCCGGCGAGCTCAGCGGGCTGACCGGCGTGGACGACCCGTACGAGGAGCCGCAGGACCCGGATCTGCGAATCGAATCGCACCGGCAGACCGTGCAGGAGTCCGCGGCGGCGCTGCATGCGCTGCTCACCGAGAGGGGTCTGGCCTGATGACGACTGTAGCCGCTGTCACTGACGGCACCGAAGGCACCGAGAGCACCGACAGCCCGTACGCCCTGTCGCACCTGGACACCCTGGAGTCCGAGGCGGTGCACATCTTCCGCGAGGTCGCGGGCGAGTTCGAGCGGCCGGTGATTCTCTTCTCCGGCGGCAAGGACTCGATCGTGATGCTGCACCTGGCGCTGAAGGCGTTCGCGCCCGCGCCGGTGCCGTTCACGCTGCTGCATGTGGACACCGGGCACAACTTCCCCGAGGTCCTCGAATACCGCGACCGCACCGTCGCCGCGCACGGGCTGCGGCTGCACATCGCCTCCGTACAGGAGTACATCGACGCCGGGAAGCTGCGCGAGCGCCCCGACGGGACTCGCAATCCGCTGCAGACCGTCCCGCTGACCGAGGCGATCCAGCAGCACCGCTTCGACGCGGTGTTCGGCGGCGGGCGCCGCGACGAGGAGAAGGCGCGCGCCAAGGAGCGGGTGTTCTCGCTGCGGGACGAGTTCTCGCAGTGGGACCCGCGCCGCCAGCGCCCCGAGCTGTGGCAGCTCTACAACGGCCGCCACGCGCCCGGCGAACACGTCCGCGTCTTCCCGCTCAGCAACTGGACCGAGCTGGACGTCTGGCAGTACATCGAGCGCGAGAAGATCGAACTGCCAGGCATCTACTTCGCGCACGAGCGCGAGGTCTTCAACCGCCACGGCATGTGGCTGACCGCCGGTGAGTGGGGCGGCCCCAAGGAAACCGAGAGCGTCGAGAAGCGGCTGATCCGCTACCGCACCGTCGGTGACATGTCCTGCACCGGCGCCGTCGACTCCGACGCCACCACCCTGGACGCCGTGATCGCCGAGATCGCCGCATCCCGGCTCACCGAGCGGGGAGCCACCCGCGCCGACGACAAAATGTCCGAGGCCGCGATGGAAGACCGCAAGCGCGAAGGGTACTTCTAGCCATGACCAGCACCTCCGAGCAGCTCGCCGGGATCTCCGCCACCACCCTGCTGCGTTTCGCCACCGCCGGGTCCGTCGACGACGGCAAGTCCACCCTCGTCGGGCGGCTGCTGCACGACTCCAAGTCGGTCCTCACCGACCAGCTGGAGGCCGTCGCGGCCGTTTCCCTGAGTCGCGGCCAGGATGTCCCCGACCTGGCGCTGCTCACCGACGGTCTGCGGGCCGAGCGGGAACAGGGCATCACCATCGATGTCGCCTACCGCTACTTCGCCACCCCGCGCAGGCGGTTCATCCTCGCCGACACGCCCGGCCACGTTCAGTACACCCGCAACATGGTCACTGGCGCGTCCACGGCCGAGCTGGCCGTCGTGCTGGTCGACGCCCGCAACGGCGTGGTCGAGCAGACCCGCCGCCACGCCGCCGTCGCGGCCCTGCTGCGCGTCCCGCACGTCGTCCTCGCCGTCAACAAGATGGACCTGGTGGAGTACGCCGAGCCCGTCTTCGCGGCGATCGCCGAGGAGTTCACCGCGTA
Source organism: Streptomyces sp. NPDC052236 (assembly GCF_044548015.1). Classification (NCBI taxonomy): domain Bacteria; kingdom Bacillati; phylum Actinomycetota; class Actinomycetes; order Kitasatosporales; family Streptomycetaceae; genus Streptomyces; species Streptomyces sp. NPDC052236. The sequence continues at coordinate 9,555 of NZ_JBIUBL010000014.1, read as the reverse complement.
CGCGGCCTCCCTCGGCGTCCCCGAGATCACCGCGATCCCGATCTCGGCGCTCGCCGGTGACAACGTGGTGGAGCCGTCCGCGAACATGGACTGGTACGGCGGTCCGACCGTGCTGGAGCACCTGGAGACGGTCCCGGTCAGCCACGATCTGACCGGCTGCCACGCCAGGCTTCCCGTGCAGTACGTGATCCGTCCGCAGACCGCCGAACACCCCGACTACCGGGGTTACGCGGGCCAGATCGCGGCGGGCACCTTCCGCGTCGGCGAGCAGGTGACCGTCCTCCCCTCGGGCCGCACCTCGAAGATCACCGCGATCGACCTGCTCGGCGAGTCGGTGGACGTCGCCTGGACCCCGCATTCGGTCACCCTCCTGCTGGAGGACGACATCGACGTCTCGCGCGGCGACCTGATCGTGCCGAGCGGCGACGCGCCCCCCACCACGCAGGACATCGAGGCGACCGTCTGCCATGTCGCGGACCGGCCGCTCACCGTGGGCCAGCGGGTGCTGCTCAAGCACACCACCCGTACGGTCAAGGCGATCGTCAAGGAGATCCCGTCCCGGCTGACGCTGGACGACCTGTCCCAGCACCCGGAGCCGGGGCAGCTGGTCGCCAATGACATCGGCCGGGTGAAGGTCCGTACCGCGGAGCCGCTGGCGATGGACTCGTACGCGGACTCCCGCCGTACAGGATCGTTCCTGCTCATCGACCCGGCGGACGGAACCACGCTGGCGGCGGGCATGGCGGGCGACGCCTTCGCCGAGACCGCGCACGTACACGTACAGGCGCAGGCGGCCGAAGACGAGGACGGGTGGGACTTCTGATGACCACCACCGACTCCACCGGCTCCACCGGCTCCACCGACTTTTACGCCTCGTTCGCGAAGGAGGGGGGCCGTGTCGGCAGCGGCGCCCTCGGCGCGGGGACGGGCGGGGTCGCGCGATGTGCGCGATGACGTACGCGCACAGCATGCGCGCCCCCAGCCTCCGCACTCCGCACAGACGAAGACCGCCGACTTCCCGGCCGCGTCCCACCTGACGCACTGACCGGGCCAACGAGAGGACCACCTCCCGTGCCTGCCACCAGGACCCTCCTGCGACGCTCCATCGCCGCCGCCGTCGTCCTCCCGCTGCTCGCCGTGGCGCTCACCGCCTGCGGTTACGGCTCCCAGGCGCCGAAGAACGACAGCATCGCCCCCGTCGCCAAGGGCGCGAAGGTCGACGGCCTCGACACCGTCAAGGTCGGCTACTTCCCGAACCTCACCCACGCCACGGCGCTGGTGGGCGACGAGCAGGGCATCTTCCAGAAGGAACTGGGCGGCACGAAGTTCGCCCCCTCCACCTTCAACGCCGGTCCCTCCGAGATCGAGGCGCTGAACGCGGGCTCCATCGACATCGGCTTCATCGGCCCCTCGCCCGCCATCAACGGCTACGTCAAGTCCAAGGGCAAGAACCTGCGGATCATCGGCGGCTCAGCCTCCGGCGGGGTCAAGCTCGTGGTCAACCCGGACAAGATCAAGACCGTGGCCGACCTCAAGGGCAGGAAGATCGCCACCCCGCAGGTCGGCAACACGCAGGACGTGGCCTTCCTCAACTGGATCTCCGAGCAGGGCTGGAAGGTCGACGCGCAGAGCGGCAAGGGCGACGTCTCCGTGGTCCGTACGGAGAACAAGGTCACCCCCGACGCCTACAAGTCCGGCGCGATCGACGGCGCCTGGGTGCCGGAGCCGACCGCGTCCAAGCTGGTCAGCGAGGGCGCCAAGGTGCTGCTGGACGAGTCGACGCTGTGGCCGGACAAGAAGTTCGTGATCACGAACATCATCGTGTCGCAGAAGTTCCTCAAGGAGCACCCGGACGTGGTCGAGGCCGTGCTGCGCGGTTCGGTCACGACGAACGCGTGGATCAACGCCAACCGGGAGGCGGCGAAGGCGTCCGCGAACACCAAGCTCCAGCAGCTCACGGGCAAGCCGCTCCCGTCCGATGTGATCGACCCGGCGTGGCAGTCCATCCGGTTCACCGACGACCCGCTGGCCGCGACCCTGCGGGCGCAGGCGGACCACGCGGTCAAGGCCGGTCTGCTCAAGCAGCCCGACCTGGCCGGGATCTACGACCTGAAGCCGCTGAACAAGGTCCTGAAGGCGGCGGGCAAACCCGAAGTCGCCGACGCCTCGCTCGGCGTCAGGTAACTCCGTAACTCCGTAACTCCGCACAACTCCGTAATCCAAGCCAACCCAAGGAGGTGACGACCGTGGCCACTGCCATAGCCAAGGCCGAGGACCGCACAACGGTGGAGTACGCCGCCCGGATCGCGCACGTCTCGAAGTCCTTCGCCGGACCCGCCGGGACCCAGCTCGTACTGGACGACATCACGCTCGATGTCGCGCCGGGCGAGTTCGTCACGCTCCTGGGAGCCTCCGGGTGCGGCAAGTCGACACTGCTGAACCTGGTCGCGGGCCTGGACAAGCCGACCCTGGGAGCCATCGAGACGCCCGGCGGGCGGCCCGCCCTGATGTTCCAGGAGCACGCGCTCTTTCCGTGGCTGACCGCGGGCAAGAACATCGAGCTCGCGCTGCGGCTGCGCGGCGTACCCAAGGCCGAGCGGCGCCCGGAGGCGGAGCGGCTGCTGGAGCTCGTACGCCTGAAGGGTTCGTACGGCAAGCGGGTGCACGAGCTGTCGGGCGGCATGCGTCAGCGCGTCGCGCTGGCGCGGGCGCTCGCGCAGGACAGCCAGCTGCTGCTGATGGACGAGCCGTTCGCGGCGCTGGACGCCATCACCCGGGACGTGCTGCACGACGAGCTGACCCGGATCTGGCGTGAGACGAGCGTCTCGGTCCTCTTCGTCACGCACAACGTCCGCGAGGCGGTGCGGCTCGCGGAGCGGGTGGTGCTGCTGTCGTCCCGGCCGGGACGGATCGCGCACGAGTGGACGGTCGACATCCCCCAGCCGCGCCGTATCGAGGACGCCGCCGTCGCGGAGCTCTCCGTCGAGATCACTGAACAACTGCGTGGGGAGATCCGCCGTCATGGCCAGCACTGAAACCAGCACCGAAGCCAAGGCCGACGATCTCGCCGGCCTGGAAGCGGGCCTGGACGCGCTCGACGCGGTGCAGGCCACCCGCCGTACGCCGGTGCGCGAGGTGCTGCTGAAGAAGATCCTGCCGCCGCTGGTCGCGGTCGCGCTGGTGATCGTCGTATGGCAGGTGCTGGTCTGGGCGAAGGTCACCGACGAGTACAAGCTGCCCGCGCCGTCCGCGGTGTGGGACAGCCTGTCCGAAATGTGGTTGCAGGGCACGCTGCTGGATGTCGCGTGGACCAGCGTGTCGCGCGGTCTGCTGGGCTTCATGATGGCGCTCGCCATCGGTACGCCGCTGGGGCTGCTGGTCGCCCGGGTGAAGTTCGTACGGGCTGCCATCGGCCCGATCCTGTCCGGGCTCCAGTCGCTGCCCTCGGTGGCGTGGGTGCCGCCCGCCGTCATCTGGCTCGGTCTCGAACCGGAGATGATGTACGCGGTGATCCTGCTGGGCGCGGTGCCTTCGATAGCCAACGGCCTGGTCTCCGGTGTGGATCAGGTGCCGCCGCTGTTCCTGCGGGCCGGGCGCACACTGGGGGCGACCGGGCTGCGCGGCACCTGGCACATCGTGCTGCCGGCCGCGCTGCCGGGGTATGTGGCAGGGCTCAAGCAGGGCTGGGCGTTCTCCTGGCGCTCGCTGATGGCGGCGGAGATCATCGCCTCCTCGCCCGAGCTCGGCCTGGGCCTGGGGCAGCTGCTGGAGAACGGGCGCAACAACGCCGATATGCCCGGCGTTTTCCTCGCCATCATCCTGATCCTGATCGTCGGCATCGCCATCGACCTGGTGATCTTCAGTCCGCTGGAACGGTGGGTGCTACGCACCCGCGGACTGCTGGTCAAGAGCTGAGCCCGGCCATGTACCGTCCCGTCCCTCCCGTCCTTCTTGTCATCGCCCACGGCAGCCGCGACCCGCGGCACGCGGCGACCGTGCACGCCCTGGTGCGGCGCGTGCGGGCGCTGCGGCCCGAGCTGCGGGTCGAGACCGGGTTCCTGGACTTCAATGTGCCGTCGGTGGAGCAGGTGCTGGAACGGCTGGCTGCCGAGGCGGTACGGGGTGGAGTACGGGACGTGGTGGCGCTGCCGCTGCTGCTGACCCGCGCCTTCCACGCGAAGTCGGACATTCCCGCCGTACTGCGTCAGGCGCCGCCGGTGCTGAACATCCGCCAGGCGGAGGTGCTCGGCCCCTCCCCGCTGCTGCTCACCGCACTGGAGCAGCGGCTGTCCGAGGCCGGGCTCGACGCGTCCGACCCGTCCCAGAAGCGCTCGACGGGGCTGGTCCTGGCCTCGGCGGGCTCCACAGACCCGGAGGCGATCGCAGTGATCGCTCACATAGCGCGGGAGCTGCGGCACACCGGTTGGTGCGCCGTGCGGCCTGCGTTCGCCTCCGCATCCCTTCCGCGTACCGAGGACGCGGTGCGCCAACTGCGCGCCGAGGGCGTACAGCGGGTGGCGGTGGCCCCGTATGTCATCGCCCCCGGCTTCCTCCCGGACCGCATCGCCCATGGCGCGCGGGAGGCGGGAGCGGACGTGCTGGCCGAGGTGCTGGGCGCGTCGGCGGAGCTGGCGGGGCTGCTGCTGCGCCGGTACGACCAGGCGCGGGCGGCGGACCGGTTGGCGGTCAGTGCGTGACCGCCGGGCCGGGCGTGCTTCGCCCCTGACCGCCGTCGAAGCCGCGTCGAAGCCGCACGGCCTTCGGCCGTGTCATCAAACTCCCCCATAGCCTTCGGCATGGGTGGGGGTGCCCCCGGCGAAGCCAGGGGGAGTGCCCCCAGACGGGCTTGATGGGGCCGCTTCCGCGTCGACCAGCGCCGTCAGCTCGGCCACGGACATCGATCCCGCCCCACGGCCCTCGCGGGCGAAGCTGTTGGCGACGCGCTGCAAGGTGTCGTTCACCGGGGTCGGTACGCCGTGTATGCGGCCCAGCAGGACGATCTCGCCGTTGAGGTAGTCGGCCTCGATCGTGCCCGTACCGCGGTTGAGGCTCTGCCAGGACGAGCCCGGGGCGCGCTCCCCTCCGGCCAGCGGTTCAAACCGGATCTTGTCGTCCCTGAAGTCCGTCTCCTCCACCGCGCTCACCACCTCGATACCGGCCGCCGCGACCACTGCCCGGGCCTCGGCCCACGCGCGCCTGGCGAGGCCGACGGCGGCCTCGTCGCTGATGAGCCCGGTGGCGGCCTCGATGGCGTTGGCGGTATTGCTGATGAGCTTTGCGTACTTCCAGCGCATCACATCGGGGACGACCGGGGCGAGCAGCTTGGATTTGTCCAGGTCGGCGGAGATGCGCAGAGCGGTCTCGTCCGTGCCGGAGGGGTAGCGCCCCAGGTGCAGGATGCCGGTCAGCGGGGTGCCGGAGCAGGAGACCGATCCCGGCTCCAGGTAGCTGGCGGGCAGGAAGACGCACATGCCGTACACATGGCGGAAGCGGCGCAGCGCGAGGCGCTCGTTCTCGACGCCGTTCTGCGCGCAGACCAGCGGCAGCAGCTCACCGGCCGTGGAGCCTGCCCCGGAACCTGCCGCGAAACCTGCCCTGGAACCGCCGGCAACCGGCTGGGCTGCCCAGTCCTCCAGCGCGGCCGTACTGTCCTGGGTTTTCACGGCGAGGATCAGGACATCGTCCGGCCGCAGCTCGACCGCGTCCGGCCGGTCAACGACGGGCAGCTGGTGCGTACGGGTCCCGTCCGCGGTCGTCAGGCGCAGCCCGTGCTCACGCAGCGCCTCGAAGTGCGCACCTCGTGCCACGAGCACCACCTCGTGCCCCGCCTCGGCCAGCCGTCCGCCGATGGTTCCGCCAACTGCCCCTGCTCCAATGATGATGTAGCGCATAAGAACGAGACTGCCATACGGCGACGGCGTCGGCTCAGCTCGTGGTGAGGGCGTCGTCGAACGACGTGGCCTGGTGGAAGTAGAGCAGCCAGTCGCCGCCGGTCAGCAGCCACAGCGAACTGCGGTGGGCGCGCTGGGCGCCCGACTCGGTGTCGAAGGTCAGCAGCACCACGCCGGGCGCGAGCTGTACGCCCTTCATCCGCGAGGCGGTGATCGGCCTCGGCACGGGCGCGTCCGGCGCGGTGAGGTCCGCGATGATCGAATCCCGGTCCCAGACCCGCCCCGAGACGCCGAACTCCTCGAAGTCCGGGTGGAGCAGTGCGGCAAGGAGCTCGGGCGAGGAGCGCACGCCCGGGTCGAGGAGGCGGAATTCAGCCTCCATGGCCGCGTTGACGGCCACTGTGGGGTCCGTAGGTTCCCTGTGGTCCGTGGGGTCGGTGGGGTCGGTGGGGTCAGTCACGGGTCAGCTCCACCAGTTTGACGACGGTGTTCCAGTTACGGCTGGTGGCGACGGCGCCCGGGAACAGCCGGGGCTTGGCGAGCTCGGCGGCGAGCTCGGAGCGACCGAGGCCGTTCGGCACGTACAGATACAGCGCCCGGTCGCCGAGCCGGAACTCCTCCGGCAGGAACGCCGGGGCGTCGACCGAAGCGAACCGCCCCGGGTCCACGGGCTCGGAGAAGAAGGTGACGTGCAGCTGCTTGCCCTCCAGCGTCGCCGCGGGGAACGGGCAGGCGTCGGCGACCGCCCGCAGATACGCGCCGTCGCGCACCAGACAGTCGACGCCGAAGCCGAAGTGCTCCTCGATGGCGCGCTCCAGGGAGGCGGCGAGCGTCTTCTCGTCGCCGGAGTCGCTGCTGAAGACGGCGTTGCCGCTCTGCAGATACGTGGCGACGTCGCCGTGTCCCAGGCCGGTGAGCAGTTCGCGGAGTACGGGCATGGGGACCCTTCGATGGCCGCCCACATTGATTCCGCGCAGCAGGGCCGCATACCTCGTCATCGCCACACCATAAGCGGGTTGCCGCGTCCCGTGCGCGGGGGCACGGCGCCCTTTAGATGTAAGGGGCCTGAATCGTTCTTGTCGGGGATCCGACCGCTCCCCGAGGAGGAGAGAGCCACGCCGCCGCTCACCGGAGAGCAGGAGGAGACGGCCGGAATCCGCCGATAGCTTCGAAACGGAGACGACGGCGAGGCGCCGACGTCATAGCGAGGGGGCAGGACCGTCATGAGGCAAGCACGAGGCGGCTCACGCGGGATAGCCGCGCGGGCCGGCAGCTGGAGCGCGCGGCACCGCTGGACCGCGGTAGGGATCTGGGTGTTGTTCGTCGTGCTCGCCATGGCGGCAGGCGGGGCGGCGGGCCAGGTCGACGTCAAGCAGGACGAGCAGCTGAAGGGCGAGACCACGCAGGCCGCCCGGATCATGAAGGACGCGGGCATCGAGGAGCCGGTCGGCGAATCCGTGCTCGTACAGCCGAGGGAGAACGGCGGCTCGGCGAAGGCGACCGACCCGGAGTTCCGGGCGGCCGTCGCCGATGTGATCAAGGCGGTCGGCGCCACGGGTGAAGTGACCGCGGTGAAGTCTCCGTACGACACGGAGTCCATCTCCAAGGACGGGCACAGCGCTCTTGTGCAGTTCGACATGCGCGGGGACCCCGAGACCGCGAGTGAGCGGATCGAGCCGGTCCTGGCCGCCGTGGCCAAGGTCCAGGACGCGCACAATGAGCTGCGGATCGAGGAGATCGGCGGCGCCAGCATGAACAAGACGTTCGACGACGCCTTCGGCGACGACTTCAAGCAGGCGGAGTTCTCGGCGGTGCCGGTCGCGTTCGGCATTCTGCTGATCGCCTTCGGCGCGCTGGTGGCGGCGCTGCTGCCGATACTTCTGGCCGTCACCGCGATCATGGCGACGATGGGGCTGATGGGTCTCGTCAGCCATCTCATGCCGATGGGCGAGACGGCGAACTCGGTGATGCTGCTGGTGGGACTCGCGGTCGGCGTCGACTACTGCCTGTTCTATCTGCGGCGTGAGCGCGAGGAGCGCGAAGCGGGGCGTGACCGGGAAACGGCGATGGAGATCGCCGCGGCGACCAGCGGGCGCGCCATCATCGTCTCCGGTGTGACCGTGTGTGTGGCGATGGCCGGGATGCTGTTCACGGGGATCGGCGACTTCGAGTCGATGGGCCTGGCCTCGCTGATCGTGGTGGCCGTGGCGATGATCGGCTCGGTGACGGTGCTGCCGGCGCTGCTCTCGCTGCTCGGCGACCGGGTGGAGAAGGGCCGGGTGCCTTTCCTGGACCGTATGAAGCGCGGCACGAACGGGAAGAACGGCGAGAGCCGCGTATGGACCCGGGTGCTGGCCACCGTACTGAAGCGGCCCCTGGTGTCGCTGGTGGTGGCCGGGGGCGCACTGGCGGCGATCTCACTGCCCGCGATCGGCATGAAGACCCAGGAATTCACGCTGGACCAGGAGTTCGGCGACTCGGTGCCGATCGTGGCGACGTACGAGCGGATGAATGAGGCATTTCCGGGCGGGGCGGAACCGGCGGAGGTCGTCGTCAAGGCGGACGACATCAACGCGGCTTCCGTACGGCAGGCGATCGACGACTTCCGTCAGCGAGCGGTGAGTTCGGGCGCGTCTCTGGGGCCGGTCGAGGTGGTGACGCACGACGCGGAGAACCTCGCCTTTGTGTACGTACCGCTGGTGGGCGGCTCCGACCTGGACAAGGCGGAGAAGAGCCTGGACCTGCTGCGCGACGAGGTCCGCCCTGCGACGTTCGGCAAGGTTGACGGAGTCGAAGCGCCGATCACAGGCCAGGTCGCGGGGTCGAAGGACTTCAACGACCAGCTGACGGGGGCGGTCGCGCCGGTCTTCGCCTTCGTGGTGGTGTTCGCGTTCGGGCTGATGCTGCTGTCGTTCAGGTCGCTGACGATCGCGATCACCTCGATCGTGCTCAACCTGCTGTCGGTGGGCGCGGCGTACGGGATCCTGACGGCGGTCTTCCAGTACGGCTGGGGGGCTTCGCTGGTCGGCGCGGAGGGGGTGGGCGCGATCATCACGTGGCTGCCGCTGTTCCTGTTTGTGATCCTGTTCGGGCTCTCGATGGACTACCACGTGTTTGTGGTGTCGCGGATCCGTGAGGCAAAGATGCAGGGGCGTACGACGCGGGACGCGATCACGCACGGCGTGGTGACGACGGCGGGGGTGGTGACGAGCGCGGCGGTGATCATGGTCGCGGTGTTCGCGATCTTCGGCACGCTGTCGATGCAGTCGATGAAGCAGATGGGGGTCGGCCTGGCGGCGGCGGTGCTGATCGACGCGACGATCATCCGGGGGGTGCTGCTGCCGGCGGTGATGGCGCTGCTGGACGAGCGGAACTGGTACTTCCCGAAGTGGCTGAACTGGCTTCCGGACATGACGCACGACGAGTCGGGCGTGGGGACGGCGACGGGGACGGGGACGGCAACGGGGTCGTCGTACCACCACGACGACCGCGACGACCGCCCGGAACCGGCGCGGGTCTGAGGCCAGCCGCCTGAGCCGGGGGTGTGGGGGGGGGGGGGGGCGCCCCCCCCCCCCCCCCCCCCGCCCCGCCGCGGCGCCGCACCCGCGGACCCGACGAACCCCACCCCAGACCAGAAGACCCCCGCCGCCCACGACCCCGCCCG
>NZ_JBIUBL010000013.1:0-254090 GCF_044548015.1 Streptomyces sp. NPDC052236 | reverse complement strand
GAGTGGCTGGTGACCGCCCTGGGCGCGTTCATGCTCGTCGGCTTCTGGGGCGTCGCCCTCGCCATCCCGGCGGCTCTCTGGCTGATCAGGCTGCTGGCACTGCCGTACTAGAGAGCAGCTCGGGCAGGGGCCCGCGCGCACTCGACCGGCTGAGGTTTATGCGGTTTGTGCGTGTCTATGCCGCCTCGCCCCGCCCGCACGGCAGGCTGAGGCGGCATGAAGACTTCGCCCTCACCTTCGCCCTCGCCCCTCCTCGCCGCCGCCGCGATGGCCGCCGCCATGCTGCCGCCCGCCTTCTCCCTCATCGCCTCCGGCGCGCCCGCCGTATGGGCGCCCGGCCCCGTACTCCCCGGCGGCTACGGCGACGACACGTACTGCCCGTACTCGTCCAGCACCCGCAGTACCTCCGCCTCCCCGGCCGGCGGCAGTTGCAGCACCACTTCCTCCACGCCCAGTTCCGCGTAGTGCCCGAGCTTCCCCGGTGAGGGCAGCACCGCGTACGGCACCACCTGCAACGCCCCCGGGTCGCGGCCCGCCGCCTCCCACGCCGTACGCAGTACCGGCACGGACTCCGTCAGGCCGCGCCCGCCGATCGGCAGCCAGCCGTCCGCGTACTCCGCGATGTGCGAGAAGAGCTTCGGCCCCGCCGCTCCCCCGACCAGCGTGCGCGGTGCGCCGCCCTTCGGCTTCGGGTAGGCGTACGACGCCCGTACCGACCCGAACTCCCCCTTGTACGCCGTCGGCTTGTCCGCCCACAGCGCCCGCATCAGCGCCATCCGGTCCCGGCCCAGCTCACGCCGTGACGTCCACTCCACACCGTGGTCGCCCGCCTCTTCCTTGTTCCAGCCGAAGCCGAGGCCGAGCGTGAACCGGCCGCCCGACAGGTGGTCCAGGGTCGCGATCTGCTTCGCGAGGTCGATCGGGTCGTGCTGGGCGATGAGCGTGATACCGGTGCCGAGACCGAGTCGCTCCGTGACCGCCGCCGCCTGGCCGAGGGCGATGAAGGGGTCGAGGGTGCGGCCGTATTCGGGTGGCAGTTCACCGCCCGCCGGGTACGGGGTCGCGCGCTCCACCGGGATGTGGGTGTGTTCGGGCAGGTAGAGCCCGGCGAACCCGCGCTCCTCCAGCTCACGCGCCAGCCGTACGGGCGTGATCGTCTCGTCCGTGAGGAAGATCGTGGTCGAGATCCGCATCGGGCTCCTCCGTCGTCCATCTTCTTTGGTGGCTGGTCAACGGTATGCCGCACCGCACGCACCGGGACCGCCACCCCGACTGGAAATGGCCGCGCCATCCACCAAACCCCTTCGCTTGCCCGGCCGTTCACGGCTCAATACCAGGGTTCGAGTGCAGCAGTGCATCCACCCCTGTCCCACTCATCACCCTGGGGAGCCGACGGCATGTGCAACGACGAACACGCACCGCACCACGCGATGGGAAGACGCGGACTGCTCGTGACGGGAGCCGCCGCTGCCCTTACGTTGGGAAGCGTGAGCTTCGCGAACGCCGCCCCGAGCAGCGGCGAGGACACCAAGGTCGTACGCGGCACTCTGCCGACCGGCTCCCCCGACTTCGTCTATCTGCCGGTCGAAGTCCCCCGGGGCGTACGCGAGATCCACGTCTCGTACCTCTACGAGCGGCCCGTCATGCCCGCCGGCACGCAGGGCAACGCCCTGGACATCGGCATCTTCGACGAGCGCGGCACGGAGCTGGGCGGCGAGGGCTTCCGGGGCTGGTCGGGTGGCGCCCGTACGGAGTTCTTCATCCGCGCGGACGACGCGACCCCGGGCTACATCCCCGGTCCCGTGCGCGCGGGCACCTGGAACATCGCGCTGGGTCCGTACACCGTCTCGCCGGCGGGCCTGACGTACGAGGTGACCATCACGCTCCGGTACGGCGCGCCCGGCCAGACGGCGAAGCCGGTCTATCCGCCGGAGCGGGCCAAGGGGCGGGGCCGGGCCTGGTACCGGGGGGACTGTCATCTGCACTCCTGGTACTCGGACGGCAGGCGCACGCCCACCGAGATCGCGGCGCTCGCCCGTGCCGCCGGGCTCGACTTCGTCAACACGTCCGAGCACAACACGCATGCGGCGCACGCCCACTGGGCGGACCAGGCGGGCGACGACCTGCTGATCCTGATGGGCGAGGAGGTCACCACACGCAACGGCCATCTGGTGGCGCTGGGCACGGACCCCGGCACGTTCATCGACTGGCGCTACCGGGCGCGCGACAACCGGTTCGGCCACTACGCGCGCGAGATCCGCCGCGCGGGCGGCCTGGTCGTACCGGCGCATCCGCACGCCACCTGCATCGGCTGCAACTGGAAGTTCGGCTTCGGCGAGGCGGACGCGGTGGAGGTGTGGAACGGCCCGTTCGGGCCGGACGACGAGGTCTCGCTCCAGGCGTGGGACAACACGCTGGTCGCGTCCGTATGGTCCGGCAAGCGCTGGACCCCCGCCATGGGCAGCAGCGACGCACACCGCCACCCGGACCCGATCGGCACCCCGCAGACGGTGGTCCTCGCGGAGGACCTGACGCGTGAGGCGATCCTCGACGGCATCCGCGCGGGACGTTCGTACGTCGCCGAGTCGAAGGCGGTGTCGCTTTCGTTCTCGGCGGCGGGCGGGCGTGGCCGCCATGCGGGCATCGGCGAGCGGCTGCGGGTCGATGCGGATGATCCGGTCACGGTCCGCCTGGAGGTGGCGGGCGCGCCGGACTGCTCGGCGCGCATCGTGACGGACCAGGGGGTGCTGCACACGGCGGCGATCCCGGCGTCGGGGGTGGCGACGGTGGAGTGGCGTACGACGGCGTCGTACGCGGCGTACGTCCGCGCGGAGGTCCGCCACGCGGCGGTGGTGCCGGGCCTGCCGGGGCCGTTGGCGGCGTTCACGAATCCGGTGTTCCTGGGCGGCTGAGGGCCGCGCGCCACGCAGTTGGCGTAACGCACTGCCCTCGCAGGCGCTAATCCGGGTTCACGACGGTGTATCAGGAGAAGGGCGAGGTCGTGCTGCTGGACGTGCTGATCGCGCGGGGGGTGTGCAAGCCCCCGGAATACGGATCTCCGGCAGAGACATCGCACCCTTTCCGCTGCTCTGGACGTCTAGCCCGGCCAGACCAGCGACTGCAGCTCGCTGTACGCGTGCAGCGCGTACGACCCCACATCCCGCCCCACCCCGCTCTTCTTGAACCCGCCGAACGGCGCCTCCATGTTCCGGCCGATCGTGTTCACCCCGACCCCGCCCGCCCGCAGCTGCCCCGCCACCCGGAACGCCCGCGCCACGTCCCCCGACCACACGTAGTCGATCAGACCGTAGTCACTGTCGTTCGCCAGCGCGATGGCCTCCTCCTCGGCGTCGAAGGGGACCACGACCACCACCGGGCCGAAGATCTCCTCCCGCACCACCCGCATGTCGTTCGTGCAGTCGGCGAAGAGCGTCGGCGCGACGTAGAAGCCCTTCTCCCGCGCAGGCCGCTCGCCGCCCGCCACGAGCCGCGCGCCCTCCTTCCGGCCGAGTTCGATGTACGACTCGACGCGGTCCCGGTGGGCCGCCGAGATGACCGGGCCGACGACTGTGCCCGGTTCGGCCGGGTCGCCGACCGTCAGATGGCCCAGGTACGCCGTCAGGCCCGCCACCAGCCGGTCGTAGATCCCGCGCTGGGCGATCACCCGCGTCGGAGCCGTACAGATCTGGCCGCTGTAGAAGGCGAACGTCGTGCCGATGCCCTTCACCGCCGAGGCGAGCCGAGCCTCGTCCACGTCGTCGAAGACGACCGCCGCGCCCTTTCCGCCCAGTTCCATCAGCTGGCGTTTCATGCTTCGCCCGCAGACCTCCGCGATGCGCTGTCCGACCGCCGTGGAGCCGGTGAAGCTGACCATGTCGACGTCCGGGGATTCGACCGCCGCCTCCCCCACCTCCGTACGCGACCCGGTGACGACATTCACGACACCCGGCGGCACGCCCGCCTCCGCCAGTGCCTCGGCCATCCGGTAGACGGACAGCGGGTCCTGCGGGGCGGGCTTGACCACCACCGTGTTGCCCATCGCCAGCGCGGGCGCGACCTTGCCCGCCGGGTTGGCCCAGGGGTTGTTGTACGACGTGACGCATGTGACCACGCCGACCGGGCGGCGTACGGCGAGCGCCCCGAAGACGCCCGCCGCCCCCATCGGGCCCGCCGCGTTGATCTGTGGCGGCAGCGCCTGCTCGACCGGTTCCAGCGCGCCCTTCGCGTACCGCCGGAAGCGGGCCGCGCCCACCGCGACCTGCATTCCGCGCGCGGTCGCGGTTGTCGCGCCGCTCTCGGCGCGGGCGAGGAGGGCGTACGGCTCCGACTCGCGCTGGATGACGTCGGCGGCGGCGTCGAGGATCCGGGCGCGCTCCTCGGGGCGCGTACGCGACCAGGCGGGGAACGCCTCGCGGGCGGCGGCGGCAGCGGCGTACACCTGCGCGCGGCTCGCCTCGGGCGCGAGACCGACGACTGCCTCCGTCGCCGGGTTGACGACCTCGTAGTGGCCGCCGTCCGGCTCGACCCACTCGCCCCCGATGAAAAGCGGCTGCGTTGCGCTCACTTGGTGGACACCGTCCTGGTGTCCCGGCCGGAGCGCAGAACCCGGCCCGGTACGGCCCCGGTGACCTGGTCGTTCCGTATCGCCTCGACGCCGTTGACGCGCACCGAAACGATCCCGATGGCCTTCGCGTCCAGGCGCGGGCTGTCGCCGGGCAGATCGTGTACGAGGGTGGCCGGGCCCGCTTCGATTCGTTCCGGGTCGAAGAGCACGAGGTCGGCGTGGAAGCCCTCCTGGATCCGGCCGCGTTCGCGCAGACCGAAGAGGCGCGCCGGGTCGTCGGTCAGCATCCGTACCGCCTCCTCCAGGCTGACGAGCTTGCGTCCGCGCAGGCAGTCGCCGATGAAGCGGGTGGTGTACGGCGCCCCGCACATCCGGTCCAGATGCGCGCCCGCGTCGGAGCCGCCGAGCATGACGTCCTCGTGGAGCCAGGTCTGGCGGCGCAGCTCCCAGGAGTCGGGGTCGTTGTCGGTGGGCATGGGCCACAGGACCGTACGCATCCGGTCGTTGGAGCAGATCTCGACCAGGCACTGGAACGCGTCCTGGCCGCGTTCGGCGGCGATGTCCTTGACGACGCGCCCGCTGAGGCCTTCGTTCTCGGGGGAGTAGGTGTCGCCGATGACGTAGCGGCCGAAGTGGGCGAGGCGGCGGAAGACGCCCGCCTCCTTGGAGTCGGCGCGGCGCAGCATCTCCGCCCGTACGGCAGGGTCGCGGAGCTTCTCGATGCGCTCGGGGACGGGGAGGCCGAGGATGTCGCCCCAGCCGGGGATGAGGTTGAGCGCGCAGAAGGTGCCCAGCGACATGTTCATGGGAGTGAGGATCGGCATGGTCAGGGCGACGATGCGGGCACCGGACTTCCGGGCTCGCTCGCTCGCCAGGAGCTGGCGCGGCACGCGCTCGGGGACGGAGGCGTCGATGGTGAGGACGTTCCAGTTCAAGGGCCGTCCGGCGGCGGCGCTCATCTCCACGAGCAGGCCGATTTCGTCGTCGGAGAACTGGTCCAGGCAGCCCGCGACGATCGCTTCGAGCTGGGTGCCCTCGTGGTCGGCGACGGCGCGGGAGAGCGCGAGCAGTTCGGCGGGCTGGGCGTGGCGGGACGCGACCGGCTTTCCGTCACCGTCGGAGTGGGTGGAGGACTGGGTGGTGGACAGGCCCCACGCGCCCGCGTCCATCGCGTCGTGGAAGAGGCGGAGCATCTGGTCCAGTTGGGCGGGCGTTGGCTGACCGCCGATGGCGTCGGGGCCCATGACGTGGCGGCGGAGGGCACAGTGGCCGACCATGAAGCCCGCGTTGACCGCGATACGGCCCTCCAGGGCGTCCAGGTACTCGCCGAAGGTGTGCCAGTTCCAGGGCGCGCCTTCTTCGAGTGCGACCAGGGACATGCCCTCGACCTTGGACATCATGCGGCGGGTGTAGTCGGCGTCGTCGGGGCGGTCGGGGTTGAGGGGGGCGAGGGTGAAGCCGCAGTTGCCGCCGGCGACGGTGGTGACGCCGTGGTTGAGGGAGGGGGTGGCGTACGGGTCCCAGAAGAGTTGCGCGTCGTAGTGCGTGTGCGGGTCCACGAACCCGGGCGCGAGGACGAGCCCGGTGGCGTCCTCGGTCGTCCTGGCGTCTTCGGTGACGGTGCCGGGGGCGGCGATGAGGGCGATGCGGCCGTCTCGGATGCCGAGGTCGGCGGGGTAGGCGGGGGCGCCGGTGCCGTCCACGACGGTGGCGGCGCGGATGAGGTGGTCGAGCATGGCGTGAAGTCCCTTCCGTGCGGATTTATGGCTCCGGGTTGGTGGCTCCGGCCGGGGCGCGCGGGCAGGCCGCTGCCGGGTGCGGGCGCTCCGGCCGGAGCGGTGGGCGACGGTCCGGGAGGCCGTCGCCGTTCTTGTCGGGGGCGCTGCCCCCGAGCCCCCGCGCCTCAATCGCCGGCGAGGCTGACAATGTCCGGCCCTCGTCGGGGCTCCGCCCCGAACCCCGCGCCTCAATCGCCGGCGAGGCTTGGTTTTCCGCCGGACGGGCGGGAAACCAAGCCCGTCCGGCGTTTGAGGACACCGCCGAAGGCGGTACGGGGGTCCAGGGGGCGAAGCCCCTTGGTTAAGGGATGGGGGTACCTCCCACGCCGCTAGGCGTAGGGGGAGGGCGGGTAGGGGACAAGCCCCGCGCAGCGGCTACGCGCCCGCCGCCTCGCGGAACCGCGACGTCCGGTGCACCGGGTCCGTGTCGATCTGCGGAATCACATGCTCACCGATCAGCCGTATCGACTGCAGCGTGTTCTCGTACGAGATCCCGACCGGCAGCCCGAACGACAACTGATCCGCGCCCGCCTGCTCCCACCTCTTGCACTGCCGCAGCACCTCCCCCGGATCCCCGCAGATCAGCAGTTCCTCCGCGATCAGCAGCTCGATGATCTCCTCGTTGAACTCCGGCAGTGTCTCCGGCCACACCGGGAACCCCTCCGGCCGCGGGAACGTGTCGTGGTACCGGAAAACCAGCGACTGCAGGTAGTGCAGACCACTGGTCGCCGCGATGTGCACCGCCTCCTCGTGCGTCGGCGCGCAGATCGCCGTCGAGGTCACCATCACGTTGTCGTTGACGTAGTCCCCGACCGGCTCCGCCTCGATGATCGCCGTCTTGTACTGCTCCAGCACCCACTCCATGTCGGAGACCTTCTGCACGCTGAAGCCCAGCACCCCGAGCCCCTTCTTCGCCGCCATGGCGTACGACGGCGGTGACCCGGCCGCGTACCACATGGCTGGGTGCGACTTCCCGTACGGCTTCGGCAGGACCTTCCGCGGTGGCAGCGACCAGTGCTTGCCCTGGAAGCCCGCGTACTCGTCCTGGAGCCACATCTTGGGGAACTCGGCGATCGTCTCTTCCCAGTGTTCCTTGGTGTGGTTCATGTCGGTGATGCCCGGCAGGAAGCCGAGGATCTCGTGGCTGCCGGCCCCCCGCCCCGTACCGAACTCGAAGCGGCCTTCGGAGAGGTGGTCGAGCATGGCGACCTTCTCGGCGACCTTCACGGGGTGGTTCACGGGCGCCAGCGGGTTGAAGATGCCCGAGCCCAGGTGGATCCGGTCCGTCGCGTGCGCGAGGTAGCCGAGGAACACGTCGCTGGCCGACAGGTGCGAGTACTCGTCCAGGAAGTGGTGCTCGGAGGCCCAGGCGTACTTGAACCCGGACTTGTCCGCCTGGATGACGTACTCGGTCTCCTCCATCAGCACCTTGTGCTCCGCGAGCGGGTCGGTTTCGGCGCGCTTGCCGAGGTAGCCCTGTACAAAGAGCCCGAATTCCACGGGGTTCACCACCGTCCTATGTTTCTGACGCATCGTCAGATTTGAATGGGACCGACTGTTCCACCGCACGCATGCACAGTCAACAGAGGGGAGTCAGAACAGGCTCACACCGGCCAGCCAGCCGCCGTCGATGACGACCGGCTGCCCGGTGATGTACGAGGAGTCCTCGCAGCTCAGGAACAGCGCGAGCTTGGCGATCTCCTCCGGCTGCCCGACCCGGCCCAGCGGCACGAGCTTCCCGTAGAGCTCGGCCACGGCCGCCGGGTCCACGCCGTCCGGGTTGCTCATCGGGGTGTCCACCGCGCCCGGGCAGATCGCGTTGACCCGGATCCTCCTGGCGGCCAGCTCCAGCGCCGCGACCCGCGTCAGGCCGAGGATCGCGTGCTTGGACGCGGCGTACGCGCCGACGCCCGCCATGCCCGTCATGGCCGTGTACGAGGCGGTGTTGACGATCGTGCCGCCGCCGGCCGCCTCGATCTCGGGCGCGACATTGCGTATCCCGAGAAACGTGCCGACCTGGTTCACCTGTGTGATCAGCTGGAACTCCTCCAGCGGGGTGGCGACGAGCTCGTTGAACCGCAGGATCCCGGCGTTGTTGACCAGCCCGTCGATCTTGCCGAAGCGCTCCTTCGCGGCGGCCACGGCGGCGATCCAGTCGACTTCCTGGCTCACATCGAGATGAACGTATGTGTGACCCAGCTCCTTGGCGAGGGCCTCGCCCGGCTCGTCCAGTACGTCGGCGAGCACCACCCTCGCGCCCTCCGCCGCGAAGAGGCGCGCCTCCTGCTCGCCCTGTCCGCGCGCCGCGCCCGTGATCAGGACGACGCGTCCGTCGAGCTTGCCCATGACACTCTCCTCAGTTCAGGTGCGGAGCGACGTCGGCGGCGAAGGCCGCCATCTGGTCGGTGAGTTCACTGCGGCTCCGGCTGCGGAACCGCACCTGGACCTGGTGCACACCCATCGCGGCGTAGTCGCGCAACGACTCGGCGAGGGCGTCGGGCCTGCCGCTCAGGGTGTGCCGTCCGGTGTTCCAGTCGGGCTGCCCCACGTACAGCGGCTCGGCGATGGCCCCGATCTCGATGGGCTCGGCGATCCCCGCCTTCTCCCGCAGCGCCTTCAGCCGGGCGATCTGCGCGGGCAGCCGGTCGCGCGGGTCGCCCTGCGGCAGCCAGCCGTCGCCGCGGAGGGCGGCGCGGCGCAGGGCGGCGGGCGAGGAGCCGCCCACCCAGAGGGGGACCTGCGGCTGGCTTGGCCTGGGCCGCTGCCCGAGGTCGCCGAAGGAGAACCGTTTCCCGGTGTGCTCGGGGTACTCGTCCTGCCCGAGCGCCGCCCGCAGCGCGTCCATGGTCTCGTCCAGCACGGCCCCCCGCCCCGCGAAGTCGGCCCCGAGGGCGTCGAACTCCTCCCGCACATGCCCGGCCCCGACCCCGAGGATCAGCCGCCCGCCGGAGAGGTGGTCGAGGGTGGCGTACTGCTTGGCGGTCACGAGGGGGTGGCGCAGGCCGACGACGGCGACATGGCTCAGCAGGCGTACGCGCTCGGTGATCCCGGCGAGGAAAGCGAGGGTCGCGACGGGGTCGTACCAGACGGTGGACATGGCGTCGGCGAGCCGCCGCGGGATCGCGACGTGGTCACAGCTCGCGAGGTACGCGAACCCGGTCCGGTCGGCGGTCCTGGCGATCTCGGCGAGATCGTCGGCTCCGGCGCCGGCCTCCCAGGGCTCGGCGTAGATGGTGCTCTGCGACTGGATGGGGAGCTGCATGCCGTACGACAGCCACCCTTGGGGCAGTACCTGCACCATGCCGCCGCCTCCTCGCCTGATCTGACGTATCGTCATATACGTCGGGCGAACCCCATCGTGGTAGCTGATGGAGCGTCAGGCAAGGGGTCGGCGCGCGGGCGCGCTCACGCCGGAGTGTTCCCGTGGTTCGCGAGGCCGCGGGCAGGACCGTGCGCGCCGCTCTCCCCCGTCTCAGCCCAGCAGGGCGTACACGGTCGAGGCTCGCGCCGCCACGTCCTTCGACCCGTCAGCGGTCATGGTGATGTCCGCGAACGCCATGCGCCGGCCGAGCTTGGTGATCCGGGCGTCGATCAGTACGTCGGCGCCGGTGATCGCGCGCTGGAAGGTGCTCGACTGCTGGACCGTCGTCATGGGCGCGTACCCGCCGAGGGCGGAGGCGACGGCGATGACGGTCGCGGTGTCCGCCGCGGCCATCAGCGCCTGCCCCGAGAGCGCGCCGCCCTCGCGCGCGATACGGGCCGACCAGGGCAGCCGCAGCACGGCATGCCGCTCGCCGGTATCGACGACGGAGAGCCCGAGGTCGAGCACCCAGGGGGCGAAGTTGTCGGCGAGGATCTTCTCGGCTTCGGCGAGCGGCAGCGTCATGCCCTGATCGTGCCCTGGAGTGCCGTACCAGGACACCCCAGCGGGCAGGCCGGTGTGTCCCGAAGCTCCCCCTCCCGGGGCGCCGCCAGCGCCCTACCGCACCGCTCACGCCCCGGCTGGAGGCACTACGCCCCCGCCCACAGTCCCTCCGCCGTCAGCCCCAGCAGATCGATCGCGTTCCCCCGCACGATCCGGTCCACCACATCCGGCGCCAGGTGCCCCATCTGCGCCTCGCCGACCTCCCTCGACTTCGGCCACGTCGAGTCCGAGTGCGGGTAATCCGTCTCGTACAGCACATTCCCCACCCCGATCGCGTCCAGGTTCCGCAGCCCGAACGCGTCGTCGAAGAAGCAGCCGTACACATGCTCCGTGAAGGTTTCCGACGGCGGGCGGTGCACCTTGTCCGCGACGCCGCCCCAGCCGCGGTTCTCCTCCCACACCACGTCCGCCCGCTCCAGGATGTACGGGATCCAGCCGATCTGGCCCTCCGCGTACATGATCTTCAGGCCGGGGAAGCGCTCGAACTTGCCGCTCATCAGCCAGTCGGCCATCGAGAAGCAGCAGTTGGCGAATGTGATCGTGGACCCGACCGCCGGCGGCGCGTCCGCAGAGGTCGAGGGCATCCGGCTCGACGAGCCGATGTGCATGGCGATGACCGTGCCGGTCTCGTCGCACGCCCGTAGGAACGGGTCCCACTCGTCCGTGTGAATCGACGGCAGCCCCAGATGCGGCGGTATCTCCGAGAAGCAGACCGCCCGCACGCCCCGCGCCGCGTTGCGCCGTACCTCCGCCGCCGCCAGTTCCGCGTCCCACAGCGGGATCAGCGTCAGCGGGATCAGGCGGCCGTGCGCCTCGGGGCCGCACCACTCCTCCACCATCCAGTCGTTGTACGCCCGCACCCCGAGCAGCCCCAGTTCGCGGTCCTTGGCCTCCGTGAAGGTCTGGCCGCAGAAGCGCGGAAAGGTCGGGAAGCAGAGCGCCGACTGCACATGGTTGACGTCCATGTCGGCCAGCCGCTCCGGCACGCTGAACGAGCCCGCCCGCATCTCCTCGTACGTGATGACCTCCAGCTTGATTTCGTCGCGGTCGAAGCCGACCGCCGTGTCCAGGCGGGTCAGCGGCCGGTGCAGATCCTCGTACACCCACCAGTCACCCACCGGCCCCGCGTCGCCCTGCGCGCCCATCACCGGCGCGAACCGGCCACCCAGGAAGGTCATTTCCTTCAGCGGCGCCCGGACGATGCGCGGGCCGAGATCCTGGTACTTCGACGGGAGGCGGTCCCGCCAGACGTTGGGGGGCTCAACCGTGTGGTCGTCCACCGAGATGATCTTCGGGAAGGTCTCCATGCGGTCCACGGTAGCGGCTACCTGACGGATCGTCAGCTAGTGGGACGCCCCACGACAGCCGAACAGGCACGAGGATCACTCGCCCCGCTGCTGACGGAGCCGCCATGCACAGGGCAGACTGTCGAGGGCGATTCCGGCGGCACGGGGCAGGGGCAGGGAGCAGCGATGGACCGTGACAGCGGACCACACGTACCGGAGCAGCGCTCTCCGGTGCGGAGCGGCATCATTGACCTGCGTTTCAGCGTGCTGGGCCCGGTGCGCGCCTGGCGCGGCGGAGAGACATTGATCTCGGGCTCGCCCCAGCAGCGCGCCCTGCTCGCCGCGCTGCTGCTGCGCACGGGCCGTACGGCGACCGCGTCCGAGCTGATCGACGCGATCTGGGGCGAGGACCCGCCCTCGCAGGCCCTCGCGGCCGTACGGACGTACGCCTCGCGGCTGCGCAAGACCCTCGGTCCCGACGCCCTGGTGAGCGAGTCCGGGGGCTATGCGCTACGGGTCGGGAGCGACGCCCTCGACCTCACGGTGGCGCAGGAGCTGGCCACCCAGGCGGAGAAGGCACGCGCCGCCGGAGACCGCTGCCAGGCCCGGCTGCTGATCAACAAGTCGCTGGGCCTGTGGGACGGCGAGCCGCTGGCCAATGTGCCGGGGCCGTACGCCGAGAATCAGCGGGCCCGCCTGGAGGAGTGGCGGCTTCAGCTCCTGGAGACCCGCCTCGACCTGGACCTGGAGGTCGGCTGCCACGCGGACGCCGTCTCCGAGCTGACCGCGCTCACCGCCGCGTATCCGCTGCGGGAGCGGCTGCGTGAGCTGCTGATGCTCGCCCTGTACCGCAGCGGCCGGCAGGCGGAGGCGCTGGCCGTGTACGCCGACACCCGCCGCCTGCTCGCCGACGAGCTGGGGGTCGACCCGCGCCCCGAACTGGCCAAGCTCCAGCAGCGCATCCTCCAGGCCGACGAGGAGCTGGCCCGCCCGAGCGAGGAGCCCGCGCCCTCCTCGCCGCAGGTCTCCCGGCCCTTCCAGCTCCCCGCGACGGTCGCCGACTTCACCGGCCGCGCCGCCTTCGTCCGGGAGCTGGGTGACCGGCTGGGCGGCGCCGAAGGGGCGGTGATGGCCGTGTCGGCGCTCGCGGGCATCGGCGGGGTCGGCAAGACGACACTCGCGGTGCACATCGCGCACGACGCGCGCCCGCATTTCCCGGACGGGCAGTTGTACATCGACCTCCAGGGCGCCGGAACCCGGGCCGTTGAGCCCGAAACCGTACTGGGCACGTTCCTGCGGGCGCTGGGCACGCCCGACTCCGCGATCCCCGACACGCTCGACGAGCGGGCCGCGCTGTACCGCTCGACGCTGGACGGCCGCCGCATTCTGGTCCTGCTGGACAACGCCCGCGACGCGGCCCAGGTACGGCCGCTGCTGCCGGGCACGGCCGGCTGCGCGGCGCTGGTGACCAGCCGTATCCGCATGGTCGACCTGGCGGGGGCGCACTTGGTGGACCTGGACGTGATGTCCCCCGAGGAAGCCCTTCAGCTCTTCACGAAGATCGTGGGGGCGGAACGCGTCCAGGCCGAGCGTGAGGCGGCCCTCGATGTGGTCGCCGCCTGCGGCTTCCTGCCGCTCGCCATCCGTATCGCGGCGTCCCGTCTCGCCGCCCGCCGCACCTGGACGGTCTCGGTCCTGGCCGCCAAGCTCGCCGACGAGCGCCGCAGGCTCGACGAACTCCAGGCGGGCGACCTCGCGGTGAAGGCCACCTTCGAGCTGGGTTACGGCCAGCTGGAGCCGGCGCAGGCCCGCGCGTTCCGCCTGCTGGGCCTGGCGGACGGCCCGGACATGTCGCTGGCGGCGGCCGCCGCGGTACTGGACCTTCCGCTCCAAGAGGCAGAGGACCTGCTCGAAACCCTGGTCGACACATCACTCCTGGAGTCGGCCGCGCCGGGCCGCTACCGCTACCACGACTTGGTTCGCCTCTACGCGCGTGTATGCGCCGAACGCGACGAACACCCCCCAGTGGAACGGGAACTGGCCCTGTCGCGCCTGCTGGACTTCTACCTGGCGACGGCGGCCCGGGTGTACGCGATCGAGCGCCCGGGAGACCGTCTGGTGAACCACCTGGAGCCGACGACGTACGAGGGTCTGGACTTCTCGGGACGCCACGCCGCGCTGGACTGGCTGTACACCGAGGCGAACTGCCTGCTGGCGTGCGCGCAGCAGTCCATGTCCGGCAACCGGTTGCGGCGCGCGATCGACCTGCTGTGGGCGGCCAAGGACCTGGGCGAGTCGGGCGCCAACTCCAAGCAGTACGAGTCCGCCGCGCTGATCGCGCGGGGAGCCGCGCAGGAGGCCGGGGACATCCGCGCCGAGGCGCGGGCGCATACCATCCTCACCAATGTGCACCTGGTAGCGGGGCGTTACGACGAGGCGGACGAAGAGGCGGGCCGGGCCGCGGTGCTCGCGGCGCGAGCCGACGACTTCACACCCCTCTACTGGGCCAATAACGACCGCGGCATCATCGCCCTCATCCAGGGGCGGTACGCGGAGGCCGAGCGGTATCTCCTGGATGCGATGGAAGGCTCCCGCGCGGACGACAACGCTCCGGGCGAAGCCACCGCCCTGTGCAACCTCTCCCGGCTCAACCTCTTCATGGGCCGTACGTCCAACGCCATCGATCTCGCCCGGCGCGGCCTGGAGATCTACGACCACATCGGGCTCACCCTGCGGCTGGCCAACGCCCGCTACGCCCTGGGCGTCGCGCTCACGCAGGCGGGGCGCCACGCCGAGGCGCTGGAGCAACTGCTCGAGGCGCTGGAGAGTTTCGAGGCAAACCGGCAGCGGCTGTGGGAGGGGACCACGCTCTTCCGTATCGCGCAGGCGCACCTCTCGGCCCGCCGCCCCGCCCGGGCCGCCCAGCACGCCGAGCAGGCGCTCGCGATCGGCTGCATCGGCGGCGACCGGACCCGGGCGAATGTGCTGATCACCCTGGGCAGGGCCCTGGACAGCCTGGGGCAGGCGGACCGGGCACGGGCGTGCTGGCACGAGGCGCTGACGCTGCACGAGCAGTTGGGGTCGGCGGAGGCCGAGGAAGTACGGGGGCTGCTCTCGCCGCTCAGCGCGGCGTAAGGGGCACCCGGGCGCGGAGGGAACCCCTCCGACCAGGCCGTTCATCGAATGTTTATCCTCGTCGGACATGCTCTACAGCAGTCGATCCGTCGCGTCGGGGGGCAGGCGGAACGACTCGGGACCCTACTCCGCATGGGGCGTGTGGTCCTCTCAGGCCTTCTGCCCGGCGACCCTCGGGGGAGTTTCCGGGCAGAAGGCCCCTTCAGTTCGTGTCGGGCAATCCCATGGGGGAGCAGAAAAATGAGCGACAGCATCAAGAACCTGAACGAGATCACCACGATGGGCGACAACCACGCGCCCGCGCCGCCGGCCAATGGACTGATCACCGACGAACTCCTCACCGAGGCAATCGCCTCCGAGGCAGTCGTCGCCGAAGAAGCGGTCACCACGATGGGCGACAACCACGCGCCCGCGCCGCCGGCGCTGCTGAGCGACGGCGGTGCCACGACGCAGGGCGACAACCACGCACCGGCGCCCAGCCCGCGCTGAGCCAACTACACCGGACTTCACCGGACGGGGTGCGACCGCGGCGGCGCGGAGGGGGGCCGCCGCGGTCGCGGCATGTCCGGCCACGCGTTCCAGCCAAACGTTGTCCGAATAGCACTCCACTCATCGATACTCATCGACACTCATCGATCTTGTGTTCCCATCACGCTTAGAGTCAATGGCGAATGGCGGACCACACCCTTCAGAGGAGATGGCATGACTCGCACCAAGCGGCTGATGACTGGAGCCTTCATCGCTGTGGCCCTGACCACCGGCATCGCGACGCCCGCAGTGGCCGGCGACCACCACACGCCCCTCACCCCCCTCAGCGACAACCACATGCCCCTCACCCCCCTCAGCGACAACCACACGCCCGTCGCCCCCTTCGGCGACCACCAGGCGCCCTGAGCCGGCGCTCCCACACCACACCCCGTCGGGGCCAGACACACGACACTTTTGACACCAATTCAGTCACCTCGGGGACAATTCCGTAAGGATCTTCCCGCAAAACGGACCGCGACGGTCCAAAGGCAGTGTGTAATGGGCAAGTCCGCCTCCCGGGGCGGCCCCACCCCCTGTCTTCCCGAGGTCTAATCGATGATCGAAATACCGGACCTGGCCGTCGGCGGCCTGGCCGCCGGGACCCTGTCGGCATTCGTCCTGGGAAGCGGGTTGCTGCGTTCCCGTCGGCAACGGGCCAGACAGCGCGAGGAGATCGCCGGTCTGCGGGCTCATGTCGACTTCGCCCGCCAGGAGATCAGCCGCGCCACACAGGCGTTCACCGCCGAGGTCGTCCACCTGGCACAGCAGCGCATCCCCGCCGAGGCCTCCCGCACCGCCCACCCGCACGTCCAGGTGCCCGGCACCCTGCACCCCGATGTCCCCGGCACCGAGCTGGGCGCGGGCCTGGACGGCGTGCTGGAAGGGCTCCGGAGCGCGATGGCGCAGGAGCGCAAGCGGGTCGACGCCGCCGCCCGCGCCGGTATGCGCGGCGCCACCCGCGAGATCCAGGCCGGGCTCTACCGGCTGCAGGACGTCCTGCGCGGGCTGCAACAGCGCTACGACGACCCCGAGCTGTCACAGACCTTCTTCGCGCTGGACCACGAGAACGAGCAGTCGCTGCGCCGCGCCCAGGTCGCCGCGGTGGTGTGCGGGGCGTGGGTGGGGCTGGCCCGCGAGGAATCACACCTCGTCGACGCGGTGACGGGTGGTCAGGCAAGGCTCGTCGGCTACCACCGGATCCAGATCCACAACCACCTCGAAGACGGCACGGCACTCGTTTCGCACGCCGTCGAGCCGGTCGCGATCATCGTCGCCGAGCTGCTCGACAACGCCCTGCGCCACTCCTCGCCGGACACCACCGTCGCGGTCAGCCTCGAACGCGCCCACCACGGCGTGTCGGTGACCATCGACGACGCCGGTGTCGGCATGGCCACAAACGAACGCGCCCACGCGCAGCGGATGGTGGCAGGGACCGAGCCGATTATGCTCTCCGAGCTCGGCGACCCGCCCCGGATGGGACTGGCCGCGATCGGCCAGCTGACGCGCCAGTTCGACCTGTCCGTCGACCTGTCGACGCCGTCGCCCTACGGCGGCGTACGCGCGGTGCTGCTGATCAAGAACCATCTGCTCAGCCACATCGACTCGGCCGAGCGACCGCCGGCGGCCAGCGCGGCACGGTCCACCCGGCCGGCCGCGACCCGCTCGACGCCCTCGACCCGCTCGACCCGCTCGACGCCCTCGATGCCCTCGACGCCCTCGACTGCCGAGAAGGCACAGGCGGCTGCGGGCTACGACACGGACCCCGCCACGACGCCCCTCGCCCCCGTCACGGATGCCGACACCGGGAGTCCGTACGCCGCCATCACGCACGCCGCCGCGCCGGACGGTGACGTACTGCCCCAGCGCCGCCGCCGCTCCCGGGGTGAAGGACCGCCGCCCCCGCCCGCGGCGGCCACCGAGCCCCTGTCGCCACCGCGCAGCCCCGATGAGGCCGCCGCCGCGCTCGGCGCCCTCCAAGCCGCGACCGCCGCCGCACGGAACGCCGCCGCGGTCGCCACGGTCGCCGCGCCCGCCACCACCGAAGGGAACGACCCCCGATGACCAGCCGCGACACCGGCGACACGGCATGGGTGCTCGATCCCATCCTGGAGATCCCGCACGTCCAGGCCGCCGTCCTGCTCACCAGGGACGGTCTCATCTCCGGCTACTCCACGGCGCTGTCCCAGGCCTCCGCCGAACGCGTCGCCGCGATCATCGGCACCGTGCAGGGCGCGTGCCGTACCGCCGCCGCTGCCTTCGCCGATCAGGACAACGCCCACCTGCGCCAGGTCGTCATCGAGTCCGACCTCGGCTACATCCTGGTCGCGCCCACCGACCACGGCACCTGCGTGGCCGCCTTCGGCGATCCCCACGTACGACTCGACCTGCTCGGCCACCGCGTCCACTCGCAGGTGGCCAGGCTCGGCGAGAAGACGATGGCCGCGGCCCCCCGCGGAGCCGACGGCGGCGCCGAGGCATGACCGGCCGCCGGAGCGGTCGCCCCTTGGTCCCCGCGTACCTGTCCACCGGCGGAGTCGCGCGGCCGAGCCGTAACAGCCTGGAGCGCCTTTCCGTGCTGACCGGGGGCGCCGGGCCCGTGCCCGCATCGCTCCCCGCAGCCCAGCAGAACCTGCTCCGGACGCTGGACGGCGGCTCGCTGACCGTGGTGGAGACCGCGGCGCTGCTGGAGCTGCCGGTGTCGGCCGTACGCGTACTCGCTGCCGATCTGACCGACCAGGGGCTGGTGAGCGCCCGCCCGCCGGTCCCCTTCGCTGCCAAGCCCGACAGTGACCTGCTGAAGAGAGTCGCCGATGGCCTCCGCGCCCTCAAGTTATAGCCTCAAGAACGGCAGCGGTGGCCTGCACCTGCCGGACACCGCCCGTGAACTGGTGAAGATCGTGGTGACCGGCCCCTTCGGGGTCGGCAAGACGACTCTGATCGACTCCGTCTCCGAGATCCGGCCGCTGCACACCGAGGAGCAACTGACCGAGGCGTCGGTCTCGGTGGACAACCTCGCCGGTGTACGGGACAAGACCACGACGACCGTCGCCATCGACTTCGGGCGGATCTCGCTGGCCGGGGGGATCGTCCTGTATCTGTTCGGCACCCCGGGGCAGGAACGCTTCCGCTCCCTGTGGGCGGACATCGCGTACGGGGCGCTCGGCGCGCTCGTGCTGGTCGACACGCGCCGTATCGACGACTCCTTCGACGTACTGGGACTGGTGGAGGAGGCGGGGCTGCCGTACGCCGTCGCGCTCAACACCTTCCCCGACTCCCGCCCGTACACCGAGGAGCAGCTGCGCGGCGCCCTGGACCTGGAGCCGGGTACGCCGATGGTGACGTGCGACGCCCGCGACACCAACGCCTCGATCGACGCGCTGCTCTCCCTCGTACAGCACCTCATCGCCCGCCAGAGCCAGAGCGCCCAGAGCCACAGCCCGGAGACCCGGTGAATCCGACCTCGTATCCCGCTTCCACTTCCGCTTCCCCTTCCCCTTCCCCGTACCCCGCTCCCGTGGACGCCTTCTCGCTGTCCGCGCCGGTCCGGCTGTGGGACGACGGTTTCGCCGCCGACCCGCACCGCTACTACGCGACGCTGAAGGCCCAGGGCCCGATCGGCTGGGCGGAACTCGCGCCCGGAGTCCCCGCGTACGTCGTCACCGACCGCCGCGCCGCCCTGGATCTGCTGCACGACACCGAGACCTGGTCGCACGACCCCAGGGCCTGGGAGGTGACGGTCGCCGAGGACTCGCCGATCCTGGGCATGATGCGGTGGCGGCCCAACGCCCTCTTCTCCGACGGCGACGCGCACAACCGCTACCGCCGGACCCTCGTCGACGCCTTCGACCTGGTGGAGCCGCAGGACCTGCGCGAGCGCGTGCACCACGCGGTGGACGTGCTGGTGTCGCGGTTCGGCCCCGCGGGCGGCACCGACCTCGTCTCGGGATTCGCCCGCCCGCTGATGGGCCTGATCTTCAACAACCTCTTCGGCCTGCCGGACAGCGAGAGCGGACGCCTCAGCGACGCGCTCGGCATGCTGATGGAGGGCGGCGAACAGTCGGCGCAGGGCGAGGCGGAGTACGGCCGCTACGTCATCGAACTCATCGCCGCCAAGAGCGACCAGCGCGGCAATGACCTGACCAGCTGGCTGCTCGACCACCCGCTGGCCCTCACCCCCGAGGAAGTGACCTGGCAGGTCTTCCTCACCCTCGGCGCGGGCCACGAGCCCACCGCGAACCTCGTCTCCAACGCGCTGTCCCGCATCCTGGGCAACCCGGCCTACTACTCGACCCTCACCAGCGGCTCCCGTCCCGTCATGGACGCCGTCGTCGAGGTGCTGCGGTACGAGACGCCGCTGTCGAACTACGGAATCCACTTCGCGCGCGAGTCGCTGAGCTTCCACGGCGTCTGGATCCAGGCGGCGGTTCCGGTCGTCGTCTCGTACGGGGCGCTCGGCCACTTCGCCGAGCAGCAGTTCGTCGGCGCGCACCATCCGCACGACGCCTCGCACCTGTCGTGGTCGGCGGGCGAGCACGCGTGCCCGGTCAAGCAGCAGACCCTGCTGATCGCCACGGAGGCGATCGAACGGCTCACCCAGTGGCTCCCGGACCTGGAGCCGGTCACCTCGCGCGAACGCCTGACCTGGCGGCCGGGCCCGTTCCACCGTTCCCTGACGGCGCTTCCCGTGCGCTTCACCCCCCGTACCCCCGACCAGCCAGGAGAGCGTGCATGACCATGACCAGCCGTGTGGCCCTCGACCCGTTCGGCGCCGACATCACCGCCGAGTACGCCCGGCTGCGGGCCCTCGGCCCGATCGTGCCCGTAGAACTCCCCGGCGGCATCCCGGCCTGGGCGCCCACGGGCTACGACACGCTCAAGGGCCTGATCCTGGACCCCCGGGTCAGCAAGGACCCGCGCAAGCACTGGTCGCTGTGGCCCGAGATCGGCGAACACCCGTCGTGGGGCTGGATCATGGGCTGGGTCGGCGTGGTCAACATGCTGTCGACGTACGGGCCGGATCACACACGGCTGCGCAAGCTTGTCGCGCCCAGTTTTACGGCGCGGCGTACGGAGCTGATGCGTACGCGCGTGGAGGAGATCACCGCGGAGCTGCTGGAGCAGCTGGCGGTGGCGGGGGAGTCCGGTGAACCGGTGGATGTACGCGCCGGTTTCGCGCAGCCGCTGCCGATGCGGCTGATCTGCGAGCTGTTCGGCGTCCCCGAGGACATGCGCGAGGACACCGGCCGGATGATCGCCGCGATCATGGACACGTCCGACCCCAGCCCGGAGCACGCCGCGTCTGTGCAGCAGCAGATCGGCACGGTGCTGCCCGCGCTCATCGCGTACAAGAGCGCCCACCCCGGCGACGACATGACCACTGAGCTGATCAAGGTCCGCGACGACGAGGACGGCGACCGGCTGAGCGACGAGGAGCTGCTCTACACGCTGCTGCTGGTCATCGGCGCGGGCTTCGAGACGACGGTCAACCTGATCGGCAACGCGGTGGTCGCGCTGCTCACCCACCCGGAACAGCTGGCCGCGGTGCGGGCGGGTGAGATCAGCTGGGACGGCGTCATCGACGAGGTGCTGCGGGTCCATCCGTCGATCGCGAGCCTGCCGCTGCGGTTCGCGGTCAGTGACATCACGGTGGACGGGGTGACGATCCCCGCGGGGGACGCGATCCTGACGACGTACGCGGGGGCGGGAACGGATCCCGCGCACTATGGGGAGAGCGCGGAGTCGTTCGATGCGGGGCGGGGAGCGGATGACCATATGGCGTTCGGGATCGGGGTGCACCGGTGCATCGGTGCTCCGCTGGCCCGGATGGAGGCGGGGACGGCGCTGCCGGCGCTGTTCGAGCGCTTCCCGGGCCTGGAACTGGCGGTTACGCCGGAGGAATTGCGGCAGGTCCCGTCGTTCATCGCGTACGGGTGGCAGGAGATCCCGGTGCGGTTGGGCGGGTAGAACTGGGGCTCCGCCCCAGACCCCGTACCGCCCTTCGGGCGGTGTCCTCAATCGCCGGACAGGCTCCAAAGGAGCCCCGCCGGCGAGAAACCTAAGCCTCTCCGGCGATTGAGGAGCGGGGTTCGGGGCAGCGCCCCGACAAGGGCCCGAGGTCACGCGTCAGGGCGCCGCACCCGCAGCGTTCGCTTCAGGACCTTGCCGCTCGCGTTACGCGGAAGCTCGGCCACGAACTCCACCCCCCTCGGCACCTTGTAGTTCGCCATCTCCCGCCGCGCCCACGCGATCAGCTCCTCCCCCGCCAGCTCCGCCCCCCGCCGCCTCACCACGTACGCCTTCCCCACCTCGCCCAGCCGTGCGTCCGGCACCCCGATCACCGCCACGTCCGCCACAGCCGGGTGGAGGCCGAGCAGTTGCTCGATCTCCGCCGGGTACGCGTTGAAGCCGCCGACGATGAACATGTCCTTGATCCGGTCGGTGATCCGGAGGTTGCCCTCCTCGTCCAGGACCCCCACATCCCCCGTCCGCAGCCAGCCGTCCTCCGTGATCGCCTTCGCCGTCTCCTCCGGGTCCTCGAAGTAGCCCCGCATGACGTTGTAGCCGCGGACCAGGACCTCGCCCGCCTCGATGCGTACCTCCGTGCCGGGGATCGCGCGGCCCGAGGTCGAGGCGATGACCCCGGGCGGGTCGCCCCGGCGGCACATCGTCACGATGCCGCTTGCCTCGCTCAGGCCGTACGCGGTCAGCACCGTGGAGACGTTCAGCTCGGTACGGAGGCGCTCGACCAGCTGGAGCGGGACGACCGCCGCGCCCGTCACGACCAGACGCAGGGCCGACAGGTCGTACGCCCCGCGCTGCGGGTGGTCCAGCAGGGACTGGTGGAGCGTCGGCGGACCCGGCAGCACCGAGACCCGCTCCGCGGCGATGTTGGCCAGGACCGTGTCCACATTGAAGACCGGCTGCGGGATCATCGTCGCGCCGCGCGTCAGGCAGGCGATGATCCCCGCCTTGTAGCCGAAGGTGTGGAAGAAGGGGTTCACGATCAGATAGCGGTCGCCCTCGCGGAGTCCGGCCAGTTCGGACCAGGTGTCGTAGCAGCGCAGCGTCTGCGCGTGGGTGATGACCGCGCCCTTGGGGCTTCCGGTGGTGCCCGAGGTGAAGATGATGTCGGAAGGGTCGCCGGGCGTCAGGGACGCGGCCCTGGCCCGTACCTCTCGCGAGGTCACGCCGTCGCCGCCCGCCAGGAAGTCCTTCCAGGCGCGGTAGTCCTCGGGGGCCGAGTCGGCGAGGACGACCACCTGTTCCAGGTCGGGCAGTTCGGCGCCGGAGCGCCGTAGTGAGGCAACGTACGACGTGCCGAGGAAGGTTCCGGTGATGAAGAGGAGCTTCGCGCGGGAACGGGCCAGGACGTACGCCGCCTCCGTGCCCTTGAAGCGTGTGTTCAGCGGCACCAGCACCGCCCCCGCGCTCACCGCGCCCAGCGCCGAGACGATCCAGTCCAGGGTGTTCGGCGCCCACACCGCGACCCGGTCGCCCGGCTCGACGCCCGCGGCCATGCAGGCCGCCGCCGCCCGCTCCACCCGCTCGCCGAGTTCGGCGTACGAGACGCGCGTACGGCCCTCGGCCACCGCCTCGCGCTCCGCGTACCGCTCGGCGGACGACCACACCAGCTCGGGAACGCTGCACCAGTCCATGACGCCACCCCTCCAGTAGCCGACGTAGCCGACCTAGCTGACTAACCGTCAGATTAGCTGTACTCTCCGGGCCATGGCGAGCCTCAAGGACGCGACAGCGATCGTCGGCATAGGCCAGACCCCGTTCGCGAAACACCTCCCCGAAACCGAGAAGGCGCTGGCCTGCCGCGCCATCCTCGCCGCGCTCGCCGACGCCGGGATCGACCCCTCCGAGGTCGACGGCTTCGCCTCGTACACCATGGAGGAGACCGACGAGGTCGAGGTCGCCAAGGCCATCGGCACCGGGGATCTGACCTTCTTCTCCAAGGTCGGCTACGGCGGCGGCGGCTCCTGCGCGACCCTCGCCCACCTCGCCGCGGCCATCGCGACCGGCCAGGCGAGCGTCGGCGTCGCCTGGCGCTCCCGTAAACGCGGCTCGGGCCCACGGCCCTGGAAAAACACGGCGGTGCAGCTCCCCACCCCCGCTCAGTGGACCCGCCCCTTCGGACTGCTGCGGCCCGCCGACGAGATCGGCATGCTGGCCCGCCGCTATATGCACGAGTACGGCGCCACCCGCGACCACCTCTTCAATGTCGCGCTCGCCTGCCGCAACCGCGCCAACCAGAACCCCGCCGCGATCATGTACGAACGCCCGCTGACCCGCGAGATGTATATGACCGCCCGGTGGATCAGCGAGCCGCTCTGCCTCTTCGACAACTGTCTGGAGACGGATGGCGCGCTGGCCTGCGTACTCGTCTCCGCCGAACGCGCCCGCGACTGCCCGCGCCGGCCGGTGTACGTCCACTCCGCCGCGCAGGGCCTGCCCGCCCAGCACCACGGAATGGTCAACTACTGGACCGACGACCCGCTCACCGGCCCCGCCTGGACCGCCGCCCGGCAGCTGTGGAAGACCGCCGACTTCGGCCCGCAGGACGTCGATGTCGCCCAGATCTACGACGCGTTCACCCCGCTCGTCCCGCTGTCGCTGGAGGGCTACGGCTTCTGCGGACGCGGTGAGGGCGCGGCCTTCACCGAGGGCGGGGCGCTGGAGATCGGCGGCCGGCTGCCGCTCAACACCGGCGGCGGCGGGCTGAGCGAGGCGTACGTCCACGGCTTCAACCTCATCACCGAGGGCGTGAAGCAACTGCGCGGCACCAGCACCGCGCAGGTCCCGGACGCCGCGACCTGCCTGGTCACGGCGGGCGAGGGAGTCCCCACGTCAGCCGTATTGCTGAGGAGTTGAGATGCTGCTCGCACCGGTCCTCGATGAGGACGGCGCGCCTTTCTGGGAGTACGCCGCCCAGGGCGAACTGCGCGTCCAGGCCTGCGCCGACTGCGGCGAGTTGCGCTTTCCGCCGCGGCCCTGCTGCCCGCACTGCCGGTCCTTCTCCGGCGAGTGGGTCAGGATGAGCGGTCGCGGCCGTATCTGGTCGTACGTACTTCCGCATCCGCCGCTGCTGCCCGCGTACGCCGCCCAGGCCCCGTACAACGCTGTCGTGGTGGAGCTGCTGGAAGCACCCCGTATCCGGCTGGCCGGCAATGTGGTCGCGGCGGCGGACGCGCCGCTGAACTCGGTGGATCCGGCGCGGCTGCGCATCGGGGCCGGGGTGAAGGTGACGTTCGGCCGCCTCGGCGAGCTCGCGGTGCCGCGGTGGCTGCTGGAGCGGCCGTGAGCGTACGCATCGAGGCGGACAAGGACACCGGGGTCGCGGTCGTCACGCTGGACCGGCCCGAGAAGCACAACGCGATCGATCTGGGCATGGCGCGGGACCTGGCCGCCGTGTGGCGGGAGTTCCGGCGCGACGAGAGCGTACGGGCGCTTGTCGTCACCGGCGCGGGGAGCCGTGCTTTCTGCACCGGGCTTGACCGCTCGGCGGAGGTGGCGCAGCCCCCGTCCCCGTACTCGATCGACGATCCGCTGATCGCGGTCGGCCCGAAGGCGAACGACCTGTGGAAGCCGGTGATCGCGGCGGTGGAGGGGATGGCGTGCGGTGGGGCGTTCTATCTGCTCGGCGAGGCGGAGTTCATCGTCGCCTCCGAGGAGGCCGCCTTCTTCGATCCGCATACGACGTACGGCATGGTCAGCGCGTACGAGACGATCTACCTCGCGCAGCGGATGCCGTTCGGCGAGGTGGCGCGGATGGCGCTGATGGGGACGGCCGAGCGGCTCTCCGCGCGCCGGGCGTACGAAACGGGGCTGGTGTCCGAACTGACCGCGCCCGGCGGCGCGCTGGACGCGGCCGTGCGCTGCGCCCGCACGATCGCCGGGTACCCGACGGAGGCGGTGCAGGGCACCGTCCGCGCGGTGTGGGCGGCGAAGGAGGCGGCGCGTACGCAGGCGCTCGCCCATGCCCCGCACCTGATCGCGCTCGGGAACCTGCCGCCGGAACGGCAGGCCGAGCTCTTCACGAGCGGGCGGGGCAGGGGCGATTACCGCCTGCGCTAGTCCCTCTGGGAGGTGTCAGCTCGCGGTGCGGCTGGCGCTGACGACTTCGCACTTCTTGTACTCGGAGCCGTCGCCGCTGCCGGTGTACGGGGTGCTCGCCTCGCCGGACTGGGTGCCGTCCGCCGCGACCTGGAGGTCGTCGACCCGGGCGATGGCCGTGTTCACGTCGTCGCCGAGGTCGCCCTTGAACTGCAGGCTGACGTCGTAGGCGTACGCGAGGGAGTCACTGTTGGTGACGGTGATCTTCACAGTGAGGTTCTTGCCGGCGGCGTCGAGCCCGCACTCGTCTATGCGGACGTCGCGCTCGGCCTTGTTGGCGCTGGAGCCGCCGGAGACGGAGCCGGTGGAGCCGCCTGTGGTGGTGCTGTTGTCATTGCTGCCGCCGCCGCTACTGCTGCTGGAGCCGCTTCCGCTGCTGGAACCACCACAGCTGCCGCCGCTGGAACCGCGGGCTCCGGTCAGGGCGACGATCGCGATGCCGAAGACGGCGATGGCGCGGACATGACGAATCTTCACGTTTCAACCCCCGTTGAACGCATAGGTGTGTGCTCGATCTGACGAGCGCATGTCACCATAGCAGCGCTTGATCAAGACCCCGGCGTCCGCAAAAGCCGGGGCCGTGTATCAGCTGCGACCGGGCGGTGATTCGTCCCAGCGATCCGGCCCGGGACCGTGCTCCGGAGGCTCGTGTCCAGCCGGTCCGTACTCCGGAGGCCCATATCCTGGGGCCCCATATCCCGTGGGACCGTACCCGGGAGGTTCCTCCAGCGCCTCCCGGCGGCGGCGACCGCTCATCACGACCGACGCCACGAGCAGCAGCACCCCGCCGCCAACGGCGAGCGCGACGCCGTCCCCGAGCCCCGAACCGTCGCCGCCGACCACCAGGCTGCCCGCCTCCTGACCCTGGCGGACCATCCACAGGACCGTGAAGCCCAGCACGACAAGCCCGGCGAGCGCGACGAGGGGCCGCGAGCGCAGGACCAGGCCGATGAGGGTCACCAGCGCGGCGAAGGCGAGCGGCAGGAGGATCGAGGCCGCGAGGTCGGACCTGGTCGCGGTGATGCCGTTGAAGAGGTCCTCGACGCGGTAATAGCGGCCGCGACGGCCGTCGTACCAGCCACGGAAGGGGCTCCATACGGCGGCCGTCGCTCCAATGAGAGCGAGGACCGAACCGATGATGTTGCGGATCGTCATCGCCGGCCTCCCATGCGTCGCTTCTCGACGACGACGCTACGCCGGAGGCGTACGGCCCGCCACGGCACCGGAGCGTACGGTTCCGCGGTGTGCGGGGCTCCGCCCCAAACCCCGCGCCTCAATCGCCGGCGGGGCTCAATTTTCGCCTCGGGCCCTTGTCGGGGCGCTGCCCCGAACCCGCCCCCTACGCCCTGCCGGGCGTGGGGGGACCCCCAGCGCCTCAATCGCCGGCGAGGCTTAGTTTGCCCCCGGGCCCTTGTCGGGGCTCCGCCCCGAACCCCGCGCCTCAAACGCCGGCGAGGCTTGAATTGCCCGGCAATTCAAGCCCGTCTGGGGGTCCCCCCACGCCCTCAGGGCGTAGGGGGAGATTGAGGACCGGGGGTCTGGGGGCGGTAGGCGGACCACCTACCGCGGCGCGGTCGCCGCCAGGCGCCCGGGACTAGCGCGCCGCTCCCGGAGAGCCCCGGCCCGTGGCCGTGCCCTTGACCGCGTCCAGCGCGTACACGCAGCGGTCCTTGCTGCACGCGTACACCACTCCGCCCCGCGCCACCGGTGAGCCCGTGATCTCGCCGCCCGTCGCGAGCTTCCAGCGGAGCTGACCGCCGCTCGCGTCCAGCGTGTACAGGACATGGTCCGCCGAGCCGAAGTGGACCCGGCCGTCGGCCACCACAGGCGTGCCGATGACCTCGCCGCCCGCCGCGAAGCGCCACATCGGCGTGCCCGTCACCGCGTCCAGGGTGTAGAGCGCGCTGCCGCTGCCGACATGGATGTTGCCGCTGGCGACGAGGACCGGCTCTATCGACTGGCGCGGTTCCGTGGCGATGCGCCAGCGGTCCTTGCCGGTGGTGGCGTCCAGGGCGTACACCGTGCCGAGGTAGTCGGCGAGATAGACGCCGCCGCCCGTCACCGCCGGGCCGGGTGCGAAGACCGGCGCCGAGAGGAAGACCGCGGGCGACTCGAAGTGCCAGCGGACCAGGCCGTTCGCGATGTCGACGGCCAGGACGCGGGTGCCCGCCGCGATATAGACGTAACCGTCGGACGCGGGGTGCACCCGTACCGGCACTCCGCCGCAGGACGCCGCGTCGCCGATCGGATACGACCACCGCTCGACACCCGTACGCGCCTCCAGCGCGCGCAGGCGCGCGTCCTTCCATACGTACACCGTGTCGCCGAAGATCATCGGCCCGGCCTCGGGCGTCTCGAAGTCCGTCTGGCCGCCGGTCGTCTCCCACAGCTTCTCGCCGTTGGACGCCTCCCACGCCTGGACGCCGCCGCCGCGCGTCCCGGTCAGGACGGTGCCGCGGTCGACCTTGAGGGAGTAGACCCAGGCGTCGGTCTGGAGCCGCCAGCGCTCTTGGCCGTCGACCGCGTCGAGGGCGTAGAGCGTCGGGCCGTCCGAGGCGTGGATACGGCCCCCGGCGACGGCCATCGCCCACGCCACGTCCCTGGTCTTGAACTGGCGGCGCCCGCTGCCCACGTTCAGGGCGTGCACCTCGAAGGAGGTCACGTACAGCAGGTCCCCGGCGACCACCGGAGTGCCCCAGACGTCGTTGGACATCCGGAAGCGCCAGGGGCGCCAGTGCCCGGCCGCGCCGTCCGGGGGCGAGGCGGGCGGCGGCACGGGCGACGCCGACTGCACCGCTGACGGTACGGGCGCCGGCAGGGCGCTGGTCGCGGCCTGCGCGCCGTTCAGTCCGCCGGGCGGGCGGACCCAGCCGGTCGTGGGGTCGGCCTCGGCGACCGCGCCGCGGCCCGCGTCGGCGACCCGGAGGCCGGGGCCGATGGGCACCTTGGAGCCGGACAGCCGGACCGGGCCGCCGACCCCCGCGATGGCGGCGGGCAGGGGTGCGGCCTGGCCGGTGCGCGGGTCGTTGCCGCCGCGCCAGGCGGAGTCCCAGTCCGCGGCACGCTGCTGCTGGGCCGGCTGCCGGGGCGGCTGCGGCGGTGCCTGCGGGATCGCCGGAACCGGGGGAGCGGCCGGAGCCGCCGGAACGGGAGCAGGGACGGCAGCCGGGACCGGCAGGCGACCGCCGCGCCGGGTCTCGATCATCGCGGTGGCCACTGTCGGCAGCCACGCCGACGCCGTACCGCTGTCGTCACTGCCGGAGGAGAAGAGATGCGGGGAGAGCTGCGCCTGAAGATCCTCGGGTGTGGGCCGCCGCGAGGCGTCCATCTGCATGCACGCGTCGAGCAGCGGCCGGAGCTCGTCCGGCAGCCCCTCCAGATCTGGCCCCTCGCGCAGCAGCATGAAGACGGTCTCGACCGGGTTCGCGCCGTGGAAAGGGGCGTGCCCGGTCGCCGCGAAGACCAGCGTGGAGCCGAGCGAGAACACATCGCTCGCGCCCGTCACGCTGCGGGAGTCGCGCGCCTGCTCCGGCGACATGTACGCGGGCGTGCCCACGGCGACGTTCGTCATGGTCAGCCGGGTGTTCGAGACTCCGGACGCGATGCCGAAGTCGATGACCCGCGGCCCGTCCTCCACGACCAGTACGTTCGACGGCTTGAGGTCACGGTGGACGAGACCCGCGCCGTGGATGGACTGCAGGGCCTCGGCGATACCGGCCGCCAGCCAGCGCACCGCCTGGGCGGGCATCGGCCCGCACTCATTCACTATTTCCTCGAGGGAGGGGGCAGGCACGTACGCGGTGGCCAGCCACGGCACGGCCGCCCGCGGATCGGCGTCCACGACCGCGGCCGTGTAGAAACCGCTGACCGCGCGGGCGGCCTCCACCTCACGCGTGAAGCGGACACGGAACAGCTGGTCCTCGGCAAGCTCGGTGCGGACGGTCTTGATCGCCACCCGGCGGCCGGAGGCCGACCGGGCGAGATAAACCAGCCCCATACCGCCGGCACCGAGCCGGCCCAGTACCTCGAACGGACCGATCCGTCTCGGATCATGCTGCGTCAGCTGCTCCATCACTTGCCTGCCACCTCCCCGTACGGGCCCCAGATGAAAGGAGCCCGTCAACTACAGCCCCGTGCAGCGTCTCACCACCGAGACCCTCAGCGGTGCGCACCCTGATTGTTCCTGTCGGAGGCGACGGTTGCGAACCCGGGGGCGGATCGGGGTGTCTCACCCGGTTTCGGGCAAGGTCGGCACGGTTCGGAGCGGTTCGGAGCGGTGTGGAGCGGTTCGGAGCGGTGTGGAGCCCCGTACACGGTCCTGACGCGGGCAGTCCACTTCGGGTTGCTCACGTCGTCGCAGTCGCGATTTTACGCCGCCTCGGGCTTCACGCCGGGCTGCGCATCCGGCTCGGCGAGTACGGCGAAGATGGCGCCCTGATTGTCGGTGAGCACGGCGACACGGCCGTATGGAATGTCGAACGGAGCCGCCTGGATCCGCCCGCCGAGGCGGGTGACCGTCGCGGCGGTCGCGTCGCAGTCCTCGACGCTGAAGTAGGTGAGGAAGTGGCCGGGCATCGCGGCGGGGAAGGCCTCGGTGAGCACGGAGCGGCCACCGATGGCGGTATCCTCGCCCGGCTCCGTACCGGCGGGCGACCACATCCGGAAGTCGATGGACACGTCGGGCAGGTCCGTCCCCTGGAAGCCGAAGACCGACTCGTAGAAGGCGTCGACGCGTTCCTTGTCGCGGGTGTACACCTCGGCCCAGCAGAACGAGCCGGGCTTGCCCTGCTTCTCGAAGCCGGGCCGGTCGCCGGGCTGCCAGAGCCCGAAGACCGCGCCGCCGGGGTCGGCGGCGACCACGATCGTGGCGGAGGAGCCGAGCAGCTCCGGGGAGGTGATCACCTGGCCGCCCGCGTTCTCGATCTTCCTGGCGAGGACGGCGGCGTCCCGGGTGGCGAAGTAGACGCCCCAGACGGTGGGCATCCGGCCGTCCTTCTTGGGCGCGAGAGCGGCGACGAGCTTTCCCTCACTGAAGGCGTCGGCGTACTTCCCGTAACCCCCGCTCTCGAACGTCCAGCCGAAGAGCTCCCCGTAGAAGCGCTTGCCCGCCTCGACATCGGGGAGCGCCGCGTCGACCCAGCACGGCGTGCCCTCCGTGAATGCGGCCATGGACCTGGTTCCTTCCCTGGTACGGGATGTGGCGCCCATCACAGTCAACCTAACGGCGCGCCACAGGCGGCGCAGGGCACCCAACCCAACATTTGATCACTTGTCGGGATCTCGGGCCAGGATTGGGGGTCCATTTCGGTGAGTTATGCACAGAAGTTTTCCACAGGCTGTTGATAACACTAATGCCCACCCCATTTGCAGTCGGCCGAATCGCGCGCCGATCACCCGTCGGTAAGCTGACGGCATGACAGGACAAGTACGCACCGTCGACGGCCGCGTGGCCGGACGACGCGGCCAGGCTACGCGGCAGAAACTGCTGGACTGCCTCAGCGAGATGCTCAGCTCCTCGCCGTACCGGGACGTCAAAGTCATCGACGTGGCCCGGAAGGCGGGCACTTCACCCGCGACCTTCTATCAGTATTTCCCGGACGTGGAAGGCGCGGTGCTGGAACTCGCCGAGGAAATGGCCAAGGAGGGCGCGGGATTGACCGAACTGGTCTCCGGCCGCTCCTGGGTCGGCAAGGCGGCCTGGCAGACCTCGGAGGAGCTGGTCGACGGTTTCCTCGACTTCTGGCGCCGCCATGACGCGATTCTGCGGGTGGTCGACCTCGGCGCGGCGGAGGGCGACAAGCGGTTCTACAAGATCCGCATGAAGATCCTGAACTCGGTCACCAATTCCCTTACGGACTCGGTGAAGGAACTCCAGGCCAAGGGCAAGGTGGACAAGGACATTTCGCCGGCGGCGATGGCGGGGTCGCTGGTGGCGATGCTGGCGGCGGTGGCTTCGCACCAGAAGGGGTTTACGACCTGGGGTGTGAAGCAGGCGGAACTGAAGCCGAACTTGGCGCTGTTGGTGCATTTGGGTATTACGGGGAAGAAGCCAACGAGGTAGACGCGAGGGCGTCGCGTCACTCGCGCCGCGTCATTCGCGTCACGTCAAGTCCTGTCATGCCGACGGCGGTCCACCTCTGGTGACCGCCGTCGGCACCATTTTGTGTTGGGGGCGCTTGCCCTCGGGCCCTTGTCGGGGCTCCGCCCCGAACCCCGCGCCTCAAACGCCGGCGGGGCTGGAAATCCAGCCCGCCCCCGCCTCGCTCACCGCCGCGTGAGCCGGAAGACGCGGATCTGCCTCTCCACCCTCGCCTGATACGTCGCGTACGGCGGCCAGAACGCCAGCGCCGCCCCCCACGCCTCCGCCCGCTCCTCCCCCTCCAGCAGCCGCGCCCGCACCGGGATGTCGTCGCCCTTCCAGTTCACCTCCGCGTCCGGGTGTTTCAGGAGGTTCGACGTCCACGCCGGGTGGCCCGGGCGGCCGAAGTTGGAGCCGATCAGGATCCAGTCGCCCGACTTCTCCGGCATGCAGGCCAGGGGTGTGATCCTCGGCAGCCCGCTCCGCGCGCCCCGGGCCCGGAGGATGAGGCCCGGCAGCATCTGGGCGCTGAGCAGCACCTTTCCCCGCGTCAGGCGGTGGACCGCGCGGTCCAGCGCCGGGATGACGTGCGGCGCGACCTTCGCGAAGGCGCGGGTCGACGACACCTTCTGGACCAGCCGCACACCCGGAACCGCCGGCATCAGACCGCCACCGCCTCGGGGCCCGCAGGGCCCGCACAGTCCTCAGGGCTTTCACGGTCCTCAGGGCTTTCACGGTCCTCAGGGCTTTCACGGTCCTCAGGGCCCTCCGAGCCCGAGGCGAAAAGTCCCGCCCGTTCCGCCGCATGCGCCCGCAGCCTGTGCGCCGGGCCGAAGAGGAGCTCGTCCGCCGCCGCCCGTTTGAAGTACAGATGCGCCTCGTGTTCCCACGTGAACCCGATACCGCCGTGCAGCTGCACCGCCTCCCCGGCGACCACGCGCGCCGTCTCCAGGCCTGCCGCCAGCGCCAGCCCGCCCTCCCCCGGGTCCCAGGCCGCGTAGTACGCCGCCGAGCGGGCCGCCTGGACGCGTACGTACAGATCGGCCAGCCGGTGCTTGACCGCCTGGAAGGAGCCGATCGGCCGACCGAACTGCTCGCGCCCCTGTACGTACTCCACCGTCCGGTCCAGCGCGCTCGCCGCCGCCCCCACCGCCTCCGCCGCCAGCAGCGCGGCCACCCGCGCGCCCACCACGCGCAGCGCCCCCAGGACGCCCGCGCCCGCGTCCTCCGCGCCCAGCAGCTCGGCCGCGCAGTCGCGCAGCTCGACGCGGGCCTGCGGCCGTGTCTCGTCCAGCGACGTCTGGCGCGTGCGCGAAAGGCCCGCCGCGTCCGCCCCGACCAGGAAGAGGAGCGTACGGCTCCGGGCAAAACCGCCCGTATGCGCGGCGACCACCAGCAGCCCCGCGCTGTGCCCGTCGAGCACTTGCCCGGCCTCCCCGTACAGCACCCAGCCGCCGGAATCCCCCGCCCGCCGCGCCTGTACGCCGCCGGCCCGGCCGCCGCCCGCCCACTCCCCCGACGTGTTGTCGTCGCTCAGCCCGAGTGCCGGCGCGAGACTGCTGCCCGGCACGGCGAGTGCGCAGGTCAG
This sequence comes from Streptomyces sp. NPDC052236, assembly GCF_044548015.1. NCBI lineage: Bacteria > Bacillati > Actinomycetota > Actinomycetes > Kitasatosporales > Streptomycetaceae > Streptomyces > Streptomyces sp. NPDC052236. The sequence goes on along the minus strand of NZ_JBIUBL010000013.1, from coordinate 221,088 downwards.
CGAACCGGCCGCGATGCGCGGGAGCAGCTCGTCGCGCTGCGCGGCGGTGCCGAGCGAGGCAATCAGCGGGGCCGCGAGCCCCGACGTGGCGAGCAGCGGCGAGGGGAGCAGCGCCCGCCCGGTCTCCTCACAGGCCAGGGCCAGTTCTACGAGTCCGCAGCCCACGCCCCCGTACGACTCGGGCAGCGCGAGCCCCGGCAGGCCGAGCTGTTCGGACAGGAGCGCCCACAGCTCCACGTCGTACCCGGCGGCGGTGCGGACGGCGGCCTTGACCTCGTCCGGGCCGGACCGTTTCGTCAGCAGTTCGCGCAGCGTACGGCGGATCTCGTCCTGCTCGGCGGTGAAGGCGGTGTCCATGGGATCGACCCTCCATGTCTGGCGGGTCGTCATGCTAGGGGGGGCGGCCGCAGATGCACAGAGGCGTACGCGCACACGCACGTTATCTGATGTACCGTCAGTTTCATGCCTTCAACGCCGCGCAAGGTAGCCATCGTCGGCATATCGCTTTCGGACTGCGGCCGCGTCGACGGCCCCACCCCCTATGCCCTGCATGCCCAGGCCGCCCGCCGCGCACTGGCCGATTCCGGTCTGGAACGGTCCGTCATCGACGGCTTCGGTTCGGCGGGCCTCGGCGCCCTCGCCCCGGTCGAGGTCGCCGAGTATCTGGGGCTGCGGCCGACGTGGGTGGACTCGACCGCCGTCGGCGGGGCCACCTGGGAGGTCATGGCGGCGCACGCGGCCGACGCGATCGCGGCCGGTCACGCCAACGCCGTACTCCTCGTCTACGGGTCGACCGCCCGCGCCGACATCAAGGCCGGACGCCGCACCGCCAACCTCTCCTTCGGCGGGCGCGGACCGCTTCAGTTCGAGGTGCCGTACGGGCACACGCTCGTCTCCAAGTACGCCATGGCCGCCCGCCGCCATATGCACGAGTACGGGACGACACTGGAGCAGCTCGCCCAGATCGCGGTCCAGGCGCGCGCGAACGCCGCCGCCAACCCGGACGCGATGTTCCGCGAGCCGATCACCGTGGACGACGTACTGGACGGGCCGCTGATCGCGGACCCGTTCACCAAACTGCACTGCTGCATCCGCAGCGACGGCGGCTGCGCGGTGCTCCTGGCCGCGGAGGAGTACGTAACGGACACCCCCAAAGCCCCGGTGTGGATCCTCGGCACCGGCGAGTACGTCTCGCACGCCGCCATGTCGGAGTGGGCGGACTTCACGCTCTCCCCCGCGGCGGTCTCGGGAAGGCTCGCCTTCGAGCGCGCGGGCGTCACCCCTGCCGATATAGATATCGCCGAGATCTATGACGCCTTTACGTATATGACCCTGGTGACCCTGGAGGACCTCGGTTTCTGCGCCAAGGGCGAGGGCGGTCCCTTCGTGGAGAAGGGGCGGCTGACCCGGGAGGGCGAACTGCCGGTCAACACCGACGGCGGCGGCCTCTCCGCCTGCCATCCAGGTATGCGCGGACTGTTCCTGCTGGTCGAGGCGGTACGGCAGCTGCGCGGCGAGGCGGGCGCGCATCAGGTACGCAAGGCGGGCGGCAGGCTGCCGAAGGTGGCGGTGGCGTCCGGTACGGGCGGGTGGTTCTGTTCGTCGGGAACGGTGGTGCTGGGCCGGGACTGAGGCCTCCCTCTCTGCCGTGCGGGTCAGCCGTGCGGGTCAGCCGTGCCAAGCCGTGCTAATCCGGGTCCGCGGGAAGCAACCGTTCGACCAAGGCGGTGATCAGCTCGCCCGCCTGCCCCTTCGGGAAAACATCCGGCAGGGTGAGCCGTTCCACCACGAGCCAGTTGGTCGCCAGATAGATCATCCTGACCGCGTCGGCATCGCCGGGCAGCCCGGCGGCCAGATGGCGGGCGACATTGTTCTCGATGTCCTCGCTGACGCGCGCGGTGAGGACGGCACGGAGCGCGGGGCGCCGGGTGGCCTCCAGCCGCAGTTCAAGGAGGGCGAGGTATCCCGTACTGAACGCGGAGACCCGCTCGATGACATCGCGCACCAGCTCCACGGTCCGCGCACGGGTGGTGGGCCCGTCGTAGATGGCCCGCATGGCGGCATCGTCCGGCCGCATCCGCTCGTAGATCCGGCCCCCGGCCTGGGTGAAGAGGTCATCGCGATTGGCGAAGTAGTTGGACGCGGTGCCCTGGGGCACGTCGGCCTCGGCATCCACGGCCCGGAAGGTCAGTCCACGGGCGCCTTCGCGGGCGAGCACTTCAATGGCCGCGTCGACGAGCGCGGCACGGCGCGCCAGGTTCTGCCTCATACGTCAGCCTCCAGAGCCATACCACTCCGAGTGTAGTGCTACGCCCTACCGGAGTTGAATGTCCCCATGGACAACGACCAGCAGGACACCTTCCGCAGGCTCCTGCACGAACAGCGGGTCTGGGACACCGCCCTCCCCGCCTTCGACCCCGCCGCCGCGCCCCCCGAACCGCTGCCGCTCTTCCACCAGTGGTTCGCCGAGGCCGTGGCCGCCGGCCAGGTCGAGCCGCACACCATGAGTCTGGCGACCGTGGACGAGCAGGGGCGGCCCGACGTACGGACGCTGATGCTGCACGACGCGGACGAGCGCGGCTGGCACTTCGCCTCGCACGCCACCAGCGCGAAAGGCCGGCAGCTGGCGGCGCGCCCCGATGCCGCGCTGGGGTTCTACTGGGCGGCGCAGGGCCGTCAGGTCCGGATCCGGGGCCGGGTGAGCGTGGGTTCGTACGCGGAGAGTCAGGCGGATCTGCACGCCCGCTCGACGGGCGCGCTGGCCGCGGCGCTGACCGGCCGCCAGAGTGACGTGCTCTCGTCCCAGGAGGACTTGGCGACCGCGTCCCGGGCGGCGTGGGAACGGGCGCGGGCCGAGCCCGACGTGCCCGTGCCGACCTGGACGCTCTATGTGCTGCGGCCCTACGAGGTGGAGTTCTTCCAGGGGGACGAGCAACGGCGGCACGTACGGCTGCGCTACCGCCACGAGGCCAAGGAGGAGGACGAGGGCGGCGGCTGGGCGAAGGAGCTCCTCTGGCCATGACGGCCGTGCCGGACGTGCCGGACGTGCCTCAAGGCGTTACGCCGAGCGGAAGACCGGGATGCTCAACCCGTCGACCTCACGGCGGAACGTAACCTCCAACTCCATCCCGACGCGCAGGTCGCTCTCCGCGCACTCCACGATCTCGGTCATCATCCGCGGCCCCTCCACGAGGTCCACCACCGCCGCGGTGTACGGAACGCGGCCCGCGAACGGCCGCAGGTCGTTCCGGTGGACGACCGACCAGGTGTAGAGCGTGGCCCGGCCGCTCGCCCGCTCCCAGGTGACCTCCTCGCTCCAGCAGTACGGGCAGAACTCGCGCGGATAGTGGTGCGCCTTCGCGCACCCGCCGCAGCGGCGGATCAGCAGCCGTCCCTCCCCCGCCGCGGCCCAGAAGGGGCTGGTGAAGTCGTCAATTTCGGGCGTCGCCGTCATCAGAAGAGCCCAAGCGCGTTGTCGAGGGACCAGCTCTGCCAGGACATGGCGAACAGGGCGACGAGCGAGATGAGCGCCATCATCGCGTTCTGCCCCTGTTCCGCCCAGTCGTGGATCATCAGGACCAGGTAGAGCAGGTTGAGCAGCAGACCGCCGACGAGCGCGACCGGCGTCAGGAAACCGCTGATCAGGCCGAGACCGAGGGCGAGTTCGGCGTAGACGACGACGTACGCCATCACTTTGGGGCGGGTCTGGACCACCTTCTCGAAGCCCGCCTTCACCGCGGCCCACCTGTGCTTGCTCGCGACATCGGCCGCCCACGCGATGCCGGTGCCGCGCTCGAACCAGGCTTTCTTGTCCTTGTGGCGCCAGCTCTCCAGCCACCACAGACCTAGCCCGATACGGAGGACCGCGAGCCATTCGGCGCCGGTGAGCCAGATGGTCTCCATCAGACACAACCTCTCTAGTTTCTGACGGTACGTCAGTTCGAGTTCAGCAGTTCAGCGGATATGGCGGCCTCGCGCAAGAGGCGTGCGGGCCCGGCGCAGGCGTGATCGATTCGCAACCGATTCCCCTCTTGACTGAGACCCATCAAATGATTGGCCGATTACGCTCACGCTTCATGGCCGACGAAAAGGACTTCGACCGCACGAACGACCGGCCCGTCTACGTCATCGGCGGCGGCCCCGGCGGTCTCGCGGCTGCCGCCGCACTGCGCAAAAAGGGCGTACGCGCCGTAGTGCTGGAGAAGTCCGAATCGGTCGGCGCGTCCTGGCGCGGCCACTACGACCGGCTGCACCTCCACACCACCCGGCGGCTCTCCGGCCTGCCCGGACTCCCGATCCCCCGGTCCTTCGGGCGCTGGGTCTCGCGCGACAACATCATCCGCTACCTCACCAAGTACGCGGAGTTCCACGAGCTGGAGATCGTGACGGGCGTCAAGGTCTCCCGCATCGAACCGTCGGGCTCGGGCTCCGACTGGCTGCTGCACGCAACCGGCGGCCGGGAGCTGACCGGCCGGGCGGTCGTCGTGGCCACCGGCTACAACCACACCCCGCGGCTGCCCGACTGGCCGGGCCGCGACTCGTACACCGGCGAGCTGCTGCACGCGGGCGAGTACCGCAACTCCGCCCCGTACGCGGGCAAGGACGTACTGGTCGTCGGCGTCGGCAACACGGGCGCCGAGATCGCGGTCGACCTGGTGGAGGGCGGCGCGGCACGCGTACGCCTCGCCGTACGGACCATCCCGCACATCGTGCGCCGCTCGACGGCGGGCTGGCCCGCCCAGCGCTCCGGCATCCTGGTCCGCCGGCTGCCGGTCCGCCTCGTGGACCGGGCCGGCGACATCATGTGCCGGATCGCCGTGCCGGACCTCGGCGTACAGGGCCTGCCCCGCCCTGACACAGGCCTGTACTCCCGGGTCAAGGAAGGCGCGATCCCGGTCCAGGACGTGGGCCTGATCGACGCCGTACGGAAGGGAAAGGTCGAGCCGGTCGCGGCGCTGGAGTCCTTCGAGGACGACAAGGCCGTACTGGCGGACGGCACCCACCTCTCCCCGGACACGGTGATCGCGGCGACGGGCTACCGGCGGGCCCTGGAGGACCTGGTCGGCCATCTCGGCGTACTGGACGAGCGGGGCAGGCCGGTCACGCACGGCGGACGCGCGTCGGCGAAGGCGCCGGGGCTCTACTTCACCGGCTTCACCAACCCCATCAGCGGGATGCTGCGCGAGATGGCGATCGACGCCCGCAAGATCGCCAAGGCGCTGGCGGAGCGCTGACGCCCGCCCGGGCGCGTACGAGGCGGCCCGGCGCGTACGAAGCGGCCGGGCGCGTACGAAGCGGCCGGGCCCGCAAATCTGCCTCCGTCGGCAGCCTTTGCCCGCAGGACCGTTCCTGGCAGCACGTCGGCTCTGTAATCTGACAGTGCGTCAGTTAAGTCCGCCAACGAGCAGGAGCGGGGATCAGCGATGCTTGGATCTACTCACGGCACCCTCACCTCCGACCTCCGCGCGCGCGTCGTGGCCTGCGGTGAGCAGCCCCGCAGCGCCATCCATGAGACGGCCGCCGGCACCGCGTCCGCCGGTGACCTTGATGTCAGCGGGCGACCGCTGTACACGTCCGTGCCCGATCTGGACCGGTTCTTCCGGCCCGGGTCCGTCGCCGTCGTCGGGGCGTCCGACGCCGAGGGGCGGCCGAATACCGGCATCACCCGGCAGCTCATCGCCTGGGCCGAGCGGGTCGGCGCGCGGCTGTACCCGGTGCATCCGAGCCGTACCGCCGTGTTCGGTCTGCCGTGTGTCACCTCCGTCGCGAAACTGCCGGAGCAGGTCGATCTCGCCGTGCTGCTCGTCGGCGACCCGCTGCCTGTCATCGAGGAACTGGCCGAGGCCAAGGTCAGGTTCGCCGTCGCCTTCGCCTCCGGATACGCCGAGACCGGGGAGCAGGGCGCGGCGGCGCAGAAGGGGCTGGCGGCTGCCGTGGAGCGCTCGGGGCTGCGGCTGCTGGGGCCCAACACCAACCTCAACGCCTTCGAGAAGTTCCGCGACGACCTGGACGGGCCCGCGATCGCGCTGATCACGCAGTCCGGTCACCAAGGGCGGCCCGTCTTCACCATGCAGGAGCTGGGCGTACGCCTCTCCCACTGGGCGCCCACCGGCAACGAGGCCGATCTGGAGACCGCCGACTTCATCTCGTACTTCGCCGAACGCCCCGAGGTCGGGGCCATCGCCTGTTATGTGGAGGGGCTCAAGGACGGGCGCTCCTTCCTGCTCGCCGCCGACCGGGCCGCGCGGCGCGGCGTGCCGGTCGTCGCGGTCAAGGTCGGCCGCACCGAGACCGGCGCGCGGACGGCCGCCTCACACACCGGCAAGCTGACCGGCGCGGACGATGTGGTGGACGCGGCGATGCGGCAGTTCGGCGTGATCCGGGTGGACGGTCTTGACGAACTCCAGGACACCTCGGCCCTGCTGGCGCGGGCGCGCAGGCCCGTGGCCGACGGGGTCGCCGTCTATTCGATCTCGGGCGGCACGGGCGCGCACTTCTCGGACCTGGCGTGCGCGGCGGGGCTGAGGCTGCCGCGTCTCTCCGCCGCCAAGCAGGCCGAACTGCACACGTGGATACCGGACTACCTGGACGTGGCCAACCCCGTCGACAACGGTGGGCACCCGGTCGGCGACTGGCGCGGTCGCAAGATCATCGACGCGATCCTGGCCGATCCTGAGGTCGGTGTGCTGATCTGCCCGATCACCGGCCCCTTCCCGCCGATGAGCGACAGGCTCGCGCAGGACCTGGTGGACGCGGCGGAGGCCACGGACAAGCTGGTGTGTGTGGTGTGGGGGTCGCCGGTGGGCACGGAGGCGGCGTACCGCCAGACGCTGCTCGGGTCTTCCCGGGTCGGCACGTTCCGTACATTCGCGAACTGCATCAGCGCGGTCCGCGCCTACCTGGACCACCACCGCTTCAGGGCCGGCTACCGCTCGCCCTTCGACGAGGCGCCGCGCACGCCTTCGCCCTCCTTCCGCAAGGCGCAGGCACTGATGCGCCCGGGCAAGCAGCTGAGCGAGCACGCGGCGAAGCAGCTCCTTCGGGCGTACGGCATCAGGGTGCCGCGCGAGCAACTGGTGACCAGCGCGGCGGCGGCGGTGCGGGCGGCGGGGCTGGTCGGCTACCCGGTCGTCATGAAAGCGTCCGGGACGCAGCTCGCCCACAAGACCGAACTGGGCCTGGTCAAGGTCGGGCTGACCTCGGCCAGCCAGATCCGCGACGGCTACCGCGAACTGACGGACATCGCCCGCTACGAGGGCGTCGACCTGGACGGGATCCTGGTCTGCCAGATGGTCGAGCGGGGCGTGGAGATGGTCGTCGGGGTCACCCAGGACGCCCTGTTCGGCCCGACGGTGACGGTCGGCCTCGGCGGGGTGCTGGTGGAGGTGCTGCACGACACGGCGGTACGCGTGCCGCCGTTCGGCGAGGACCAGGCGCGGGCGATGCTCGGCGAACTGCGGGGCCGGGCGCTGCTGGACGGCATACGGGGCGGACCGCCGATGGATGTGGACGCGCTGGTGGAGGTCGTGCTGCGGGTCCAGCGGATGGCGCTGGAGCTGGGCGACGAGCTGTCTGAGCTGGACGTCAACCCGTTGATGGTGCTGGAGCGGGGGCAGGGCGCGGTGGCGCTGGACGCGCTCGCGGTCTGCCGATGACCGCACGAACCGTACGCCCCGCCGAACGCCCCGCCGTACGACCAGCCGTACGAAACGGAGTTCACTTCCCATGACGTCCTCCCCCGAGGAATCCGCCGATCCCATTGATCACGCTGAGTCATTGATACAACACAGCACTGACAACGGCGTCTCGTGGATCACCCTCAACCGCCCCGAAGCCATGAACGCCGTCACCTGGGACCAGCGGGAACGAATCATCGCGCTCCTCGCTGACGCCTCCGCCGACCCGGACGTACGGGCCGTCGTCATCACCGCCACCGGCAAGGGTTTCTGCGCGGGTGCCGATCTGCGCGGTACCCCGCCGACCGGTCGGCGGGAGCGAATCGCCGGGGACGTGACGCGGACGATACGGCTGGGGGCGCAGCGCCTGATCGGGGCGGTACTGGACTGCGAGAAGCCTGTCATCGCCGCCGTCAACGGCACAGCCGCGGGCATCGGCGCGCATCTCGCCTTCGCCTGTGACCTCGTACTCGCGGCGGAACACGCGACATTCATCGAGGTATTCGTACGGCGCGGCCTGGTCCCGGACGGCGGCGGCGCGTATCTGCTGCCCCGGCTGATCGGGCCGCAGCGCGCGAAGGAGCTGATGTTCTTCGGGGACTCGCTCCGGGCGGTGGAGGCGGAACGGCTCGGGCTGGTCAACCGGGTCGTACCGGCGGAGGAGCTGGCGAAGACGGCCCGCGAGTGGGCCGAGCGGCTCGCGCAGGGCCCCACAAGGGCCATCGCCCTCACCAAGCAACTGGTGAACGCGTCGCTCGACGCCGACAGGGCGACGGCGTTCGCGGCGGAGGCGTCGGCGCAGGAGATCAATATGACGACGCGGGACGCGAACGAGGGCGTAGCCAGCTTCATGGAGCGCCGCACGCCCCAGTACCGGGGGCTTTAGGGCTGCTTCACCAGCACGCGAGGGCCGCCGGAATCCGGGCCCCCGAGGAAGCTGGAGAGCTCGGGCCGGGCCCTCCGTACCGCCGATCGCGGGGATGGCGCACAGGGGGACCGGTGACAGGGCTTCCAATCTGACGTACCGTCACGTTCAATGGGGAGCGTGATGGGACACGCGGGGATGGCGGCCACCGCCGTCCGATACCTCAGGTCGGTCGGGGCCCCCACGGCCACCGAGCCCTTTGACGCCCTGCCCCGGCCCGACCTGCGGGCCGTCGGCGACGACGAGCGGCAGCCCGTCGGCCCCGCCGAATTCCGGCGGGTGCTCGGGCACTTCGCCACCGGCGTCACCGTCATCACGGCGTACGACGAGGAGCACGGCCCGGCCGGGTTCGCCTGTCAGTCCTTCGCGTCCCTGTCGCTCGATCCGCCGCTGGTCGCCTTCATGGTCGCCCGTACGTCCACGACCTGGCCGCGCATCGCCCGCGCCGGGTCGTTCTGCGTCAACGTCCTGGGCGCGGACCAAGGCGAACTGTGCCGGGGCTTCGCGGTGAGCGGCGCGGACAAGTTCGCCGGGGTCGCGTACACGGGATCTCCGGCGACGGGCTCGCCACTGCTGGACGGCGTACCGGCCTGGGTCGACTGCACGATCCACGCCGTGCACACCGGCGGGGACCACCTGATCGTGGTGGGGCGGGTGGCGGCGCTGGGGGCGGCGGAGGGGAACGCGGCGGGGGAGGCCGCGCCGCCGCTGCTCTTCTATCGGGGGAAGTTCGGCCACCTCGCTGACTGACCTGCCTGATCTGTGGCGCATACGCTGTACGCGCCCGACTCACGACCGGGCGAATCAGGGACGTTCGGCAGCACACCGCGATAGCCGGTTCATAACCTGGCCGAACTGAGCGAGGAAACCCTCGCTCAGCCTGAGGCGCGGGATGCCTATCAGGATCAGGCGACCCGAATCCGCTATGAACTCGGCCGTGCCGTGCGTGAGCGCCGCGAGGCCATCGGCATGACCCAGGCCCAGCTCGCCGGGGCAGCCGGCCTTCAGCAGCCCGCCGTCGCGCGCTTCGAGGCAGGCGCTGAGCCGCTGAGCCGTTTCGCCGCAAAGAAGCCGTGCCGGTCAAGCGACCGGCGCCGGCTCCGGCAGCTTCGGCACCTTCGGCAACGGCTTGCGGCGGATCACCAGCGACAGCAGCGCCGCTGCCGCGCACAGCGCCCCCGACCCGTACCAGACCACGTCGTACGAGCCGAACGTGTCCCGCGCCAGGCCGCCCGCGAAAGCGACGATCGCCGCGCCCACCTGGTGCGAGGCGAGTACCCAGCCGAAAACGATCGCGCTGTCGTCGCCGTAGTGCTCTCGGCACAGCGCGATCGTCGGCGGAACCGTCGCCACCCAGTCCAGGCCGTAGAAGACGATGAAGAAGATCATCGGCGGCTGGACGGACGGGGCCACCAGCAGCATCGGCAGGAACAGCAGGCTGATCCCGCGCAGTGCGTAGTACACCGCCAGCAGTCGGCGCGCGTCGAAGCGGTCGGTGAACCAGCCCGAGGCGATCGTGCCGATGACATCGAAGACGCCGATCACCGCGAGCAGCGACGCCGCGGCCGTGATCGGCATGCCGTGGTCGTGGGCGGCGGGCACGAAGTGGGTCTGGATCAGTCCGTTCGTCGAGGCGCCGCAGATCGCGAAGGTGCCCGCCAGCAGCCAGAAGGGACCCGTGCGTGCGGCGGAGAAGAGCACCCTCAGGGCGCGGCGGGCGGCGCCCGGCACCGGGGCGGGCTTCGGGACGAATTCCTTCGCACCGTACGGGGCCAGGCCCACGTCCGCCGGGTGGTCACGCAGCAGCAGCCAGACGAAGGGGACCACAGCGAGCGCCGACAGGGCCACCGTGATGGACGCGGGACGCCAGTCGTGCTGCTCCACCAGCCAGGACAGCAGCGGCAGGAAGATCAGCTGACCGGAGGCGCCGGCCGCGGTGAGGACGCCCGTGACCAGGCCGCGGCGCTCGGTGAACCACCTGTTGGTGACGGTCGCGGCGAAGGCCAGCGCCATCGAGCCGCTGCCGAGACCGACCAGCACACCCCAGTAGAGGATGAACTGCCAGGACGACGACATGAAGACGGTCAGACCCGAGCCCACGGCGATCATGGTGAGAGCGACGGCGACGACCCTGCGAATGCCGAACCGGTCCATCAGCGCCGCCGCGAAAGGCGCCGTCAGCCCGTACAGAGCGAGGTTCACCGAAACCCCGAAGCCGATGGTTCCGCGCGACCAGGCGAAGTCCCTCTGCAACGGATCGACCAGCAGACCCGGGAGGGAACGAAAGGAGCCGGCCCCCACGATCGTCACAAAGGCCACCGCCGCGACGAACCACGCCCGGTGCACCCGGCCGGGGCGTCGAGGGGCCGAGGGTCCGGGGGGTCCGGGGAGTCTGGGAAGTCCGGTTGTCTGCGTCACGTAAGACAGCATCCGTTGGCGTGATCAGCCCGTACGACTGGCCCGGAAGACAGCATTCGATAGGATCGGGCCATGCGTGAGAGTCGTGAGATCAAGGGAAGCAAGGGGAGCAAGGGGAGAAGGCATCGGGTCGTCGTGCTGGCCCTCACCGGGCTGCTCCCCTTCGAGCTGGGCATTCCGCACCGGATCTTCGGCCGCGCCAAGGACGCCGAAGGCAGTTCCCTCTACGAGATCGTCACCTGCTCGCTCCAGCCAGGCCCCGTCCGCACCGACGCCGACTTCGACATCCACGTCGAGCACGGCCCGGAGGCGATGGCCACCGCTGACACCGTCGTCATCCCCGCCTCGTACGAACTGGGGCCGGTCTACGAGGAGGGCCGGCTCACCGAAGAGCTGGCCGCCGCCCTGGCGCACATCCGGCCGGGCACCCGTATGGTCTCCATCTGCACCGGCGGCTACGTCCTGGCCGCCGCCGGTCTCCTCGACGGGCGCCCCGCCACCACCCACTGGTCCTCGGCCGAGCACTTCCAGCGGCTCTTCCCGTCCGTCAAAGTCGACGCGGACGTCCTGTTCATCGATGACGGGGACGTGCTCACCTCCGCGGGCGTCGCGGCCGGAATCGATCTGTGCCTGCACATCGTGCGGCGTGATCACGGCACGGCCGTCGCCAACGAGGTCGCGCGCCGTACGGTGGTGCCCCCACACCGGGACGGCGGCCAGGCCCAGTACATCCGACGGCCCGTTCCCGAACCGCAGTCGGCTACCACCACCAGCGCCCGGGCGTGGGCGCTGAGTCACCTCCACCAGCCGATCCAGCTGCGCGACATGGCCGGTCAGGAGTCCATGTCGGTACGGACGTTCACGCGCCGCTTCCGCGAGGAAGCGGGCATCAGTCCCGGCCAGTGGCTGACGCGGCAGCGCGTGGAACGGGCCCGGTATCTGCTCGAATCCACGGATCTCTCCGTCGATCAGGTGGCGCAGGACGCGGGTTTCGGTACGGCACAGTCGATGCGCCAGCACCTACAGACCGCGCTCGGTGTCCCGCCGACCGTCTACCGCCGCGCCTTCCGCGCCGACACCGATATCGATACCGGCACCGGCACCGGCACCGATACCCGTACGCCGGGCTGACAGCCGCCGCTCCCCCAGGGCGCTGACCACGGCCAGTACGACCGTCAGCCCCCACCCCCGCCAGAATCGCCGTCGACGGCGCCACGACGTTCAGCAGCCGCGCGGGCAGCACCTCGCGCAGCGCGAGCGTACGGGCGAAGCCGTATCCACCGGGCCGCTCGCGTACCAGGAAGACGAGTGCGAGCGGGGCCATCGCGACCGGCGAGCTCCCGACCGTAGCCCGGCGGGCGTCCGTCCGTGACAGCAGCACTTCAGAACGTCAGAACGTCAATACCCCGCGCGCCACCCGCCCGTGGTGCGCGTCGTCCGCCGCCTTCGCGAAGTCCTCGATCGGGTACGTCTCCGTGACCAGCTCATCCAGCAGCAGCCGCCCCTGCCGGTACAGCTCCGCGTAGATCGCGATATCGCGCTGCGGGCGCGCCGAACCGTAGCGGCAGCCCAGTATCGACTTGTCCAGGAACATTCCCGCGGGCACGAACGACGCCTCCGCCGTCGCCCCCGCCATCCCGAGCAGAATCGCCTGACCGTGCCGGTCGAGCAGCTCGATCGCCTGCCGGATCAGCCCCACGTGCCCGACGCACTCGAAGACGTGATCGGCGCCGGTCGGCAGGATCCTCCGTACGCCGCCGTCGTCACCGTCCGCCGATCCGAGGAAGTGCGTCGCCCCGAACCGCCGGGCCGTCTCCTCCTTCGCCGGGTTGGAGTCGACGGCGACGATCGTGGACGCGCCCGCGAGCCTCGCCCCCTGGAGGACGTTGAGCCCGATCCCGCCCGCCCCGATGACCACGACCGTGTCACCGCGGTCGACCTTCGCGCGGTTCAGTACGGCTCCGACTCCCGTCAGCACGCCGCAGCCGATCAGCGCGGCGGAGGTGAGCGGCAGGTCGGCGGGGATCTTCACCGCCTGGACGGCCTTGACGATCGTGCGCTCCGCGAAGGCGGAATTGCAGGCGAACTGGAACAGCGGTTCGCCGCCGCGCGAGAAGGGGCGGCCGGGCCGCCCGATCGCCTTGCGGCACATCGTGGGCCGGCCGCGGTCGCAGTCCGCGCACGTGCCGCAGTTGGCGAGCGTGGAGAGCGATACGTGATCGCCGGGCGCGACATGGCTCACGCCCGCGCCGACCGCCTCCACGACGCCCGCGCCCTCGTGCCCGAGCACCACCGGCACGGGGAACGGAATCGTCCCGTCGATCACCGACAGATCGCTGTGACACAACCCGGCGGCGGCGACGGCGACCAGCACCTCGCCCGCACCCGGTTCCCGTATCTCCAGGTCGTCAACCACCTGGGCCTGTGTGCCGTCGAAGACGACGCCTCTCATCGGGGCTCCCTCGGTAGGCCGAGCACTCGCTCGGCGATGATGTTGCGCTGGATTTCGTCCGAGCCGCCGTAGATGGTGTCGGCGCGGGTGAAGAGGAACAGCCGCTGGAGGTCGTCGAGTTCGTACGGGTGGTGGGGGGTCCAGTCGTACGGTCCCGCCGCCGCGCTCGCGCCCCGTACGGCCATGGCGAGCTCGCCGAGGCGCTGGTGCCAGCCGCCCCAGAGGAGTTTGGCGACGCTGGGCGCGCCCGGTTCGCCCGACTCCCCCGACTCGCCCAACGTACGGAGGGCGTTCCAGCGCATGGTGCGGAGCTCGGCCCACTGCCGTACGAGACGTTCCCTGAGCACGGGGTCGGCCGCCGCGCCCGTGCGGAGCGCGGTCCGCACGATCTGCGCGAGCTCTTCGGCGAAGCCGATCTGCTGGACGAGCGTGGACACGCCGCGCTCCAGGGCGAGCAGGCCCATGGCGACGCGCCAGCCGTTGCCCTCGCCGCCGACGACGTGGTCGGCGGCGGCGACCGCGCCGTCGAAGAAGACCTCGTTGAACTCCGCGTCCCCCGACATCTGCCGGATCGGGCGTACGTCGATACGGCCGCCGGGCTGGTCCATGGGCACCAGCAGAAACGACAGGCCGTGGTGGCGGCGGGAGCCGGGGGTGGTGCGGGCGAGCACGAAGCACCAGTCGGCGATCTGCGCGAGGGAGGTCCAGATCTTCTGCCCGCTGACGCGGTAGGTCGCACCGTCCCGGACGGCGGCGGTCCGCACCGCGGCGAGATCGGAGCCGGCGCCGGGCTCGCTGTATCCCTGGCACCAGAGCTCTTCGCCGCGGGCGACGGGGGGCAGGAAGCGGTCCTGCTGCGCCTGGTCGCCGTAGGCGAGGAGAGTGGGCGCGAGGAGGTTCTCCCCGATGTGGCCGACGCGGGCGGGGGCGCGGGCGCGGGCGTACTCCTCGGCCCAGACGACCTGCTGGGTGAGGGTGCACCGGCGGTTCCCGCAGGCGGCGGTGGGCCAGCCCATGCCGATCCAGCCGCCGCGGCCGAGCTCGCGCTCCCAGGCGCGGGGGGAGTCCGCATGGCCTTCCGCGAGGTGCGCGCCGAGCCAGGCGCGGGCCTGTGCCCGGAAGGCGTGGTCGCCTTCCCCGAAGCTGAACTCCACGGTTCCTCCTGTTCGGGGTGGGGGTTGGGTTGTTTCCCCCACCCCGCCCCTTCCCGTAACTGGTGGCTACGCCCCCAGACCCCCTGGCGGGGGAAGGTTGGTGGGGGCTGACGCCCCCACACCCCTGCCTGTTCCGGCGGCTCCGCCGCGGAGCGAGCAGGGGCGCCAGCCTGCGGTGCGGCCGGATGGCGGGAGGGTGCCCGGACACTCCGTGCGGCAGCTTCGCGGAGCAGACAACGGCCCGCACTTCTGCGGTGGCTTGGGGCTGCCCCGGTGCGGGGCACCGGTTCGGTCCGGGTGCCCCGGCCTTGTGTCCCGTCTGGTGGAGAGGGGCCGTGCAGGGTCGTCCCCGCAGGGGATCGGCGGCAAAATCAGGACGCCCCAAACCAGCGACCTGTATGCCGCCGACCCCGAGGAGTCGAGCCCGGAGGGGACCCGGATCCCGCACCCCGACAAGAACCCGCACCCCAGGGGGCCAAGGCGCCCGAACCGCACGCGCCCGCGCCGGGCAAGGGCCGTGCCGAGGCACAAGGACCCGCATCCGACGTGGCCCCGCGGCCCGAACCGACGCACCCGCACCCGCACCCAACAACGGCCGGGCCCGAGCCACAAGCAACCCGCACCCCCGCCCCGGACCCGAGGCACACGCACCCCAGGGGCCAAGGCCCGAGCCACAAGCGGCCCGCGCCCCGCAACAACCCTCACCCGTTTGGTCTTCTCCCCGACGCCGCCGCCTTCGACATCGCCTCCAGCTGCGCCAGCATCGGCATCGGGTCCACCCCCACCGTCCCCGGCAGGAATTCCGCGATCCTCTCCGGGGTCCACGGCACCTCCCCATACCCGGCCCGCAATTCCCTCGGCTGCGCCCACACCGCCAGCTTCCGGCCCGCGATCGTGTACACCTGGCCCGTGATCCCCTCCTCCCGCGCCCGCTCCGAGAGCAGATACACCACCAGCGCCGCCACGTCCTCCGGCTCCCCGATCTCCTTCAGCTCCATCGGCACATTCGCCGACATCCGCGTCCGCGCCACCGGCGCCACCGCGTTCGCCGTCACCCCGTACTTGTGCAGCCCCAGCGCCGCGCTCCGCACCAGCGAGATGATCCCGCCCTTCGCCGCCGAGTAGTTCGCCTGGGACACGCTCCCCTGGTGGTTGCCGCTGGTGAAGCCGATCAGCGTCCCGCCGCCCTGCTTCCGCATCACCGCCGACGCCGCCCGGAAGACCGTGAACGTCCCCTTCAGGTGCGTCGCGACGACCGGGTCCCACTCCTCCTCCGACATGTTGAAGAGCATCCGCTCGCGCAGGATCCCGGCCACACAGACCACACCGTCGATACGGCCGTACTCCGCCAGCGCCACGTCCACCAGCCGCCGGCCGCCCGCCATCGTCGCGATGTCGTCCGCGACCGCCACCGCTTCCCCGCCCGCCGCGGTGATCTCCTTGACGACCGCCGAGGCGACCTCGCTCGTCGGCTCGCCGCCGCCCTCGACCGAGACGCCGTAGTCGTTGACGACGACCCGCGCGCCCTGCGCCGCCGCTCCCAGCGCCACCGCGCGGCCGATGCCGCGCCCCGCCCCCGTCACGGCGACGACCTTGCCTGCCAAGAAGTTCCCCACGCCCGGCCCCTTCCCGCGGTTTCTGACGATCCGTTAGATTCTACGGTCAGCCGGACAGCCCAACACAACCCCCGGGAGGCACGATGTCCCCGACATCACTGCCCGCCGCATTCCACGACATCGCCAAACGCGTGAACAACTGGGGGCGCTGGGGCGCGGACGACGAGATCGGCACCCTCAACCTGATCACCGAGGACGTCGTCAGACGCGCCGCCACCGCCATCCGCACCGGCCGCCGCGTCCCCCTCGCCCTCCCCCTCCACCAGGACGGCATCCAGACCGGCCTCATCCCGGGCCGCGTCAACCCCCTGCACACCATGGTCCAGATCAACCAGGAGATCTTCGGCCCCGGCACCGTCGCCACCAGCGACGATGCCGTGACCATGGGGCTGCAGGCCGCCACGCACTGGGACGCCCTGACCCACGTCTCCCACTCCGGGAAGATCTACAACGGCCGCCCCGCCGACTCCATCACCCCGCACACCCGCTCCCAGTTCAGCGGTATCGACAAGGCCACGCCCGTCGTCTCGCGCGGCGTACTGCTCGATGTCGCCCGCGCGAAGGGCCTTGACCGGCTGCCCGGCGACCACGCCGTCACACCCGAGGACCTCGACGAAGCCGCGGAGTTCGCGGGGGTCACCGTCCGGCACGGGGACATCGTTCTCGTACGGACCGGACAGATGCAGGTCTGCCTCTCCGGCGACAAGCACGGGTACGGATACCCGTCCCCGGGCCTGTCCTTCCGTACGCCCGAGTGGTTCCACGCCCGCGATGTCGCCGCCGTCGCCAACGACACCCTCACCTTCGAGATCTTCCCGCCCGAGATCGAGGACCTCTGGCTGCCCGTGCACGCCCTCGACCTGGTCGAGATGGGCATGCTGCAGGGCCAGAACTGGAATCTGGAGGAGTTGTCCACAGCCTGTGCGGAAGAGAAGCGTTACTCGTTCCTGCTGTCGGCCATGCCCGAGCCCTTCATCGGCGGCACGGGGACCCCCGTCGCCCCTGTCGCCGTCCTCTAACAGCTTCTGAGAGCTACGGCGTGGTCACGAAGCCGCGCGGGGCGGACTCGTACGCCGCAGGCTCCGCCGGCTCCGGCTCGCCGCCCCCGTCCACCTCGCACCAGATGGACTTCCCCGCGCCCTCCGGCTGCCAGCCCCACCGGTCGGCGAGCCCGTCCACCAGGGCGAGCCCCCGGCCGTTGGTGTCGTCGCCCTCAGCCTGGCGCTGCTGCGGCGGGCGGGCGCAGATATCGGCGACCTCCACCCGTACCGTCCCGGGCCGCGCCGCATCCGCACGCGTGCCCGCGCCCGCGCCGAAGCGCATCCGCAGCACGGCCGGACAGCCCGTGTGCACGACCGCGTTGGTGACCAGCTCAGAGATCAGCAGGATCAGCGTCTCCGCGAGCGGCTCGTCGTCCCTTATCCCGGACCGTACGAGCCGGGAACGGGCCCATCTCCGCGCTCGCCCCACCTCCGCGGGATCGGGCCCTACTTCCAACTGCACCAGAAGCACCTGCACCGTTCACACCATCCGAACCGGCGGACACATCGCCTCGCGCCTCGACAAGGTTTTGAGCCAGGTCACCGAACGTGACTCCCTTGCGAGACAGCATGGTTGACGTACAGTCACCGCAACAAGCGCTTCGGGCATATTCCAGCGCGAAGGAGTACCCATGGTGCATACTGTGCGACGCACGTTGCGGGGAGTCGAACTGAGGCACGCAGACCGATCCCGTATGGGATGAACGGCGCGCATTCCCGGGCCCGGAGCCGCCACACTGGCGACACCGCGACACATAGGCCTCGAAACTACTCGCATGCCACGGAGAGTACCGGAGCAAGGTCCCGACTCCAGCCGGTGACGACTCCCGCGAAGGACACAACCCGGTATCAACCCCTGATCGACTCTCCGTCGCCGTCGTAGCGAGACCGTCACAGCGAGACCCTCATGACGATGGCGAGACGAGCGCCTCCGCCTGGACCTCCGCCGCCCGAGCCGCTCTCAGCCACATCCGGCCACGCAGCCAGGCCCGCTTGAGGTGGAGATGCACATCCGCCTCCCAGGTGAAGCCCATCCCGCCGAACACCTGCAGACAGTCCCGGGCATTGCCTGTGGCCGCCTCGTCGGCGAGCAGCTTGGCGCCGGCGATCTCGGTGAAGTCCTCCGTCACGGCCGCCGCGTACACCGCGCTGCGGGCCACCTCCGTACGTACGAACATCTGGGCGCACAGATGCTTGACCGCCTGGAAGCCGCCGATGGGCTGCCCGAACTGTTCCCGCTCCTTGGCGTATTGGACGGCCATCCCGGTCGTACGCGCGGCGCTGCCCAGCTGCTCGGCGGCCGTGAGGAGCACGGCTACGGGGTCTACGGCTACGGGGTCCGGGTGGCCGGCCACCGCCACCCGGTGCAGCGGCGTGAGCGGGTCCATGGACCGTACGCGTACGGGGCGCGGCGCCGCAGGCAGGTCCCCCGGAAGGTGGCGGACGACGTCCGCATCGCCGAAATGCGCGACGAGCCCCGTCAGTTGGGTGGCGCAGGTGACCACCTGGGCACCCTCCGCCGCGCCCGCCACCTCCCCCGCCGCCAGATGCGTCGCCACCAGCGGCCCGTTCAGCAGCGCCCGCCCCGCCTCCTCGAAGGCGAGCACCGACTCCACCAGCCCCGCCCCGGCCCCGCCCGCCGCCTCGGGCAGCCGCAGCGCGAAGAACCCCGCTTCGCCGAGCTCCCGCCACAGCTCGCGGTCGACCGTGCCCTCCCGGTCCACGGCCGCCCGCAGCGCGTCGCGCCCGAAGCGGGCGGCGAGCAGTTCCCGTACGCCGGTCCGCAGCGCGCGCTGGTCGTCGGTCAGCCGGAAGTCCATCAGCCCTCAGCGTCCCTTCGGGAGGCCGAGGATCCGCTCGGCGACGATGTTCCGCTGGATCTGGGAGGTACCGGCCGCGATCGTGTACGAGAGGGAGGCGAGCCGGTCCGTGGCCCACTCCTGGTCGAGGTCCAGCGCGTCGGGTCCGAGCACGTCGGCCGCCGCCTCGTACAGCTCCTGGCGCGCGTGCGAGTAGCGGAGCTTGAACACCGAGCCGCCGACGCCGGGCAGGCCGCCGCTCGCCTGGGACTCGCTGACGTTCCACTGGATGAGCCGCCACAGCGCGCGGAACTCCGCGTTCAGCCTGCCGAGACGCTGCCGCACCACCGCGTCGTCCCAGCTGCCGTTCTCCCGTGCCGTACGGGCCAGTTCACCGAGCGTGCGGCGGCAGGCGACGACCTCGCCGACGAAGGCCGTGCCGCGTTCGAAGGAGAGGGTGACCATGGTGACGCGCCAGCCGTCGTTCTCCTCGCCGACCCGGTTCGCGACCGGGACGCGGACCTCGTCCAGGAACACCTCCGCGAATTCGGTGGAGCCCGCGAGCGTACGCAGCGGTCGCACCGTCACGCCGGGCGCGTCCATCGCCATCGCCAGCCACGAGATCCCGCGGTGGCGCGGCGCGGCCGGATCCGTCCGTACGAGCAGCTCGCACCAGTCGGCGACCTCGGCGTGCGAGGTCCAGATCTTGGAGCCGGTGACCACATACGCGTCGCCGTCCCGGACCGCCTTCGTCCGCAGTGCGGCCAGGTCCGAGCCCGCGTCCGGCTCGCTGAAACCCTGGCACCACACCTCGTCGCCGCGCAGCACGGGCGGCAGCCAGCGGGCGCGCTGCGCGGGTGTGCCCTCGGCGGCGATGGTGGGGCCCGCGTGCAGCAGGCCCACGAAGTTGGCGCCGACGTACGGGGCCCCGGCCCGTTCCGTCTCCTCCAGGAAGATCAGCCGCTGGGTCGGGGACGCGTCCCAGTGCACATCGGCGTACCCGGCCTCGTACAGCGTCCGCTGCCAGCCGGTGTCGTACGCGCGCCGTGCCGGCCAGTCGAGCGGATCGGGCCTGCGCGGCAGCTTGGGCAGCGACACCGCCAGCCACTCCCTCAGCCGCGCCCGGAAGTCTTCCTCTTCCGGCGTGTACGTCAGGTCCATCAATTATCCAGATCGAGGCCGAGCATGCGGATCGCGTTGCCCCGCATCAGCTTGTACACCGTCTCCTCGTCGAGGCCCTTGACATGATCGAGCGCGACTTCCTTGGTGTGCGGGAACGTCGAGTCGACGTGCGGATAGTCGGTCTCGAAGGTGGCGTTGTCCCGCCCCACCACATCCAGCGAGGCGACCCCGTGCTTGTCGCGGAAGAAGCAGCAGAACATCTGCCGGTAGTAGTACGTCGACGGGGGCTCGGGGATCAGATCACGCACCCCGCCCCACGCCCGGTGTTCCTCCCACACGTCGTCGGCGCGCTCCAGGGCGTACGGAATCCAGCCCATCTGGCCCTCGCTGTACGCCAGCTTCAGCCGCGGGAACTTCACCAGCACCCCGCTGAAGAGGAAGTCCATCATCGAGGCCATGGCGTTGTTGAAGGAGAGCGATGCCTGCACGGCGGGCGGCGCGTCCGGTGAGGCGGCGGGCATCTGCGAGCTGGACCCGATGTGCATGTTCACGACCGTGCCGGTCTCCTGGCAGACCGCGAAGAACGGGTCCCAGTAGCCGGAGTGGATCGACGGCAGCCCCAGATAGGTCGGAATCTCGCTGAAGGTCACGGCCTTCACGCCGCGCGCCGCGTTCCGGCGGATCTCGGCGACGGCGAGGCCGATGTCCCAGAGCGGGATCAGGCAGAGCGGGATCAGCCGGCCGCCGCTGTCGCCGCACCACTCCTCCACCATCCAGTCGTTGTACGCGCGTACACAGGCGAGCGCGACCTCCTTGTCGTGCGCCTCGGCGAAGGTCTGCCCGCAGAAGCGCGGGAAGGTGGGAAAGCAGAGCGAGCCCTCGACGTGGTTGAGGTCCATGTCCGCGAGGCGTTCCTTGGGGTCCCAGCAGCCGCGCCGCATTTCCGCCCGGGTGATCCCCTCCAGCGTCATGTCGTCGCGGTCGAAGCCGACGGCGGCGATATTGCGCTTGTACGGGAACTTCAGGTCCTCGTAGATCCACCAGTCCGTCGGCGGCCCGTCCGGGTCCATGGTGATGACGTACTTGCCGCCGGTGTACTCCAGCTCGCCGATTCCGGCGGTGAGCGGCTGGGGTCCGCGCTCGCGGTACTTCGCCGGGAGCCAGGTCTCGAAGAGGTGCGCCGGCTCGATCACATGGTCGTCGACGCTGATGATCCGAGGCAGTTCCGTCATGGTGTCCGGCCCTCTTCCGTCCTCTTCTGATGGGTCGTCAGATATCAGGCTAGCCCCGCGCCCCTGGACCGACAAGGCGGTGAGCCCTACGCTCTCGGCGTTACCTGACTACTCGTCAGACAGGGAGGCAGGGGCATGACCCGCACCGCACACGCCCTGGGCGAATCGCGCACACTCTGGGAACTGGTCGAAGGCCGCGCCGCACTCACTCCGGACCGTCCCGTCTTCCTCCAGGGCGATCGCCGCCTCACCTTCGGCGAGCTGCGGGACCGCTCCGAACGCGTCGCCGCGGGGCTGTACGAGCTCGGCGTGCGACCCGGCAGCGTGGTCGCCTGGCAGCTGCCGACCCGTATCGAATCCGCCCTGCTCTCCTTCGCGCTCGCCCGCCTCGGAGCCGTACAGACGCCGCTGATCCCCTTCTACCGGGACCGCGAGGTGGGCTTCGCGCTACGGGAGTCCAAGGCGGCGTTCTTCGCCGTGCCGGGCGTCTGGCGCGGTTTCGACCACACCGGCATGGCGCACCGGCTCGCGCGGGAACTGCCCCGGCCGCCGCTGGTCCTTCAGGCGTACGACACGCTGCCGGACGCCGACCCCGCCGTACTGCCGCCGCCGCCCGCCTCCGGCACGGACGTACGGTGGATCTACTGGACCTCGGGCACCACCTCGGACCCCAAGGGCGTGCTGCACACCGACCGCTCGCTGATCGCGGGCGGCTCCTGCCTCGCCCACGCGCTGCGCCTGTCGTCCGACGACGTCGGCTCGATGGCGTTCCCCTTCGCGCACATCGCCGGACCCGACTACACGGTGATGCTGCTGCTGTACGGATTCCCCGCGGTGATGTTCGAACAGTTCGCGCTCCCCGGCGCGCTGGAGGAGTACCGCAGACACGGGGTGACGATCGCGGGCGGCTCCACCGCCTTCTACTCGATGTTCCTCGCCGAGCAGCGCAAGCAGCCGACGCGCAGGATCGTCCCCAGCCTGCGGCTGCTGGCGGGCGGCGGGGCGCCGAAGCCGCCGGAGATCTACCACGCCGTCGTACGGGAGCTGGGCTGCCGGCTCACCCATGGCTACGGCATGACCGAGGTCCCCATGATCACCATGGGCGCGCCCGACGACACCCCGGAGAACCTGGCCACGACGGAGGGACGGCCTCCGCGGGGCATGGAGATACGGATCGTGGACGGCGAGGTGCGGCTGCGCGGCGAGGCGGTCTGCCAGGGGTATCTGGATCCGGACCAGACCGCTGCCGCCTTCGACAGCGAGGGCTTCTTCCTCACCGGGGATCTGGGGCACGTGACCGAGTCCGGGCACCTCGTCCTCACCGGGCGGATCAAGGACGTCATCATCCGCAAGGGCGAGAACATCTCCGCGAAGGAGATCGAGGACCTGCTCCACGGGCATCCGGGGGTGGCGGATGTCGCGGTGATCGGGCTGCCGGACGCGGAGCGCGGGGAGCGGGTGTGCGCGGTGGTGGAAACCCCGGCCTCGTCCGGCGGCGCCGAGGAACTGACCCTCGACGCCGTCACCGCGTATCTGCGCGAGCAGGGGCTGTCGGTGCACAAGCTGCCCGAGCAACTGGAACTCGTCGACGCGCTGCCGCGGAACGAGACCCTGCGCAAGGTACTCAAGTACAAACTGCGCGAACGCTACTCGTAGAACCGACTGAACCGACGGAACCGACGGAACCGACTACGACGGCTCGGGAGTGACGTAGTACGCGGCGAAGGCCGAAAGGATCTCCTCCTCCGAGATCCTGCCGTCACCGTCCGCGTCCAGACCGGTCGCCACCTGAGCCGCGAGACCGGGCTCCACGCGCAGTACCCGCAGCACCCGCTCGGCGGCCGAGGTCGTCACGCCGTCGCCGTCCTCGTCGGCGATGGCGATCACGGCGTGGAGGAAGGGGCGGGCGATCTCGGCGAACCGCTGGTGCCTGTCACGCAGCCTCTTCGCCGCGCCCGTGATGAACTCCTCGCGGGTGACCCGCTGGTCCCCGTCCACGTCGGCGATTCCGGCCATGCCCTGCCAGAACGCCTCCGCACCGCTGTACAGGGACTGGCCCTTGTCGCAGCGGGCGGTCGTGGAGAACTCGGCGAGCAGCGCGGCGGCTGCCCCGCTGAAGTCCTCACGGTCGATATAGCCATTGCCGTCCTGGTCGAAGGCGGCAAATCGGGAAGCGATCTTGCGCTCGTATTCTGCGCTGTCCATGCGGGGAGCGTACGGCTCCGAGAGCTGACGCGTGCAACTAGTTCCCCAATTGCCTGCCTCACACCCGTGTGAGGTACACGGAGAGACGCCTCCAAGGGGTGAGTTGAGACACTTTCAGGACATTCACGCGGAGAGTGGCTGCGCCTCCTCGTCCGTGGCCGAGCCCGTGTCCGCGTACACGTCGAAGAGACGGCGCACGCCCAGCGCGGCCAGCACCCGGTTGACGTGCGAGCCGTCCTCCGCGCCGCGGGCGGGGAGAATCAGCCGCAGCCGCCCCTGACAGGAACGCAGCAGCCGGCGGGCGGCGATGAGCACGCCGACGCCGCTGGAGTCGCAGAAGAGCACCTCGGACAGGTCGAGCACGAGATCGCGGCGGGCCGCCGCGACCGCGTCATGGACGTGCTGGCGGACCACGGGTGAGGAGACGAGATCCAGCTCGCCACGGACGTGCAGCACGGTCCACGCACCCTGCCGGGACTCGTCCACCTTGAGCATCGCGACCGGACCTCTCCTCCTGCCGATCCGGAGAAGCCGCCGCGCAGCCGATCAGCGGACGCCGAAGATGCCGAAGACGCCGATCAGTAGACACAGAGATCCGGAAGCTGTCGTTCCATTCGCGGCTGCCCCGCCACTCACCCATGAAACACGATGCACACGACGGATGGGTCCCTTACCAGCCAGGCCGCCCGTACACGCACACTTGCCGCAAAGGCGCCTGTGCCCTCGGCCGCGCGCACTACATTCAAAGAGGGGCGACAGGCACACGGCGCACGCTTGGGGGCCGCATGGCACAGGACACACAACCGCGCTGGGACCGCAAGATGCAGCAGCGGCTCGCTCGCGGAGAGGCCGCCGCGCTGGGTGAGCTGTACGACAGGTTCGCCGCGCTCGTGCACAGCCTCGCCCACCGGGTGCTCGGCGACGACGCGGCGGCGGACCGGGTGACCCGCGACGTCTTCGGGTACATATGGGAGAACCCCGACGCGTACGACCCCAAGCAGGGCCCGATGCGTTCCTGGGTCGCCCGGCTCACCAACGGTCAGGCGGTGCGCCGGCTGCGCGAGACCGAGACCGCCGCGCTCGCGGCGGGCGGCGAGGGCACGACCGAGGAGCTGGAGCAGAAGGTCCACAGGGCCGCGGTGGCGGCCCGCGCCGACTACATCGTCAACGCGATGCCGGCGCCGCTGCGGGCCGCGCTGGACTCCACATACCTGAAGCGCAGGAACTACCGGCAGACGGCCGCCGACCTGCGGGTCCCCGAGGACGAGGTCAGGCGCAGGCTGCGGCTGGGCCTGCAGCTGCTCTCCACCGCCAATACGCGTCCGGTGGAGGGCTCGTCCCCGCCCGGATACGGACCCTCCTTGTGAGCGGGCCTCTGGACGGCGGCCGTGGCGGCGACGACGACGCGGACGAAGGCCGCGATGACGTACAGGGAGCGCCGCGCATCCCGGGCCCGCGGTCGGCGGCGGACGATGCGAACCCGCCCTCCACCCGGCCCTTGCTGCCCGGCAACGGCGAGAAGCCGCCCCACAGCGTGCTGAAGTCGCTGCTCGGCGCGTGGGCGCTGACCGCCTGCTCCGCCGAGGAGACCGCGGCCGTCGAGGCGCACCTCAGCGACTGCGCGTCGTGCGCGGATGAGGCGGTGCGGCTGCGTGACGCCGTCGCCCTGCTGCACACCGACGGGGACCTGGATCTCGACCCGGGGCTCCGCTTCCAGGTGCTGGAGAACTGCCTGAGCCGACGGCCCGCCCGTATCCCGGTGCCCGCCTGGACTGTTCCGTACGACGCGGAGACGGCGCGGCTCGACGCGCTGCTGCGGGACTTCGGCGACTCGGAGTGGCACGCGCCGGTACGTCTCAAGTGGTTCGAGGGCGAGCGCCAGGTCAGCCGCAGAGCGACCGTCGCCGGGGTCATCGGCCACCTGATGACCGTCGACGGACTGGTCTCCGGCGCCCTCGGCCTGGACGACCCCCTCGGCCAGAACGCGCCGGGCGCGCCCGCCGCCCGCACCGAGGCGTTCTGGGGCCGGTCGCGCGTGCCGCTGACCCGCACGGTCCACGGGCCCTGGCGCGACCAGAGTCACACGCTCATCCGCACGGTCTCCTTCGCGGGCCGCGGCGCAGCCGAGCTGTCCGTGTCGTACGGGGAATTCGCCCTGCCGCTGCGGGACTCCCTGCTGGACCGCGCCTTCGAGTGCTGGGTGCACGCGAGCGACATCGCGGACGCGGTGGACTATCCGTACGAGCCACCGAGAGGCTCCCATCTGCACCGGATGATCGACCTGGCGGCGCGACTGCTGCCCGCGGTCCTCGCCCACCGCAGACGCATGGGCCTCGCGGGTCCGGCAAGACACCTGGTCGCGGCGGGCTCCCCGGGCCGGTCACTACACCTTGAGGTCGAGGGCTCGGGCGGCGGTGACTGGTACATAGCCCTGGACTCACCGGCAGCGCTCGGCACGGCGGACCGGTCGGTGGCGCACGTGGCACTGGACGGCGTGGAGTTCTGCCGGCTGGCGGCGGGGCACGTCCTGCCGGAGGAGGCGATGGCGGGCCAGAACGGCGACCGGGAGGCGATCCAGGACGTCCTGTTCGCCGCGGCGTCAATGAGCAGGCTCTAGAAGATTCCTGAAGATCTTGCTCGGGCCGCCCGATTCACCCCGGATTGCCAGTAAATGTCAATTAGGTCGAACCGGTGCAACCCGGGCGCGATTTCAAGATCTTCATCGGTCTCCTAGGGCGCGTTTCAGAAGTTGGGCGCGCCCGGCCTTTAGCGAGGTGGGCGCGCCCGGGGGGTCATTCGCCGCCGACGCTGATGTTCGGGTTGCCGTCGCTCCCCTGCGGCTTCAGTTCGATCTGGATCGTGTGCGTGGTGTCCCGTGCCGCCGTGCCGCCGCCGCCCGCCGTGAGCACCCCGATCCGCAGCTCGGCCCGGCCGCTGCCCTCGCGTCGCACCTGCACCGCGAACTCCAGATTCACCTTCTCCACGCTGAACTTGAGGCCACGGCCCTCGCCCGCCCGCTGTGCGCGCTCCAGCTCGTCCCGGACCTGCCCGATGACCTCGGCAAGCCCGACCACCGCATTATCGTCACGCTCAGCCATCGCGCCCCTCGATTCCCGTAGTTATCATTGCCGAGTATGGGGGAGCCGTCGCGGACGTCCAATTCACAGTCACCGGCAGAGACTTGGCGGGTCTGCCTGCTCCGTACGCAGGACCGGGCAGGCCGTCCCCTCGGAGCCGGAGTGCTGCTCCCCGGGGGCCTCGTCCTCACCTGCGCCCATACGGTGCTGTCCCGCCCCGACGCGGCAGGCGTCCGCACCCCGTTCGACACGGTATACATCGACCTGCCGCACGCCCCGCACTCCGCGCACTCCGGCGACGGGCTGCCCGAGCCGCTGCGCGCCCGCGTGCTCCGCGATTACCTGGTCCCGCTCACCCCGCACTTCAGCGGCGACCTCGCCCTCCTCAAGCTCGACGACGAGCCGCCCGTGCAGCCTGCCGTGCTGCACCGCCAGATCCCCGCGCGCGGCGAACACGTCCACTTCACCGGCTACCCGGAGGACCTGCCCGGCGGCGAGGGCGTCGATGCCCGGCTCATGGGGCGCGGCGGGCCCGCGCCCCATTCCGAGTGGGTGCAACTCGACACCGACGGCACGCCGTACGTCGTCCGGCACGGCTACAGCGGCACCGGCGTGGTCCACAGCCACTCGCACCGGGTCATCGGCATCGTGGCCCATCAGTTCGGCACCCCGCAGGCACGCGTACGGCGCGAGCACGCGTACATGATCCCGACGGAGACCGTGCTGAAGTACCTGCCGCTGGAGCGGCTGGGGCTGGACGTGAGAGGTCCCCGTGCCGTATCCCGCGATGTCGCCGTCCCGCCCGACAGGACCGCGTCCGGCCGGGTCCCGGGGGTGTACCGGCGGTTGACCCGCTGGCTGGACGGCGCGCCCGACACCGACCCCGTCGAGCTGGCGTTCGCCGGTGAGGGCGAGCACGCCGTGCTGCACACGATCCGGTCGGTCCTCACCCTCGCCGACCGGGAGCTGAGCCCGCCGTCAGCCTCCGGCATCCTGACGACGGGCGAGCCACAAGCGGGGTCCATCGACATCGCCCTCCACGCCACCAACCACACCGCCGAGGAACTCGCCGTGCACGCGGCCGAACGCATCGGCCTGAACTACCCGGCCGGTACGGAATACCCTGCGCTCCTCGCACGGATCGCCGACGAGAGCCCGCCCCTCATCGCCGCCTTCCTCTCCGTCGACCGCTCCGCTGCCCCCGGCGCCGACATCGTCGCACTCCTGCGTGCCCTCCTCGCCGGGGGCGACAGCCGGCTCCTTCTCGTCTTCAGCGATCCCCACTCCCCGCTGCTCGCCCTCGTACAGGCCGAACTGCTGGAGCCGGACTGGCGCGACGTACGCGCCGACCGGCTCGCCGGGCGCGTGGACCGGCTCGCCGAGGCCGAGCACCGGCTGTGGCAGCTGCCCCGCCACCCCGGCACCGGCGGCCGTCCCCCGCCCCGGCGCCCCGAGCCGCAGACGCCCAAGCTGCGCGAGAAGCTCCAGGAGGTACGCCCCGAAGGACCGTTGTACGCGTCTCCCGCCCTGCCGCGCGCCCTGTTCCAGCTCGCCGTCGCCATCGAGACAGCGCTGCTGGACGCGGAGTACGCCGAACAGGCACTGGCCGGACCGCTGGGCCCGCACGAGTTCGTCGTAGAGCCGCCGGGCGACGGCCTCACCGATCTGCCGGTCGTCGCCGTACGCGACCCGGAGGCGCTGGTCACCGGCCCCGCCGGGCCCCACCTGGCGGGCGGCACCCTGCTCCACGAGCAGTACGAGGTGGTGGGCCCGTTCGGGCAGGGCAACCACGGGCAGGTGTACCTCGCCCGCGATCTGCTGCTGGAGAACCGGCCCGTGGCGCTCAAGGGCATCCTCGACCCCGGTAACCCCGACGCCGTCCGCCAGGCGCACCAGGAGCGGCTGCGGCTGGTCAGCCTCAACCACCCGTCCATCATCCAGGTGGTCAACTACGCCCGCCATCCGTCGTCCTCGGCCGAGTTCATCGTGATGGAGTACGCCGACGGGGCTTCGCTGGAATGGGTCGCGACCCGGATCGCCCAGCACGACCCGCCATTCGCGGGGTCCCGGGTGCGTGAGTTCATCGTCTCGTACGGACTGCGCATCCTGGACGCGTTCAGCTACCTCCACGACCAGGAAGGGCTGGTCTACGGCGACCTCTCCCTGACCAACGTCCTGCACTGCGGCAACGGCATCAAGCTGATCGACGTCGCGGGCGTACGCGAGCCGAACGCGCCGGGACCGGTCAGCCACCCGCCGCCGGAGACCGGCGCCGGGGGCGGGATGACGACGGCGGGCGACCTCTTCACCGTCGGCGTGGTCCTCAGCGAGCTCCTCGGCAAAGCCCCGGAGCCGCCCGACGACCTCGGCACCGAATCGCTGCAACGGGCCCTGAACCGCGCCATGGCCACCGATCCCCGCCAGCGGTACGCATCGGCCCAGGAGATGGCTCTCCAGCTGCGTGGAGTGCTGCGCGAACTGCGTTCCCTGCGGCTGGGCGAGGAGACCTTCGAGCCGTCGCCGCTGTTCGACCGGGCGGCCACCGCCCTGGACGGACAGCTGGGCAAGGCCCCGCCACTGCTCAGCTGGCGGACGGACGGCCGGGGCCATCCCCTCGGCGCGGGCGTGCCCGAACCGGCCGAGGCCGCGGTGGCCCTGCCCGTGCCCAAGGCGGACCGGCGGGACCCCAACTGGAAAGAGCTACAGCGTACTTCGTACGACGACCCGGTCGGCCTGCTCCAGCTCAGCGGCGAATGGCTGCCCTCGCCCGAGCTGCATCTGCTGCGCTGCCGCCTCCGTCTGGAGCTGGCCCGCGACCACGTACGACACCGGAAGGGCCAGCGGGACCAGGAGCTGGTCACCGCCGCCATGGAACTCGACCGCGCCCGCCGCCTGCTCGGCGACCTCGCCCAGTACGACTGGCGGCTCGACTGGCACCGCGGCCTGACCGAGCTCGCCCACGGGCGGCTGCGCCGGGCCATGAACTCCTTCGACGAGGTGTACCGGGCCATACCGGGCGAGTACGCGCCCAAGCTCGCCCTCGGCTACTGCCACGAGAAGCTGGCCGACGCCTGGCCCGACGCCGGGGACGACAGCGCCCCCCAGGCCGACGAGACGCGTAAGACACACGAAGAGCGGGCCATGCAGTTCTACGAAACGGTCTGGCGGCGCAACCACGCGCTCGGCAGCGCCGCCTTCGGTCTCGCCCGGATCCATCTGGCCCGCGGCAGCGCGGACGGGGCACTGGCCTCGCTCACCGGCGTCCCGCCGGACTCCCGGCACCGCACCGCGGCTCGTACGGCGATGCTGCGCATCCGCGCGAGCCTGCCTGCCGACGGGTCCGCGCCGACGGTGGCCTCGGCGGTACACGCGTACACGGCCCTGCACCGGCTGGTGAGCCACGAGGGGCTGACGGACCGGCAGTCCTACGAGCGGCTCACCGCGGAGCTGAGGGAGCTGCTCCTCGAACTGGTCCGCGCGGCCCCACCGGCCCACGCCGGTCCGCAGGCCGAAGCCCCGGCCGGCCCACTGGCCGAGGTACGGGCGGCGCTGCCCGCCGCGATCCCCGTCCCGGCCACGGAGCGGGAGCTGCGCGAGGAACTCTCCGCCAGCTACCGCCTGCTGGCCAAGCAGGTCGCGCGCACCGACCGGGCCGAGGACGCGGCCCTGGCGGAGGCGCTTCTGGACAAGGCGTACCGGACCCGTCCGGTGGGCTTCAAGCACTACCGGGGGCGGCGGCGGGCGCGTACACCATGGGCGGCGCTGGTCCCCTGGTTACCGCTCGATCTGCTGCGGCCCCGCTCCTCCGGCACCCGGGAGAGCCGATGAATACACCCTCGCCCTCGCGCCTGCTGGGGGCGCTGTGGGACCGCGCCAGGGGCCGTACGCCCGAGGGCGCACAGCCCACCGCCGCGTTCCTGCGCCGCCGCATGATCGTCCTGCCGGCGCTCGCCGTGATCGCCCTCAGCCTCTCGACCGCCGCGTACGGCGACATCCACAGCCGTACGGAGCGGGTGCGGGACCGCTGCGCGCCCGCGCTGGCGGATCTGGCGGAGGCACGGATCGCCCTTGAACTGGCTCACAGCCAGGCCGAATTGCGCCTGAAGAAATCCAAGAATGTCGAGCTCGGCGAGAGGTACAGCTCCCTGCTCACCAAGGCCGCACAGAGCCTCAACCAGGTCGCGCAGACCGGGGCACTGGACAAGGCGGAGGAGCAGAAGCTGCGGGTGGTGTCCGGTCTGGTCGTCGCGTACGACGACAAAATCGCCTGGGCGGCCCGGCATCGGAACACGGACGGCAAATCGAGCGGGCCGAGTGAGCTGCTGCGCAACGCCGGGATCGGCTACGCCGAGGGAATACTGCGCCGCCGCCCCGGCACAACCACTCCCGACAATCCCACCACGATCCTGGACCGCATCAACGAGCTGGAGAGCGATCTCCACGACGAGGCACGCGACTTGGCCGCCCTCAGCCCCCTCAGCCTGGCCGGCGCGACCGCCGCCGCCCTGTCGGCCGTCCTCTTCGCCTTCGTACTCCTCGGCACCTGCGTCTTCCTGCGGGACCGGCTGCGCCTGATCAGCCTGCAACTGGCACTCGCCGCGGTGCCGGTGCTGCTCACCCCCGTACTGCTCGCCGTCGGCGGCGCGCAGGAACACGCCGCGCAGGAGCGCGTCCGTAAGGTCGTCGGAAAGCTGAAGCA
The DNA here is from genome assembly GCF_044548015.1 of Streptomyces sp. NPDC052236. Classification (NCBI taxonomy): domain Bacteria; kingdom Bacillati; phylum Actinomycetota; class Actinomycetes; order Kitasatosporales; family Streptomycetaceae; genus Streptomyces; species Streptomyces sp. NPDC052236. Next base: position 189,673 of record NZ_JBIUBL010000013.1, on the reverse strand, counting down.
GGTGCGCGAGAACCCCAAGGCCCTCGGCCGGATCGAGACCACGGCCCGCGGCGCGGCGGATGAAATGCGCGCGGCCCACCCCGGCGGCTGGTCGCTGACCGCGGGCATCACCGTTCCGGTCGGCGGGGTGGGCGCGGTCGTCTGCGGCGTCACGCTCTTCGTCTACGCCCGCCCCTACCCGGCCGTCCGGACCGCACGGAAGTATGTGGACAACTCATGAAGCGCTTGAGGGTACGGCTGACCGCCGGTCTGCTCGCCGCTGTCGCCTTGGCGGCCGGGGGCTGCTCTGACTACTCGGAAGCGCGGGAGAAGCGCACGCTGGTCGTCCTCGGCCCATGGACGAACGGCGAGGAGGAACCGTTCCAGGAGGCACTTGACGGCATCGAGGAGCGGACAGGGGACGAGTACCACTACGAGGGGACCAGTTCCCTGCGCGAGACCCTGGTCGCCCAGCTCGAGGCTGACGCACCCCCTGATCTGGCGATCCTGAACAGCGTCGGCGAGCTCGCCGAGTACGCCCGCGCCGGTGAGGCGGAGTGGCTTCGCGACGACGTGGTGGACGCCGCGGGGCCGCCATGGGCGCCCCACATCACCCTCAGGGACGACGAAGGCGAACCCCGCACGCGCGCGTACTGGGTACCGGTCCGGGTGGACCTGAAGTCGATCGTGTGGAGCCGCAAGGCGGATGCCGGGGAGAAGCCGGACTGGTGCCTGGGCATGGGCGCGGACGCCACCTCGGGCTGGCCGGGCACCGACTGGCTGGAGGATCTGCTGCTGCAACGGCGGGGAATGGCGGACTACGAGCGGTGGGCGACCGGAAGAATGGACTGGAAGGACACCAGGCGGGTGTGGGAGGAGTGGGCCGACCAGATCGTCCGGGCGAACGGTGAGAACCGGGGCGCGGAGGCTCTCAGGACCGGCTACGAGCAGCGGTTCTCCAACGGTCGGCACGGGCTGTTGAACAGCGGCCGGTGCACCCACGAGCACCAGGGTTCGTTCATCCGCCGCCACTACGGCGACGACGTCCTGCCCACACCCACCACCGCCTACCTCGGCACCGGGAAGCCCACCGCCGAGAACGCCTTCGAGGTCTCCGGCGACATGGCCGCGGTGTTCAAGAAAAGCGACGCCGCCTGGGACCTCCTCAGGGAGCTCACTTCCAGCGCTGCCCGCAAGGCGTGGGCGACGAAGGCGGCGGAGCGCGCGAAGAGCGCGAAGGACGGGGAGAGCAGGGACCACCCGTACTTCCCGGGCGGCACCGTCTCCGCCCAGCCCTCACCCGGCACCCGCGAAGTTCAGCGGCTGCTCAACGACGCGGGGCAGATCTGTCTGGACGCTTCGGACGCGATGCCGCCGACCCTGCGCGACGCGTTCTACCGCTCCGTACTGGAATTCCTGGGCGACCCGCAGAACGACGGCCTGCTGACCCAGCTGCTCACCCAGCTGGAGGCGGAACGGCAGCTTCAGAAGCGGGAGAACGCCTTCGTACTGGGCGACCTGTGCGACCCACCCAGCACCGCCGAAGATCCCTAGCCGAAGATCCCTAGCCGAAGATGACCGTGCGCCGGCCGTTCAGCAGGATCCGGTGCTCCGCGTGCCACTTGACCGCGCGCGCGAGCGCCTGGCACTCCACATCGCGGCCGATCGCCACCAGCTGCTCCGGCGTGACCTCGTGGCCGACCCGCTCGACCACCTGCTCGATGATCGGCCCCTCATCGAGGTCGGCCGTCACATAGTGCGCGGTCGCGCCGATCAGCTTCACACCCCGGGCGTGCGCCTGGTGGTACGGCTTCGCGCCCTTGAAGCTCGGCAGGAAGGAGTGGTGGATGTTGATGATCCGGCCGTTCAGCTGCTTGCACAGGTCGTCCGAGAGCACCTGCATATAGCGGGCGAGGACCACCAGCTCCACATTCTCGGCGCGCACCAGCTCAAGCACCTGCGCCTCGGCCTCGGCCTTGTTGTCCTTGGTGACCGGAATGTGGCGGAAGGGGATGTTGTACGAGCCGACCAGCTCGGCGAAGTCGGTGTGGTTGGAGACGACCGCGGCGATCTCGACCGGCAGCGCTCCGGTCCTGGACCGGAACAGCAGATCGTTCAGGCAGTGGCCGAACCGGCTGACCATCAGGACGATCCGCATCCGCTCCTCGGCGAGATGCATCTGCCAGTCCATCTGGAACGCGTCCCCCACGGCCGCGAAGCTGGACCGCAGCTTCTCCACGGTCGCGGGCGGCTCCGCCGAGAAGTGGACGCGCATGAAGAACAGGCCCGTGTCCTGGTCTCCGAATTGCTGACTGTCCTCGATGTTGCAGCCGGTGATGAAGAGATAGCTCGACACGGCATGCACGATGCCCGGTTTGTCCGGGCAGGAGAGCGTCAGGACGTACTGGTCGGTCATGCTCGTAGGGTGCCATATCCGCGGGGCAATGCCCGAGCCGGTCCGTCAGGCGGACCGGGTCATGATCCGGAGCACATCCAGCGACCGCGGCGGCACATCCGGGTCGTCCCCGTCGTTGCCCGCCATCCGTACGTGCGCCTCGCGGGCGGCCCGTACGGCCTCCGGCCAGCCATGGTGCTCCAGATACGCGGACACCGGAGCGTCCGCGCCCACCTGGTGCATGATCCGCAGCACGCGCAGGACCGCGACATCCACCAGGGCGGCCTCGCCCGAGTCGCGGAAGATCGTCCCGACGTACCTCTCCGCGGACCAGTTGTCCAGCCAGGTGTCCTCGACCAGGCGGTACACGGCGTCGGTGACATCGCCGTACCCCTCGTGGCCGGCCAGCCAGCACTCCTCGTGGAAAACAGGGTCGGAAAGCATGTGCAGCGCCGAGCGCACATTGCAGCGCCAGCGCCACCACGGCATGTTATTGAGCGGCATGTCGCCCATGGTGGAGGAGCGACGGCCGCGACGGGAAGGGTTGTCCGAAGCTTGCTGCACGCGGTCGATCGTACGTTCCCCTCCCGTGGGGGCCTGCGGCCCCCTGTAATTCACCTCGACATCACTTGGCGTTGGGCAATGCTCACTCCCCCGTTACCCGGGAGGCGGAAGCGTGCTGCTTCATGACAGGTTGGCGACGCCCCACCTCACCCCGCCCCTCAAGGACCGCACGTGTTCGCGTCGTACGTGCCGTGCGTGCCGTGCGTGCCGTGCGTCTGACCACGACGGCCGCAGTGGCGGCCGGGGCGTCGCTGGTCGGCGGCTGTGGCGTGCTCCCTGGGGGCTCGGGGGGCTCCAGGGAGACCGTCACGGTGATGACCTTCGCTCCGGAGGGGACCCTGGCGACGAACATGGCCGGGATGCCCGCCATGGCGAAGGCGTACGCCCGCTGGGCCAACGCGGACGGCGGCATCGACGGCCACAGGCTGCGCGTCATCACCTGCAACGAGAAAAACACCACCATCGGCGCGGCCACCTGCGCCCGGCAGGCGGTCAAGGAGGGCGTGGCCGCGGTGGTCGGCTCGTACAGCCAGCACGGCAACGCCTTCATGGCCCCGCTGCAGGCCGCGGGCATCCCCTTCATCGGCGGGTACGGGATCTCCGAGGAAGAGTTCACCAGCTATCTCTCCTACCCCGTCAACGGCGGTCAGGCGGCACTCCTCGCCGGAAACGGCACGCAGCTCGCGGATGTCTGCGAGCGGGTCGCGCTGGTCCGGCCGGACTCCCTCGCCGGCGACGACATGCCCGAGCTCCTCAACTCCGGCCTCGCCAAGGGCAACGCGAGCAAGGCCGCGGACATCCTGGCGCCGGACGACGCGACCAACTACACCAAGCAGGCCACCCAGGCGCGCAAAAAAGCGGCCGGGCCGGAGAGCGGCGGCTCGGAATCGGACAAGCGGCCGGGGTGTGTCACGTCCGCGCTCGGGGACCGTACCGAGACCTTCTTCGACTCCTTCCGGCGGCTGCCGCCCGACGACCGGAAGATCCGCGTCTCCTCGGTCATCGGCAGCGTCGGCCAGCCGCTCATCGACCGCACCGGAGGCCGCACGGGTCCCTTCGAGGGCGCGTACGTCACCAGCTGGTACCCGGAGGCGGCCGACCCGCTCTGGGCGCCGATGCGGGATGTGATCCGTACGCACGCCTTCGGCGACAACGCCATCGACCCGGCGGACCCGGGCGTGCAGACCACCTGGATCGCGTACACCACGTTGAAGAGGGTCCTTGAGCACCTCAAGGACGACGACATCAGCGCGGTGAAGATCGCGCAGAGCCTCGACCGCGGGGTACAGGTGGATACCGGCGGTCTCACGCCGACGCTGCGCTGGAAGTTCGATGACATGCTCGGCGCGCCCGGCTTCCCGCGGATCGTCAACCGGGACGTGACCTTCCAAGTGGTGCGCAAGGGACGGCTCGTGGCTCAGAAGCCGGGCTTCGTGGATGTCGGCAAGACGCTGACGGACTCCGAGCCCGTCAGCTGACGGACGCCCGCCGCCAGCCACCCGCCCCCTGCCCCTGCCCCTGCCGCTACAGCTGCTCGCTGCGGCGCTCCGTGAGCCCGTACTTGCCCGCGATCTTGTTCCACAGGCCGGACGCTTCCTTCTTGGCCTTGGTCGCGTCACCGCTGGCGCGGGTGGCCTCGGCGGTGTGCTCCGTGTTGCGCGCCTTGCCGCCCTTGCACCCCTTCTTCTCCTTGACCTGCCCGGCCCAGGCCGCGTAGTGGTCGTCGGCCGAGGCAGACGCCTTCCACGCCTCGGTGAGTGAGGTGGACAGCGCGGCGTTGTCGGGCAGCTTGTCGATGGTCAGACCTTCCAGCCGCGTCACCAGCGCGCGCCGCTGCTCCGCCGCACCGGTCAGGTCGGTGGCCGCCTGGTCGAGGTTCTTGCACTGCTTGATGTTCTCCACCGAGCGGATCACCGCGGCGCGGCTGTTGTTGCTGTCCGCGAGGAGCTTGTCGAGCGACTCGGCCTGCGCCTTGGCGGGGTCGTCGGCTGCCTTGGCGGAACCGTCGGGAGCGGCGGAGCTCGCGGCCACGTTCTTGCCGGCGCCCGGGTCCTTCTCCTTGTCGTCGTCGCCGCTGAACATCACGGCGCTGACGCCGAGTCCGAGGACGGCGCATCCGACGACAAGGGCGGCCACGACCGGCAAACGCGAGGACCTGCGCCGCTCGGGCTCGGGCGCGGGCTGCTGGTGCCCGTACTGCGGCTGCTGCTGATACGCCGGCTGCTGGTGCTGCTGCTGGTATTGCTGCGGGGGCGGCGGCGCGGACTGCCGACGCTGCTGGCGACCGCCGACCGGGGGCTCGAAGCGGGGCAACTGCGCCGTCGCGTCCGGGGGCGCCTGGGCCGGGACCCCCTCCGCGCGGAAGAGGCTGTCGAACTCGGCGGGCGGCGGTCGCTCGCCGGGCGCCCCGGGCCGTCCGTCGAAGGGCGCGCTGCTGGGCGCGGACGGGACGGGCGGGAGGAACTGCGTGGCGTCGGCTTCCGACCCGCCCGGGGGTACGGGCATGGGCGCGGGCGCGGCTCCCGGCTGGACGCCGAGGTACTGCGTGGACTCGGCGGGAGTCTCGGGCGGCAGCGGCCCGGCGCCCGTGATCGGCGCGATGTACTGGGTCGCGTCGGAGGCGCCCATGACGGGCGCCTGCGGAGGCAAGGCCTGCGGCATCGGCTGCGGATGCGGCATCTGCTGTGGCAGCGGCTGGGCGCCGTACCCGTCGTAGCCACCCTGCGCGGGCTGCTGCTGCCCGTACTGCCCGTATTGCCCGTACTGCCCGGGCATGGGCTGTTGCCCGGGCTGGGGCATGGGCTGTTGCCCGGGCTGCTGCGGAGATTGCTGTTCCGGCCCCCAGGACTGCCCCCACGGCTGCCCACCCGTAGGAGCCACCTGCTCTTCCGTGACTCCTGGTATCCAGGGCTCACTTCCGTCGGAGGGCAGCACGACGCCTTCGTGCGCGTGACGAACAGCGGGAAGCTGCTGTTCGTCACCCTGTCCGCTATGCGTCACCGGGACTCCTACGTGTGGCGTGTGGAACAACCGAACGTCGGGTCACGCTACCGGCTGGCTCAGCCGCTCCGCACACACGTGTGAAAGCAGTGACAAGACTGCTGCTTTACCCACTGCTTCGCCCACCGCCCCGCCCACCGGGCCTCACGCCGCCAGAACCTCCATCCGCGCCCCGAATTCCCGTACCGCCGACTGTTCCGCGTACGGCTCAAGCCGCTGCTGAAGGTCGTCCAGATACTCCGCCCCCCGGCTGGACCGCAGCTTCCCCAGCAGCTCCATCGCCCGCGTCCCCGTATGGCACGCCTGCTCCACCTCCCGCTGCTGCACCTGCGCCGTGGCCAGCAGGACAAGCCCGATCGCCCGCCGCCTCGCCCGCGACTCCGGGTGGCCGTCCAGCGCGTCCGTCGCATGGTGCGCCGCCACGTCCGCGTGCCCCAGGTCGCGGTAGCAGTGCGCCAGTTCGTCCGCGAGGTACGCCTGGTCGAAGTGGGCGATCCACGCCGGGTCGTCGCCCGCCGACGGCTCGGCCTGCTCCAGCGCGGCGACCGCCTTGGCAGCCACCTCGTGGCAGGTGCGGGCGTCCCCGAGCAGGGCGTGTCCGCGCGCCTCGGCGGCGTAGAACATCGCCTCGGCCCGCGGTGTGACGTGCCCGCGGGCGCCTTCCTGCGCGGCGCGCGCCAGTTGGGCGATCTCCCGCGGGTTCCCCAGCTGCCCGGCCAGATGGCTCATGGAGGCGGCCAGCACATAGCCGCCGTACCCCCGGTCCCCAGCCGCCTGGGCCAGCCGCAGCGCCTGGATGTAGTAGCGCTGCGCGAGCCCCGGCTGCCCGGTGTCGACGGCCATATAACCGGCGAGCTCCGTCAACCGCGCGACCGCCGCGAACAGTTCACGGCCGACCGAGTCGCGGTACGAGCCCGAAAGCAGCCCGGAGACCACGCTGTTCAGGTAGTGCACGACGACCGGCCGGACATGGCCGCTGCCGAAGCGGTGGTCCAGCTCGGTAAGCGCGCTCGTCATCGCCCGTACGGCCTGAACGTCCGAGGCCCCGACCCGTGCCCCCGCCGTACGCGCGACCTGCTGGTCCGCGCCCGTGATCAGCCAGTCGCGGCTGGGCTCGACCAGCGCGGACGCCGCGACCGCCGACCCGGACAGGAAGTCGCGGCGGCCGACGTCGCTGCGCCACAGCTCGCAGACCTGCTCGATCGCGCCGACCACGGTCGGCGAGAACTGCAGACCGACTCCGGAGGCGAGGTTCTTGCCGTTCGCCATGCCGATCTCGTCGATCGTGACCGTACGGCCGAGCTTGCGCCCCAGCGCCTCGGCGATGATGCCCGGCGCCCGGCCGCGCGGCTGCTGCCCGCGCAGCCAGCGCGCCACGGACGTCTTGTCGTAGCGCAGGTCCAGCCCGCGCTCCGCGCCTGCCATGTTCACGCGACGGGCGAGCCCGGCGTTGGAACACCCTGCTTCCTGGATGAGTGCCTGCAACCGTTCGTTCGGCTGTCGGGCGATGAGAGGCCTGGCTGCCATGAATACCCCCTGAGGCCGCGGTGATCCATGAAGTGATCACTGCCCGGCTGATATGCGGAGAATGCAGACTTAAGAAGGCGTTGGACGGTTTTTTCCGTACGACGTGCACCCGTACGACGTGTACTCGTACGAGCCTCCACCCCGGCGTCCTACGTGCGCGATGACGCCCCCGTCCCCCACCCCCCTGCCTGTGGTTACCCGCCCTCCACCGCATGGCGTCATGCGCGCCCCCGCCGGTGCACCCATGCGCCCCGCGTGCAGGATCGATGCCTCACGCACCGCCGAGTGACGCCCGTAACCCAAGGTGAAAGCGGGAGTTGAGTGGGGCGTGGAAGAAACGACCATCGGACTCACTCAAACCGCGCGGATCCCGCAGCAGCGAGGTGAGCAGCTGCTGGACAGCGCCGTGCGGTACGCGGAAGAGCGGCACTGGGACGTGTTCCCCGGCACCTGGCTGGAGGCGGTGGAGGGCGCGGAACGCTGCTCGTGCGGCGACACCGCCTGCCCCCTGCCGGGCGCGCACCCGGTCCGCCCGGACTGGGAGAACCTGGCGACCGGCAGCGCGGTCGGGGCCCGCCGACTGTGGTCGGCGCAGCCGAGGGCGTCGATCCTGCTGCCGACAGGACGTGCCTTCGACGCCCTGGAGGTCCCGGAGTCGGCCGGTTTCCTGGCACTGGCACGACTGGAGCGGATGAATCTCCCGCTCGGCCCGGTCACCTGCACCCCCGACCGCCGGATGCTGTTCTTCGTACTGCCGGGCGCGGCGGTCAAGGCACCTCATCTCGTACGTACGCTGGGCTGGATGCCGAGCACGATCGATCTGGTCGCGCGGGGCGAGGGCCATTACGTCGCGGCGCCCCCGACCAGGATCGGCGGCCATGGCGCGGTGCAGTGGGCGCGCCGCCCGACGCCCGCCAACAGGTGGCTGCCGGACGCGGACGACCTGATCAGCCCGCTGGCGTACGCGTGCGGGAGGGAGGCGGCGGCGGAGCGGACCCGGCGGGGGCCTGGGCGGTAGGGCATACATAGGGTGGTCCTGTATACGGCTGCACGGCGGCGCGAATGGCCACAGGGACACCGAAAGGCGGGGCAGCATGCCGGACCAGGCGATCGGAGCCACGGAGGCGGGCGAAGCGCGAACGGCGCGGCCCGCCGTTCGTGTGGAAGGCCTGTGGAAGCGGTTCGGCGAACAGATCGCGGTCGCCGGAATCGACCTCACGCTCCCCGCGGGCAAATTCATCGGCCTGGTCGGCCCGAACGGCGCGGGCAAGACGACGACGCTGTCGATGGTGACTGGCCTGCTCCGCCCGGACCAGGGCCGGGTGGAGGTCGCGGGCCACGACGTATGGCGCGACCCGGTCGAGGTGAAGGCACGCATCGGCGTACTGCCCGAGGGGCTGCGCCTCTTCGAGCGCCTCTCCGGCCGCGAGCTCCTGGCCTACAGCGGGCGGCTGCGCGGCCTGCCCGGCGAGGAGGTCGACAAGCGCGCGACGCAGCTGCTGGACGTACTGGACCTGGCGGGCGCGCAGCACAAGCTGGTCGTCGACTACTCCACGGGCATGCGGAAGAAGATCGGGCTCGCGGCGGCGCTGCTCCACAATCCCGAGGTGCTGTTCCTGGACGAGCCGTTCGAGGGCGTCGACCCGGTGTCGGCGCAGACGATCCGCCGGGTGCTTGAGCGGTACACCGCGTCGGGCGCGACGGTCGTCTTCTCCAGCCATGTGATGGAGCTGGTGGAGTCGCTGTGCGACTGGGTGGCGGTGATGGCGGCGGGCCGGATCCGGGCGCAGGGCACGCTGGAAGAGGTACGGGGCAGTGCGCCGACGCTTCAGGAGGCGTTCCTGGAGCTGGTGGGGGCGACCGGCCCGGGGGCCGGGGAGTCGCTGGACTGGCTCGGCGGCGGAGGCACCCGTTGAGTACGTCCGCGAGCAGGCCTGGCAGTACGTCAACGGCCCTCACCCCCATCTTCATCCGCCTCAAGCTGTCGCTGCTGCGCAACGGCCTGAAGCAGTCGTCCGGCCGGAAGGCCGCGTACATCTCCTCGATCGTCGTCACACTGCTCTTGGCGGCGCTCCAGCTGATCGGCCTGATCGCGCTGCGCGGCAACGAGGACGCGGCGTCGGCGGTGGTACTGCTGACGGCCGTGCTGGCACTGGGCTGGGCGTTCATGCCGCTGTTCTTCGCCGGCGGCGACGAAACACTGGACCCGACCCGCCTGGTGATGCTGCCGCTGCGCCCCGCGCCGCTGGTACGGGCCCTGCTGGCGGCGTCCCTGGTGGGCATCGGCCCGCTGTTCACGCTGTGCCTGGCGGTGGGCTCGGCACTCGCCCTCACGCACGGCGCGGCGGCTCTGCTCGTCTCCGTACTCGCCGTGCCTCTCACTCTGCTGGTGTGCGTGGCCCTGGCACGGGCGGTCGCCGCGGCCAATATCCGCCTGCTGACCTCACGCAAGGGCCGCGACCTGGCGGTGCTGAGCGGCCTGGTGATCGCGGTGGGCATCCAGTTCGTCAGCTTCGGCCTGCAGCGGCTCGGCGACGCGGGCGGCCTGTCGGCGCTGGACCCGGCCGCGGAGTTCGTACGGTGGCTGCCGCCGGCGTCGGCGATCGGCGCGGTGGACTCGGCGAGCGAGGGCGCGTACGCGGTGGCCGCGGGTCAGCTGGCGCTGTCGGCGGCGGCTCTGCTGCTGCTTCTGCGCTGGTGGCAGGGCAGCCTGACGAAGCTGACGACGAGCCCGGACGGCTCGACCCTGGCGGCGGCGTCGGAGCCCACTCGTCAGGAGAGCGGCGCGTCCTCCGGCTTGCATCGGCTGCTGCCCGAGGGCCGTACGGGCACGGTGATGCAGCGGAGCCTGCGTTATGTCTGGCGGGATCCGAAGACGAAGGCGGCGTGGGTGTCGGCGCTGGCGATCGGCCTGATCGCGCCGGTGCTCAACGCGGTTCAGGGCGGGGGCTCGCTGTACTTCGCGTGCTTCGCGGCGGGGATGCTCGGCATCCAGATGTACAACCAGTTCGGGCAGGACACGTCGGCGTTCTGGATGGTGGCGCTGACGATCTCGTCCACGAAGGACGCGTACATGGAACTGCGCGCCCGGGCACTGGCACTGCTGGTGATCACGTTCCCGTACACGGTGCTGGTCTGCGTCGTGACGGCGGCGCTGCTGGGCGACTGGCGGGCGTTGCCGGAGGTGCTGGGGCTGTCGTTCGCGCTGCTGGGCGCGATGCTGGCGACGGGAGCGGTGGCTTCGGCCCGCTTCCCGTACTCGATCCCGCAGGACAGCGCGTACAAGAATGTCGCGCCGGGGCAGGCGGGGCTGGCGTGGATCTCGATCCTCGGCGGCATGGTCTCGGCGGCGCTGCTGTGCGCGCCGCTGATCGCCCTGGTGATCTGGCTGAACGCGTCGAACGCGGAGTCGGCGCTGTGGCTGCTGCTGCCGGTGGGGGCGGTGTACGGGGCGCTGATCGGGTACGCGGGGGTGCGGGTGGCGGCGCCGCAGACGGCGGCGAGGCTGCCGGAGATCTTGACGGCGGTCAGCAAGGGATGAGCCTGGCCGTACGGCTGTTCGCGCCAGTGAAGTAGCGTGCCGATCATGTCAACACCGCCGCCGAACCCTTACGGACAGCCGCCGCCGAATCCTTACGGGCCTTACGGGCAACCTCCGCAGTACCCGCAGCAATATCCGCAGCAGTACGGGCAGCAGTACCCGCAGCAGGGCCAGACCCAGGGGTACGGGGGCTGGCCCACGCCGCCCCCTCTCCCTCCGCAGCCGAAGAAGAACCAGGGCCCAAAGATCGCGCTGATCACGTTGGCGTCGATCGCGGGTCTTCTGGCGCTCTCGTGGTTCGGAAACAACATCGTCAGCGGATCGGACGGCGGCAGCGACGACAGCTTCCCCGCGGCGGAGTACCAACTCACGCGCCCCCAGACGCTGCTCGGCGGAAAATACAAGCTGTCCGACGACCAATCCGCGGAGCGTCAGGGGCAGTTGGCGGGGACAAGCGAGGCCAACATTCGCGATCCCAAGGCCTCCGTGGCCCAGTACGTCTCGACGTCCGAGGCCGGCGTCCTCGTCATATCGGGCATGCACGGCCGCATCAAGGACGCGGACGAGGCCCGCAGCAGAATCCTGAAGGGCGCCGGGGAATCGGACGGATCCACCATCGCCGTACCGGCAAAGGACTTCACTCCGGCCGGCTCGGACGTGACCATCACTTGCCAGGTACTGACGACCGAACAGACGGACGGCAGCGGCAACAGCACGCTCCCGATGTGCGCGTGGGCCGACGAAAACACGACCACGGCCGTGGCCCTGACCACGGTCGAGACCTCGAAACAGTCCCCGGAGGAGGTCGACCTCAAGGCGGTGGCGGAAGCAACGGCGAAGATCCGCGAGGAGACCCGGAAGCCGATCGGCTGACGGCTCGCTCAGTTGGGGCTGATGAGCTCGAACCAGACGCCTTTGCCGTTGAGGTCCCCGAGCGCGAGGGGCGTCCCTGTGTCGGTTCCCCAGCGGCCTTCGGTGACCGCGTCAACGATCCACATGCCGCGCCCGCCCTCGCCGTCGTAGCCCTGCTGCATGACGGGCGGGCTCTGCTCGCCGTCGTACACGGTGACGCGCACGTCGGAAGCGTCGATGGCCAGCCGGACCAGGGAGCCGATGCCTTTTGCGTGTACGCAGGCGTTGGTGACGAGTTCGGAGGTGCACAGGGTGGCGGGCTCGACGAGGTCGTGGAGTTGCTGGGCGCGCAGGACGGAGGCGACGAAGTCCCGGGCGATGCGGGGCGAGGTGTCCAGGCACGGGCAGAAGAGGGTGTACGAGGGCATGGCTCATCAACTCCACTGGTGATGGGTGACGTTGATGCCAGTCGGTTGCCTAGCCCGCGCAGCGTTGCCTGGCGAGTGCGCTTCCAACCGGCAGTCAGTACGGCCGCAACGGTCCGTACTGGACGCGCTACACACCGTAGGGGAATAGATAATGGTGGCGCAACCTCATGGTGAAGATTGCCATTACCCCCGGACCCCGTGCCATGCTGGCCCGGCCTACCCGTTGAGCGCGGCCACCAGGGAGAGTTGACGCATGCCGCCGAGGAGCAACCCCACGGCCCGGCAAGAACGCCTGGGCGCAGAGCTGCGCAAGATGCGTGAGCGATCCGGAGTCACGGCTCGGAGCGCTGCCGCGCTGCTTGGCTCCAATCCCATGCAGATGAGCCACGTCGAGTCCGGCCGTAGCGGCATCAGCGAGGATCGAATCCGACGACTCGCCGCCTACTACGCCTGCGACGACGCAGAGTTCATCGACGCGCTGGTCGCGATGGCCACCGAGCGCGGGAAGGGCTGGTGGGTGGCGTACCGGGGCACGATCGCCCCGGCGGGCCTCGATCTTGCGGAACTGGAGCACCACGCCACCGGAATTCGCACGTTCGAAGTCACCCACATTCCTGGCCTGTTCCAGACCGAGGACCACATGGGGGCGGCGTTCCGGTACGTGTCTCCGGACTGGCCCCAGGCCGACTTCGACGCGCACGTCGCCTTCCGCTCGCGCCGGCAGCAGATCATCACCGAGAGCGGGCAGACCCCGTTCGAGGCGCTGATCCACGAGGCCGCCCTGCGCATCAAGGTGGGTGGCCGGAAGACGGCCCGGGCCCAGCTTGAGCGCATCCTGGAGCTTTCCGAACTGGATCACGTAACCGTTGGCGTCATCCCCTTCGACACGGAGGATTTCGCAGGGGCCGGACACTCCATGCTCTACATCAGCGGCCCCGTGCCACAACTCGACACCGTCCAGCTCGACACAGCGCACGGCGGAGTCTTCTTGGATGCCGAACCACGGCTCAAGCAGTACCGAACACGCTACGGCCAGATCCAGACCACCGCCCTCGCACCCGCGCCCTCCCAAGACCTCATCAACCGCATCGTTCACGAACTGTGAAAGGGATCAACGTGCCCACACCTCTCCACTGGCAGAAGTCGTCCTTCTCGGGCGGAGGTTCGGGGGAGAACTGCATAGAACTGGCGAGCGCCCCCGCCGGCATCCACGTCCGCGAGAGCGACGCCCCCACAGCCGTGCTGACCACAAGCCCAGCACCACTTCGCGCCCTGATCACCGCCCTCAAGACGGGCGCGCCGTGCCGAACGGATTGTCGATGATTTGACCTCCTCCCCCACATGAAATGTGGGGGATTCTCTCCCTGGCGTCCGCGTGTGTGGTGCGCCTTGAGTCGGGTTCCTGTTTTCCTCCCCGCCATGGGTGGGGGGTTGTGCGCGCTGCCCGGGGCAAGCCCCTTGGTCTTATATGCGCTCCGCAGGCGTTTACCTTGCTGGTTGCCCGGCAAGGGCCCCCGGTCCGGGGGTGGGTGGTGCTGCTGAGGGTGTCTGTGCGGCGCGGATGCGCCGTCCTTCGTGCTTGATGTTTTTGCCCGCGTTGTGGTCGCGGTCGTGGCGGGTTCCGCAGGCGGGGCAGGTCCAGGTGCGGATGTGCAGGGGCTTGGGTCCATCGCGGTGCCCGCAGGCCGAGCACACCTGGGAGGAGGGGAAGGTCCGGCCCACCTTGGTCAGGGTGCGGCCGTACCGGGTGGCCTTGTACTCCAGCATGGTGATGAACGTCGACCATCCGGCGTCGTGGACGGACTTGGCCAGCCGGGTGCGGGCAAGGCCCTTCACACTCAAGGTCTCCACGCTGACGGCTTGGTTCTCGCGGATCAGCTTGGTGGAGAGCTTGTGGTGAAAGTCCTTGCGTGCATCGGCCACCTTAGCGTGCGCGCGGGCGACCTTGACCCGCTGCTTGTCGCGGTTCTTCGAGCCCTTGGCCTTGCGGGACAGGCGGCGCTGCTCACGGCAGAGTTTCTTCTCCGCCCTGCGCAAGAAGCGGGGTGAGCTGACCCGGGAGCCGTCGGCCATGACGGCGAAGTGGGCCAGGCCCAGGTCGATCCCCTGATCGGTGTCGAGCGGGGACAGAATCTCGTTCGCCGGATCGCTCTCCACCACGAAGCTCGCCCAGTACCGGCCGGACGCGTCCTTGATCACGGTCACGGTGGTCGGCACGGACGGCAGCGTGCGGGACCAGCGCACCCGCACCGGGCCGATCCTGGGAAGGTTCAGCTTCCCGTCCGCTGTGATGGACCAGCGGGCATTCGCGGTGAACCGTACCGTCTGCCGGCTGTCCCGCTTGGACTTCATGCGCGGCTCACCGACCCTCGCCCCCTTGCGGGTCCCCTTGAGGCTCGCGAAGAAGCTGGAATACGACGCGTCCAGGTCCCGCAGCGACTGCTGCAGCACCACCGCCGACACCTCGGCGAGCCATGCCCGCTCGGGTGTCTTCTTCGCCTCGGTGATGAACCGCTTCGACAGTTCCGCCGACGTCGGATACGGCAAACCCGCCAAGCGCGCGTCCCGCCGCGCTCGAAGACAGTCGTTGAACACCACCCGCGCACAGCCGAATGCCCTGCTCAGCGCGGTGCGCTGACCGGGACCCGGCTCGATGCGGAAGGAGTAACGAAGCTGCATACCTGCACCGTATGACGGCCGGTTCATGACCCAGTACGGAAAGATCAGTACTGGGAGATATTGCTCTTTTCGCCCCGCACGCGCACGTAATGTTCCTGATCAAATATCGTCGCAATGTGTTCACCGACTGACATCTGACGCGGTGCGAGAAAATCAGGCCGGCAGTGTGCACGGACTTCGAGAGCGAACTGACCGAGTCCAACGGTGAGGCCGAACGCGTCTCCTCCTCATCGACTTCCGCCCAAGGTCGCCGTCTCCAAAACCAGCCGACTCCTCAAGGGCGTGTCCTGCCAACGGATGCCGTAGGAGTTCCACGACCCGGTGCCCCACTATTACCGGGCCAACAAGCATGGGGCCTTCCCGCCGAAGGCAGGGCAAGGTCCGGCTCCTACTTCGCCAGGTCCCTCTGCGGAGCCAGAGCCTCCATCGTCCGCCAGCAACCGAGCAGCAAAACCCTCCGCTCAAACCTGCGGGTCAGGGCACATCTCAGAATCGCTTCACCACCGGGCTGAAGCCCGGCGCACTGCGATTAATTCCGGTAGCGCCACCGGCCATCCGCGCCCCGGCGTGCCACATCCGTCGCCGTGCCCTCAATGTGCACGTGCTCGCCCCCCCCGGCCCCGGGCCATCGATGACCCAGTCGACGATCAGCAGAGCGATGTCGTCGGCGACATACGTATGCCGAGGCTGGACGCTGATCGGCAGGCCCAGGGCCAGGAAGTCGGCCGTGGCCTTGGCCAGCGCGTCTCCCGTGACCTGCTGACCGGGGTGGGGGACGAAGACGGCACCAGGTTCGTACACCTGCGCCACCGCATCCGCTCTGCCCGTGTTGAAGGCCTCGGCGAATACCGCAGGGTGTTGCTCCGGGGCGGTGGTCAAGGAAACAGTGGGGGCATGGTCACGCCCGACGTTCGGCTCAATGTTCATGGCACCAGCCAACCCGGCCACAGCGTGGCTCACCAAACGGAAACCCACGACGACTGGGACGACGCACTCGTACCCGAGGAGCGCGGGCGCACCAGCCGCCCCGAGCCCGCCTACCCGGTCGAGGTCGCTCTCGCCGCCGTAGCGGGCCGCTGGACCACGCTCGTCCTGCGCAAGTTGATGCACGGGCCGCATTCCTTCGGCAGCCTGCGGGAACGGCTGCCCGAGATCAGCGCCAAGGTGCCCACCGAACGCCTGCGCGTACTGGAGCGGCGAGGCCTGGTGGCTCACGACCGGTTGGCCGGATTTCCCGTACGCACCCGCTACCAGCTGACCCCGGCCGGCGCAGCCCTGAGGCCACTGCTCATCGAGCTGTACCGCACAGGGGCGGCGCTGACGGCCGCCGATGCCGGGGGCCCGCCCGCCCGCACACAAGCGGCGCTTTCCGGTCGAAGCGGGTCGCCCGGGAAATGACCCGCCCGAGCATCTACGCAGGTCAGAGGGTAGTTTTCCGCTGTACCATCGAGATACGTCCACATGCTGGACACCCTCGCGCACCCGCCCCGAGCTGCCCGAACGACCATTCGGTCACGAGCTCCCGAGTCGCGCGGCCGGAAAGGGGATGACCAACGTGCTCTCACTGTCCGCATACGTAAGACTCCCGACCGCAATCACAACCGCGAGCGAAGGAGCTCCACGCATGCGTTACATCCGCACCACACTCACGGCGGCTTCCATAGCCACAGCCACCGCCCTCGTCCTGACCGGCACCGCGGCGGCGGGCGTCGCGCACGCCCAGCCCGCCGGCCTGTACGCCCCGTCCGCCCTCGTACTCGCCATCGGCAAGGGCGAGCGAGCCGCGACAGCCACCGTCGAGCGCGCCGTCACCCTGAACTGCGCTCCCCGCCCCACCGGGACCCACCCCGCACCCGCCTCCGCCTGCGCGGAACTGCGCTCCGTCGACGGTCGCTTCGCCGCCCTCACCGAGGAGCCGTCACAGAAGATGTGCACGCGCCAGTGGGACCCGGTTGTCGTGACCGCCCAGGGCGTGTGGGACGGCAAGCACGTCTCCTGGTCGGCCACCTTCGGCAACGCGTGCGAGATGGAAGGGACCCTGGCGGAAAGCAGCACGGTCTTCGCCTTCTGACCGCGTCACGCGACGTTCCACGAGGCCGGTAGTCCGCCCCCACAGAAGACGCACACGAAGTCGTCCTCCCGCACGACGTTGATCTCCCCGCAGCCGACGCACCGCCGGAAGACGACCTCATACGTGAATCCATCAGGACGACCGAGCCCGACCCGATCCAGGGCATCGGCGACCGCCGGCCAGGAACCGAGGTCGGGGCAGTAGCCGGTCGACTGGTTGCTGACCTCGCTGACCGCCCCAGCCGTTGCCGCCACGGCTGAAGGCGATCTCTCCCGCACCAAGCACCCACCCGCGCCCAGCGCACGCGACGTGCTCACTGCGCCGCGGTCCAACCACAGGTCCTCGCTGGTGTCGATGACGTACGTGAACGGCTCCGCCAACTCGTCCAGCGCCTGCTCCGAGACCCACTCCTCGAAGTCGCGAAGCGTGCGGATCAGCCGGCCTTCGCTCCCAGGCCGTACGGCGGCCCGAATCTCGGCGGGCCCCACATATCCGTAACTCCGGGCTGCGGCACTGGCAGGCCTGTCCGGTGTCCCTTACGACCAAATCCCCTGCTGCGGGGTGTCGATGACGGGCGCAATGAGCGGGTGCGGGTGCGCGGCCTCGGTTCCGCCGCTTCCGTAGGGGCGGGTAAGGATTTCGAGGCGGTGGCCGTTCGGGTCGTCGAAATACACGCCGCGGCCGTCGTCCCAGGTGTTGATCTCGTCCGGCTGGTTGTGGAAGGGGTCCGCCCAGTAAGGCATCTTCAGCTCCTGGATCCGGGCGAAGATTTCGTCGAACTCGGACTCGGTCACGAGAAACGCGTAGTGCAGTTTGTCGAAATCGCCGTCGTTGTTCATAAAGTCGAGGGTTGTGTCCTTACTCACCTGCAGGACGGCGAATTCCCCCATTCTGACTGGCTGGGGCAGGCCGAGCAGCTCGGAAAAGAAGGTGGCGGTCTTCTCCTTGTTGTGCACGGCCACGATGTGATGGTTGAGAACCGGCATGACATTTTCCGTTCCGTGGGATTGGCATCGGGGAGAGCCTTGTTCGACCGCTTCCGTCAGGCTCTCCCCGCCGTCGTGTACCCCGCTCCTCGTTTCACATCCGACTCGGCCTCGGAAGGCCCGGACTGATCGTCTTTGTGTTCGATTGCGACAGGAAGGGCAAGGTGGAGTGGGCGGTTGGGGGTCGGCAGAAGCGGCCAACGGACCGGAGGACGAGCAGTATTCCCGCCGGTATACTCGAGCCATGGACACCACCATCAAGATCGACTCGAAGGCGAGGGACCAACTCGCGGCTCTCGCTCAGGTCCGAGGTACCACGATGCGTGCCCTGATCGAGGAGTTCGCGGCCACCGCGCTCACCCCCCAACAGCTCGAGGAGCGCGCGGAGCGTACGCGCGCCTTCCTCTCCGAGGAATTCGGCCACCGGTTCAGTGACGAGGACTCCGCCGCGCTGCGCTCCCGCATGCGCGAGGAGTACAGCGCGCACCGAGCAGCCCTGCGCGGGACCGGCGATGCGGCGTGACCTTCGATCATCTCGAACACTTCGTCCTGGACACGGAAACGCTCCTCGCCCTCGGTGGGAACAAGCAGGTCTCCGGCCTGATCCACATCGCGAGCGGCGATCAGTACATGCGACTGTGGGTTCCGGTGGTGAGCATGCTGGAGGCCGAACGTGAGCGGCCGGGCATCGTCGAGTACGTCGGCATCCTGGATGTACTCCATCCCATCGCAGCCGACTACGAAGCCGCTCACACCCTCGCGGAAATGCACCGGCGCCAGATCCCCTTCGGCGTCGCGGCGGCCGTTCACGCCGCACGGCCGGACGCGGAATTCCCGGAGGGAAAGCTCGTCACCACGGTCGCGCCTACGGCGTACGAGGGGCTGGGCGTGCGGGTGATAGACCTCAACCGCTGACCACACCGCAACGCGCCCGGCCCCGCCAAATCGGTGACCGACCAAGGCGGTTCAGACCTTCTCGGCCACCACCCGAGCATGGTCGGCGGTTAGCATCTCAATGACCTCCACATCGGAGGTCAGGATGTGCGAGGCCCTCGCTGTCCAGTACCAGAGAGCCGCTCATGCAGCAGCCTCGGGCGCGGGGCCGGTGAGCTTGGCCGCTACCGCCTCCGGGTCCGCCTGACCGTGCACCTTGTCGAAATCAGCGATCAGCTCATCAAGGTTGTCGCGCTCTATCTGGCGCTGCGCGGCTCGCTCCAGATAGGCGGAGACCCCGTGCTTGCCGACCCGCTCACGGATGGCCTGCACGGTTCCGGCGGTCAGCGTGACGGAGATCCCGCTGCTGGGGCCCTCGCCGAGGAGGAAGTCGGTGTCATCACCCATGACGCCATTATGGCATTCACAACGCCAGAGGGCGGCCAGTCTCATGCCTTTAGGGTTTTACCAGCATGAAAGCTCTCTCTCTTTTCTCAAGCCAGCCAATATTCAGCGCTTTGCCGTTGCCCGCAATATTCCACCATGCCGGGCATGTCAGTTCTACCTTGCGCGACCCAGGCCCGGCCCCAGCAGGTCGGGAGCCAACTTCGCATGCGCGGCGTCGGCGGTGCCCTTCGGGAACTTGCGCCTGGCTCATAGCAAGGGTCAGCCATTGTCGTCGACGTCGGCCGCAGCCAATGCCTGAAGAATCCTCTCAAGGTCTACGGCTGTCGCCTCACAGAAGCCCAGATCGCTCTTCGTGATGGCGGCCATCGCTTCATTGAAGTCGCGAGCGTCCGGCCCAGCCTCTCTGATAAGGCTGTGAATAGCTACCACCAGCCCGGTTGCATCGGGCAACGGATCCGGCCACCATCCCCTCAAGCTGCTCCGGAGAGCGTGGCGCCGACCTAAAGAGAGGACCACGAGAGAATGCGCAGAATTCCGTCAAATCGAGTACGGATACAGGGAGATATTCGGTACGGTAAATTCAATCGACTCACCAATACATGTCACTGGAATGCCGTCTCCGACTTCAACGAGCACGATATCAAGGTCGATGCGAATTGCCACAACGGCGTCATCATTATCGCCTACGGATTGAACCGATCCGCGAAGTGTCACTTCGCGTTGCGAAAAGTCTCCTTCAATTAGATCCGGCCCGCCGGCTACGTGCCACGAGGTAACCAATTCTGGGATATCGAATTCGACATTGTACTCGCCGACTCGGGGTTCGGTCGACCCTCGCCAGTACCCCCACGCCGACCCAGCCGGTCCACTGAACTCAACGATCCGAAGCTTGAGGTCAAGAATCTGGGAAATTGAAATTCTCACGTACTCACTTCAATCCTAGTGGAACTCGCACCATCGTATTATCCACTACCCACGTATTCGACGGGGAAATGAACGTCCATGTCTCCTTGTGGAAATGAAATTTCGTAGGCTTGCTATTCATTTCGTGATCGCCCATACGGATGCTGCGCTGCCCATCGGCGGACACCAGTCTGTCAGGGTCCGGTTGACCTGTTCTCGGGTGAATGTTTGTATAGGGTCCCTCGCCTAGAAATTCCTCCCACTCGGCCATCGCCTGGTGTGGCTTTCGAGGTTTCGGATCAACGACCTCTGGTGTGTTAATCACCTTTTCCTGCGGAAAGCAAGGTGCCAGACCGAGCGGGTCGATCCAAGTATGAGGGTTATGAACGTACGTTGCCGAGTTAGGGGCGGGTGCCAGACCAAGGGGGTCCGCCGTCAGATACCGTGCTGTTTCAGTGTCGTACTGGCGGTGGAAGTTGTAGTGGAGGCCGGTCTCGGAGTCGAAGTACTGGCCGGGGAATCGGAGTGGGGTGTACGCCGTGCTGGCGGTTGACCAGGTCGTCGTGCCCCAAAGGGTGCTGCGGGTGTGCCATGCCAGGTTTCCCGACTCGTCGATGAGTTCGCTCGGAGTGCCGACCAGGTCCGTGACAATCGCGAAGAACCGTTCATCGATCAATTCCTGCGGGGCGTCCGTCGCGAGGATACGTTCGGTCTGAGCAAGCGGGCGCAGGCCGTCGTGGTCCCAGGTAAGGGTGACGGGGTTGGGCAGAGCCTCGGCGTGGGTGGTCTCCTCACACAGCGTCGCGCTGTCCCATGTGAAGGAGACTTCCTCCAGCACGAAGTGGCCATCAATGGTGAGGCGTTGCTTGGCGGTGCGTCGGCCCAGCGGGTCGTACTTGTAGCGCCAGACGGTGCCGTCTGGGGTGACCACCGCGACCAAACGATCTTCGGCATCCCACTCGTAGCGCCAGGTGTCGGGCTTCCGGGAGAGGCGAATCTTTTGACGCAGGACAATACGGCCCTGTGCGTCGTGCTCATAGCGGATGTTACCGGCCCGAGTGATGTGGGTGCCGACGTAAGTCCGAGGACCCGTGGCCTCCTGGCCGGGATGGGATGTGGGCCAGGACGCCTCCGTCTGGTTGCCCGCCGAGTCGTAGGCATAGCGTTCGGTCCAGTTCGGCGCGTGGACAGCCGTGACGCGGCCGATCGCGTCCAGGTCGAACCTACGGGTGCCGGAGAGCTGGTCGTCGATCCCGATGAGGTTGCCGTCAGCGCGGTAGGTGTAGGCGCGGTGCTGAAGGCTGCGGCCCTGGCCGGTTATCTCCTGGTTGGTAAGGCGGCCCATGGCGTCGAACGCGTGCCTGAACGTGGCTGTCTCACCGATGCGGCGGACGAGTTCACGGCCCCCCAGGTCGCGCTCGAATGAGATCGTGCGGCCGGACGTCGTCAGCTCGGGGCGGCGCCCGGCCCCGTCGTACTTCCACGAGCTGACTGCGCCGCTCGGAGTCGTCCGGCGTATTCGGCGGCCGAGGGCATCGTGGTCGAATACGAGCTTGCGGCCGTTGACAGTCTCGGATTTGAGGTGTCCGAACTGGTCACGTAGGCGCATCAGCGTCGTATCAGGACCGGTTGCCATGGCGAGCTGGTCGAAGAGGTCGTACTCGAAGGTGGTAACCGCACCATCCGCGTCCTTACGCAGGACCTGGCCGAGTTCGTTGCGCTCGAACCGAAGGATCTGGCCCAGGCCGTTGGTGCGAGCCGTCAGGCGGTTCGCTCCGTCGTATGTGTACGCCAGCCTGCAGTTGTCGAAGTCGGTCTCGGATATGAGCCGCCCGGCCGCGTCGTACTCGTAGTCCCAGGTCAGCCCTTGCGGGTTGGTGACCCGAGTCAGCTGAAGATTGGTGTCGTGGCTGAACTCATATCGCGCCCCGTCCGGCCCTGTACGCGCCACCAGCAGGTCGAAGTCCGCGTACTCGAACTGAGTGACCCCACCCATCGCGTCGGTGTGGGACAGACAGTTACCCTCGCCGTCGTACACCCACGATTCTTCGCTACCGTCCGGCTCGACCCGACGAGCAAGTTTCCCCTCGACGGTCCATTCCAGACGGCTAATCGCTCCGAGCGGGTCGGTAATCGCAGCCGGGCGCCCTAGAGCATCGCGGTCGTAGCAATTCATTGCACCCAGCGGGTCGGTGATCTCGACCGGGAGCCCAGCTTTGTTGCAGCGCACCTGAGTGGCGTGTCCGAGAGCATCCGTCACTGAGGCCAGGTGGCCCGCCTCGTCGTATGCGAAGCGCGTCGTCGCCCTCGAGGTGTCGGTGACCGACGTGCGGTTGCCGCGCTCGTCGTAGGTCTGGCGCGTGACCGTGCCATCCGCGCCATTGACGCGTACTGGTAGTCCAAGCTCGTTGTAATCCGCGTACAGCTCCCGCCCGTCCGGGCGCAGCACCCTCGTAGGACGGCCCGACTCGTCGTACGTGGTGCGGCTGGTGTGGCCGAGTGGGTCGGTGACGGACAACAGTCGGTGGTAGCGGTCGTACTCGAAGCGGGTGACCGCGCCCAGCGCGTCGATCTCGGCAACGACCTGGGTGCGGTCGTTGATCACGAATCGCTTGGTGTGGCCCAGGCCGTCGGTCATGGACGTCATTCGCAGACCGGTGCCCGGATCCGTGTCGTCCCACGTGAAGCGGGATTCGACGTGGCCGTTCGTGCCGGTCTGGTACACGCAGCGGTCGAGGTCGTCATAGACGTAGTCGTAGTGACTGCCGTTGGTGTCGGTCCACGACGTGATGCGGCCGTGCTCGTCACAGCCGAAGCGCACGGGGCGCCCGCAGGAGTTGGTGACCTCTGTGAGGTGACCGTTGGTGTAGCCGTAGCGGAGGATTTCCTGGTCGGTGCCGTCCGCCGCTGCTCCCGCAAGGTGCAGGGCGGTGACCCTTCCTTCGCTCGTGGTGAGCTTCAGGTGGTAGCCGCCGTGGTGGACGATCGACGTCGGGGTCCCTGCCTCGTCGTACTCGAAGCTGATCCAACGGCCGTTACGGTCGTCCATCTGAGCGAGCAGTGCCAACTCACTGCTGTGGTCGATGAAATGCCAGACCCGTCCCGCTTCGGGGTCGGAGATCGTGTAGCCGTGGTCCACCCGGTCAAGGGGCCATCGACGACCGTGAGTGGGCATGACCGGAACCCCGGGTGCAGGGTGGGGATACGCCAGCAGGCTGCCCTCGTCGCAGCTGAAGACCACGCCTTCCGAGTCGATCTCCAGGTGCTGGTCGACGGTGCTCGACCAGGTCGGGCCGAACCAGCCACCCGCACGGTAGGAGGAGTCGAAGGTGCGCTGGAAAACAAGGGGCAGGGAGCCCGGTAGTGCGATGTCCGTCTGCGGCAGCAGCATCCGGCCGGTCGCGACATCGACGGGGTCTCCGTCGCACTTGGTCTCACTGCATTTCTTGCCCTTGCCATCAGGGTCCTGGTTGTGTCCGTCGCGGCCTTTACCGGGCGGGCTGTCGCCAAGGTCCTTCGCGCCGGTGCGCAGCAGTCCCTTGAGGCCGCCCGCGCCCTTCGTGCCGATGAGTTCCGGTATCAGGCGGCCGATGAACTCACTCGGATCCCCCTTCGCCGCGTCCCACGCGTTCTTCAGGGCCCGGTCCGGGTTCGCGGCCGTCGATGCCAGCCCGGCCAGGGTCATGTTCACGCCCTTGTAGTACTCGGCCGGGTGCGTCAGGTTGTACGCGTCGATCGGGTTCACCGAGCGGACGAAATTGACGATCCCCGCCGTGCCCTTGACGATGCCGCCGCCGACATGGGCCAGCTCCACGCCCTGGGCCACGCCGTAGTCGGCCAGGTCGAACTTCACCCGGTCCAGCCCCGTGGGCTCCTTCGGCGCGTGGGCCAGTGCCGCCGCCACCGCCGTCTTCGCCGTGTCCGCCGCCTCATTGCGCTGACGGCGTGCCTCCGTCAGGATCTCCTGCGCCCGCTGCCGCTCCGCCTTGCCCGGGTCGGTGAACGCGTCGGGCCTGGGCAGCGGGTCCGCGCCGGTGCGTGCGTCGTTGTAGGCGTCGACCTTCTTGTTGTACGCGTCCACCGCGGTCTTGGAGGTTTGGTCGCCCTTCTTGAACAGGGCGATCGCTTCCCTGGCCTGGCCCTGCGCCCATGTGACCGTCTTGCCGTACGTCTCCAGGGCCTTGGCTGCGCTCTCAAAAGCGTCCGCCGCGTGCAGCCAGTCCGTGGGCAGCGTGGAGAACTTCTCCCGGAACTCGTCGGCCGCCTGGCCCTTCCAGTGGCCCGAGTCCAGGCCCTTCATGCCCTGGCCGACGCTGTCGAACGCCGACTGGAAGTCCCGCAGGTTCTTCACGCTCGCGCTGATCTTGCCGACATTGCCGTGGATCAGCTCATTGGCTTCCTCACTCTGGCCGAGCTGCTGCTCACCGACGTCCGCGCCCAGCGATGAAGCGGTCCGGTCTCCCCAGTCCTCCACCACATCCGCCAGCTTGTGCTGGCCGATGTGTTCAAGACCGTCACCGACCTTGTCCGTCGCCCAGTCGACGCCCTCGCCGGCCTTCTCCTTGCCCCACTCCACACCCTCGCGGGCCTTGTCATAGCCCGCACCGACCACATCGCCGAGAGGTCCCCAGTCCGGCATCAGCGCTCACCCCACCGGGGCTGTTCCGCCTGAGCAATCGTTTCCTCTGAGGGATCGAGCGTCTCCTTGAGCTGCTCATCCATCGCGTCACGCAGCTTCGGATCCAGCGCGCCCGACCTCTCCATCGAGTCCAGCAGCGAATCCTCCACGTCGTACGCGGTGTTCTTCCAGGTCTGGTTGACCTCCTTCTGCGCCTCGGAGAACGACTCGGCGCTGTAGTCCGGGTTGTCGAAGGCGCTCTGGGTACTGATCTTGTCCCAGCTCATCGCCTTGACCTCGTCCTCGCTCAAGTGCGGGTTCCCGTTCAGGGAGTTCACGCCGATCTTGAACGTGTCCTTGAGGTACTGCTCCTGCTCATGAAACGCGCCCGCCGACAACCCGACCGCGGACGCGAAGGAGTTGCCCCGCTGCATCAAGGAGCGCACCCCCCACTCCCAGCGCTCACAGAACGTCTTGAACTGCGCCGTCAGCCCGTCATTGCCCAACTCCAGTCCCGACAGGGCCAGATCCCCGAACCCCCGGCCCGTCGTCGCCTCGCCGATCATGCCGAGCTCTTTCAGCTCCGCATACGCCCCGTTGATGCCCTTCGCGATCAGCTCCAGCGCACCAGGCGGCGCCGCCAG
The DNA here is from genome assembly GCF_044548015.1 of Streptomyces sp. NPDC052236. Taxonomy (NCBI): domain Bacteria; kingdom Bacillati; phylum Actinomycetota; class Actinomycetes; order Kitasatosporales; family Streptomycetaceae; genus Streptomyces; species Streptomyces sp. NPDC052236. Next base: position 164,145 of record NZ_JBIUBL010000013.1, on the reverse strand, counting down.
GTCCGGCTTCTCCCCGCTCATACCGCTCCCCCGTCGTCCGCCACGACCGCCGCCGCATCGGGCACGATGCCCGCGACCGGCGGAAACAACATGCCCTCGTCGCTGCCCGCGTCCAGCGCCACCCCGGCCGGGACGTTGAGCAGCGGCACCATCACGTCCAACAGCCGTGCGCCCAGCACCGTTTGATACGTCCACTCGCGCCCGGCGTCTCCCTGCGCCCGCGCGAACTGGGCCAACGCCGCCTCGTCGGAGAACGCGCAGATCCAGCGCACCCCGCCCCGGTCCGCCGACCACAGACTGCCGCGCTCGTCCAGCGGGACCAGCACCGCCGTACGCCGGAACTCCCCCAGCAGCACAGCGAACTCTCTTCTGGCTGCGGCAAGTTCCACTCCCGCGGGCTCCGCAGAAACCGCCGTCGCGTCGGCCACATCCGTCAGCCTCAACGGCCGCTCCGGTATAGCGCCCCCGTCACCACTCATGCCGAGCATGCTGCCATGGCCAGGTTTTCATCAGCAACGCAATCAAGCCGACCCGCGTGTCCGTGCCGCGTCAGGGCGTCAGTACGCCGTCCAGGAACGGCTCGATCGCCGTACGCCAGCCCTCCGGCTGGTCGTAGTGCACCAGGTGCCCGGCGTCCGCCACCTCCGCGTACGCGCCCCGCGGCAGGACCCTGACCATCTCCTGGGCCTCCGCGCGGCCCAGTTCGCCGTCGAGGCCGCGGACCACCAGCGTCGGGCACTGGACTTGGGCCAGTTCCTCCCAGTGGGCGTCGTGGACCCATGTCTCGCGGGCGGTGAGCATCTGGCGGCGCGAGAAGACCGGGCGCCAGCCGTCCGCCCGTTCCGCCATTACTTCTGCGAAGAACTCGCCGCGGCCCGGATTGTGGCGCTCCACCCACGGGTCGTCCTCGCCGAACCACTTGCGGACATCCGCCAGCGTCGCGAAAGGGACCGGCCAGGTGCGGAACCAGTTCTCCCACTCGCGCTGCGAGGCCGCCCCCAGCGCCGAGGCGCGCATATCGCAGATGATCAGGGCCTGGACCAGGTCGGGCCGCCTCGCCGCGAGCTGCCAGGCAGTGAGGGCGCCCATCGAGTGGCCGATCAGGGTCACCGGGGCGAGCTTCAGTTGTTCGATGGCGGTCTCCGCGTCGGAGATGTACGCCTCGCGCGTGAACGGGCCCTCCGGCGGTTTGTCGCTGCGGCCGTGGCCCCGCTGGTCCAGAGCGACGGCACGGTGCCGCTCGGACAGCCACCGGGCCGTGGAGGTCCAGTGCGACGCACGACCCATCAGGCCGTGGAGCAGTAAGACCCCCGGAGCGTGTTCGGCCTCGCCGTAGCCCTTGGGCGGGTCGGCGAACTCCCAGGCAGCAAGGCGTACGCCATCAGCTCCGGTGACATCGATGCGCCGCACCATGTGGCCTGGCACCCCCTTCTCTCCCGGTTACCGAGCCCGCGCCGGGCCCGTGTTCTACATGGAGACTATCGAACTCGTATTCGAACAGCCGCTTCTGCCACGCAACACCGCTCGTTCGGGTGACAGCACTCAGGGATTGACTCCCGCTGGTGAGGGGAGATCTTCAGCGGGAGGCGGGCCGCTCGGGGAAAACGGTCCGACGGGATTGACCCTGAGAGCTCGGGGCTCCGGGTCAGCAAAGGGGAGGACAGGCCCCGGCGCCGAAAGGCGCCGGGGCACTCTTCTGCGTACAAGCGTGTGTATGAGAGCGCGGTCGGGCACGCGCGGGCGGGCTGGGGCAGCGGTCCGTACGTATGCGACGCACGCGGGTGCCGGGCCCGCCGGATGCGGCTGCAAGGGCAGACCCCCCGCACGCGCCCACGGGCGCGCCGAGCGTACGACGGGCGCATCACCCTCACCCCTCCCCGGCCGTCGGGTCATATGCCTCAGCCACAGCGTGGCACGCGATTCGCCCGGGTGCTGCCATTCCGGACAGAAAACGGTCACACAGGGATCGAAACCGGCTACCGCTTGGCCACAAACACATGCGAGGCCACATCGGCCTCCAGCTCCGCCACCTCGCCGCTGCTGCCCACCAGCACCCCGCCCGCGGACTCCGTCACGCTCACCACCGAACCGGGCTGCACCCCCGCGCGCCGCAGCGTGTACATCAACTGCGCGTCCGTCTGGATCGGCTCGCCAATGCGCCGTACGACCACGGTCTTGCCGTCCACACCCGGGTCCAGGTCCGCCAGCGACACCATATTGTCGTCCAGGAACGGATCAGCCTCCGCCTTCTCGCCCAGCTCCTCCAGGCCCGGGATCGGGTTCCCGTACGGCGACTCCGTCGGGTGACGCAGCAGCTCAAGCACCCGCCGCTCCACCGCCTCGCTCATCACATGCTCCCAGCGGCACGCCTCGGCGTGGACCTGCTCCCACTCCAGGCCGATCACGTCGACAAGCAGGCACTCGGCGAGCCGGTGCTTGCGCATCACGCGCGTGGCCAGCCGCCTGCCCTCCTCCGTGAACTCCAGATGACGGTCGCCCGCGACCGTCACCAGGCCGTCGCGCTCCATCCGGGCCACGGTCTGACTCACCGTCGGACCGCTCTGGTCGAGCCGCTCCGCGATACGGGCTCGCATGGGCACCACACCTTCCTCTTCAAGCTCGAGGATGGTGCGGAGGTACATCTCCGTCGTGTCGATCAGTCCGGACATTCGTGCCCCTCGATGAGATCGTGCGCTGCGGCCCTCGGCTCAAGTCTGACGCATCCCACTGACAACCGTGCCGTACAGGGGAAGTCCGTCGAGAAGCCTGTCGCGAAGCCCGTATTGACAGGGGAATGGTCCAGACCGCAACGTGATCCGCGGCACGTGTATTCCCTGCCCTCGATGTGCCTACCGCATACCCCCGAAACCATTGAAACCCTGGAAGGGCTCGGCAATGAGCGAGAGCAAGCTGGCCGGTCAGTTCTTCGACGCCGCCATCGGACTGCTGGCGCGGGTACGGGACGAGGAGTCCGGGAACATAGCCGCCGCCGGCACCGCCATCGCCGACACCGTCGCCGCGGGCGGCCGTCTCTTCGCGTTCGGCGCCGGGCACTCCTCCCTCCCCGCGCAGGACGTCGTCTACCGGGCGGGCGGCCTCGCCCTGATGAACCTGCTCGTCGTGCCGGGCGTCGTCGGCGTCGACGTCAGGCCCGCGACGCTCGGCTCCGTGCTGGAGCGCGTGGAAGGGCTCGCCAGTACGGTGCTCGACTCCAGCCCTGCCCAGGCCGGCGACGTACTCGTGATCATCTCCCTCTCCGGGCGCAACACACTGCCCGTGGAGATGGCCATGCACGCCCACGCGCTCGGCCTCAAGGTCATCGGCGTGACCTCGGTGGCGTACGCGGACGGGACCGAGCCACGGAACCGCACGGGCAGCTTCCTCAAGGACCACTGCGACATCGTCCTCGACTCGAAGATCGCGATCGGCGACGCGGAACTCACGCACGAGGGCATCGCGGCGCCCTTCGCCCCCGCGTCCACCGTGGTCACCAGTGCGCTGATGCAGGCAATGCTGGCCGCGGCGGCGGAGCGGCTCGTCGAGCGCGGCATCGAGCCGCCGCTGCTGAGGTCGGGAAACGTCGACGGAGGGCACGAATGGAACCGGCGCGTGATGAGCGAGTACCGGGACCGCATCTTCTACGGCCACTGACTCCTCCGCCGCTTCTGCCGCCGCCTCTGCCGCCTCTTCTGCCCGCTCACTGCGTCGCCGTCGTCTGCGCCAAGTCCAGCGACGCCGCCATCAAAACCGCCACGCTCTCCGCGTACGCCGCCTCCGGCCGCTCGAACGCCGGGCGGCTCGCGCCCCGCAGGAACGTCACCACACCCAGCGTCCGGCCCCGGCTCCGCAGCACCGTGCACAGCGCGTGCACAGCGTCCCGCGGCCACTGTCGCTCGGCCGCCCAGTCACCCGCCGGGCCGGCAGTGCCCGGAGGGGCGCTCGGGGGCACGCTCGCCCGGACCGAACCGATACGGTCAGCCGCCTGGAGCGCCGGATGGCCCCGCGGATAGCGCACCGGGATACCCGCGCCCACCACCGGCACCACCGGGCCAGGCTCGCCCGAAGGCGTCGCGGCCACACGGATCAGCCGCTCCCCGTCCACCTCCATCAGATCGATCAGCGCATGGTCCGCGAAGCCCGCCAGCGCGAAGTCCAGATACGCCATCGCCGCGTCCATCGGGTCCTCGCACTCCGCGGCGGCCTGGCCCGCCCGGTGCAACTGGCTCGACCGGAAACGCAGCCGGTCCGCGTCCTGCTCGGCCAGCTTCGACTCCGTAACGTCCTGGAACAGCCACCCCACCCCAAGCGGAACCGGCCCCTCCGCGAGCGGCGAGGCCAGCCGCAGGAAACCACTGCGCCAGCACCGCCGCCGCTCCGCCTGCCCGGCGCCCGTACTGCTCGTACCGCTCGCCGTGCCGCTCGTACCGCTTGTCGTGCCAGGCCTGAGCGTCACCCACAGCTCCGCGAGCCCCGTCGGCGCACCCTCCGCCAGTACGTGGTGCAGCGCGCCCTCCAGCTCCTCCACACCCTGCACGACCAGCTCACCCAACGGCCGCCCGAGCGGCGCGGCCCGCCCCACCCCCAGGGCGCGCACCGCATAGTCATTGACGACGGTCGGCCGCAGATCCACATCGACCAGTACGACGCCCCAGGACGCGTCCTCGAACAGCGCCTCGCTCAGCGCTATCGACCGCTCCAGATCGATCTGCGCATGCACCTCACTGAACGCGCAGTACACCCCGGCCGGTTTCCCGTCCGCGCCCAGCACCCGCGCCGACTGCGTCCGCACGAGCACCCGCCCGCCGTCCTTGCGCAGCAGCGCGAACTCATGCACCTCCCGCCCCGGCGAGTCCATGACGGCCATCAGCTGCCCGTGCACATCACCGGCATCGGCACTCCGCACCGCCCACCCGGCGAACCCACGCCGCCCGACCGCCTCCTCGGCCGACCAGCCGAGAATCCGCTCAGCCTCGCGGTTCCAGTGGGTAATCACGCCGTCGGCGTCGAAGGCACAGAGTGCGGCATCCATCCCGTCCAGCAGGGCAGCAAGCAACTCCGACCCGGGCACCGGCCCCGACTGAGGGGTGGCGTCCTCCCGCTCGGGGTCCGGCTCGTCGGGCCCTAGCGCATTGGCGGTCTCGCTGCTCCTCGAAGCACTCATCCTGGGCCCCCTGCAGGACGTCCACGCACGGTGATGCATGTCAGATCCATTCAACTGGAACGTGACCCAGCACACACTCTGTTCCCCGAAATCACTGCTCTAGGAGATTCCCCGCTGCAAGGTCGTCTCGGTGGACTGCCGGATACCACTCGCGACGGACGCACGTTCGACAATTCCTCCCGGATCACACATTTGGGCGATGTCGGATGACTTCCGGAGGCTGAGGGAGTCGCCACGGCTAACGTCCTGAGCCACACACGGCGAAAGGAGGCCACTCGCTCCCTGGCATGTTCGCCAGGGTCGGCCCCGTCGCAGGGGCAGGCCGAGTGGCCAGCCCAAGTCATCACGATCGGAAGATCAAAGGAGGTTGCTTCGATGACTACGTTTCCTCCAGGTGAGCAGACCCACCGGGCTGTGCTTCCTCAGCAGCCCGCTCTGGAATCCGTGAGAGCAGACACCCCTGGGAGCAGGGACGAAACGGCTCACGGACATCCCGCCACCGCGCGGGGCACCGGCAGGGAACATGGGCGAGGGGAGACCGGCGGGAGCTGCACCCAGCCCCGTCGGCGTCACGCCGCACAGGCAGAGACCAGGGACGGTGACGTCCCCATGCAGAGCCAGACGTACAAGGGCGGAACAGGCGCGGGCAGAGTGTTCGTCCTCGCGAAGGACGGCCAGCCACTCATGCCGTGCCATCCCGCCCGCGCACGCGAACTCCTCACCAAGGGGCGGGCCGTGGTCGTACGGCAGACCCCGTTCACCATCCGACTCAAGGACCGCGCCTACGCCCACTCGGAGGTTCAAGGCGTACAACTGCGGATCGATCCGGGCTCCAAAGGCACCGGCATCGCCCTCACCGACACGAAGAAGGAAACCGCCCAGGCCGGCACAACCGTGACCGTACGGCGCGGGCTCGCCTCGTTCGAACTCCAGCACCGCGGCGAGAAGATCCATAGGGCCATGGGACAGCGGGCGGGATACCGCCACAGACGACGCTCGGCGAACTGCCGCTACCGGGCACCGCGCCACCTCAACCGCAGCCACCCGCAGGGCTGGCTCCCGCCATCGCTGCGGCACCGAGTCGACACCACGTTCTCGATCGCCCGCCGCCTCTGCCGGTACGCACCGGTCACGGAGATCCACATTGAACGGGTCGCCTTCGACACCCACGCCATGAGCGAGGGCAGAAGCCTCACCGCGGTTGAGTACCAGAACGGCACTCTGGCGGGGACGGAGATCCGCGAGTATCTGCTGGCCGCATGGGGGCGCGCATGTGCCTACTGCGGGGCTACCGGCGTGCCGCTGAACATCGACCACGTACGGCCCCGCAGCAGCGGCGGCTCCAACCGCATCTCGAATCTGACCCTCGCATGTCGCAGCTGCAACCAGGCCAAGGGCTCCACTCCCGTCGAGGAGTTTCTGGCCCACCAGCCGAAGCGCCTCGCGGCGGTCCTGCGGCAGACCAAGGTGTCCTTACGGGACGCCGCCGCGATGAACACCACTCGTTGGCAGCTCGCCGATGCTCTCAAGGGCCTCGGGCGACCCGTACACGCCTGGTCAGGCGGGCGTACGAAGTGGAACCGCACGGCCATGGGGCTGGACAAGACCCACACCCTGGACGCGCTCTCCGTCGGCCGACTGGACCACGAGAACGGCGATGCCATCGTCCGCGTCCCGCAGCAGATCTGCGTCGTCAAGGCGACAGGACGCGGCGTATACGCACGCACCACACCCGATCGGTTCGGCTTTCCCCGGCTTCGGCGTCCGCGCCGCAAACGCCACCACGGCTTCGCCACGGGCGACCTGGTCCGCGCCACCGTGCCCACCGGGAAGTGGACGGGCACGTGGACGGGGCGGATCTCCGTACGGTCCACCGGCCAGCACAGCCTCATGACACCGACAGGCCGCTTCAACGTGTCCCACATAAACCTGCGGCTGCTCCAGCGGGCCGACGGCTACGCGTACGCCCGCAGACAGGAGGTCATCAATAAATGGGTTGAGCCACTCCCCGGAGCTTCGTAGTGTGTGGCTCACGCCAGGGAAAGGAGGTGTTCCGGAAGTGATGTATTCCAGGACGAGCGAGGTGACTGCGGGCTGACGCCCGTCGTCGCACTCTGTGCAGCCGACTGACGTCGGCCAATCCCAAGCAGTCACCGACCCGCGGGCTCGCCGGTATGTCCGGCCGGCTCCTCCGTAAGGAGGGACCAGAGCCCGCGGGTTTCTTCGTTTCTCAGGGGGCCAGGCGCTCGATCCGCCAGCCGGGCCCCGAGTCCGCGCGGACGTAGCGCAGGCGGTCGTGCAGGCGGTTCTCGTGGCCCTGCCAGAATTCCACCGCCTCCGGTACGACCCGGAATCCGCCCCACTCCGGCGGTGGCGGGATCCGGTCGCCCTCCGGGTAGCGGGCCGCCAACTCCGCGTACCTGCGCAGCAGTTCCCCGCGTGTGGCGATCACCGAGGACTGGGCGCTCGCCCATGCGCCGAGCTGGGAGCCGTAGGGGCGGGTGCGGAAGTACGCCGCCGTCTCGTCGCGGCCGATGCGGGAGGCCGTGCCCGTGACGATGACCTGGCGGGCCAGCGCGTGCCAGGGGAAGAGCAGCGATACGTGCGGGTTGGCCGCGAGTTCCGTGGCCTTGCGGGAGGCGTAGTTGGTGTAGAAGACGAAGCCTCGTTCGTCGTACTGCTTCAGCAGCACGGTGCGGGAGGACGGTCTGCCGTCGGGTGTCGCCGTGGAGACGATCATGGCGTTCGGTTCCTGCAGACCGCCGGACACGGCTTCCGTGAACCAGCGGGCGAACTGGTCCATGGGCGCGGGCGCCAGGTCCGTTTCCATGAGTGCGGTGGAGCGGTACTGCTGCCGCATCACCGCGGGGTCAGGGGCAGCCGGCGGCGGAGTTCCCGGGGTCGGCGGGGCGTAGTCGGTCACAGGGGTCATCCTGCCGCAGCCGGGCAGTGTGCCCGGCATGGTGTGCGGCTAATCCTCGCTGCCCGAAATGGGGCCGTGTGGAGGTTGTCACGGTTGTCGCACTTCCCCGCGTCGGCCGGAACCGCCAAAATCTTCGCTCTGGTGACTGTGGTCCGCATACAGCAGCGGGTACGGATACTTTGCCTGCGCCATGGGCCCACGGCCCACCTCACGGACCACCCGCTCACGCCGCCGTACGTATCTTGAGGAGCCGCCTCATGTCCGACTTCGTACCTGGACTCGAAGGAGTCATCGCGTTCGAGACGGAGATCGCCGAACCCGACAAGGAGGGCGGTTCGCTCCGCTACCGGGGTGTCGACATCGAAGATCTCGTCGGCCATGTCTCCTTCGGCAATGTGTGGGGTCTGCTGGTCGACGGCGCTTTCAACCCCGGGTTGCCTGCCGCCGAGCCGTTCCCGATCCCGGTGCACTCCGGTGATATCCGGGTCGACGTGCAGTCGGCGCTCGCGATGCTCGCGCCCGTGTGGGGTCTGAAACCGCTGCTCGACATCGATGAGCAGACGGCGCGCGACAATCTCGCGCGGGCGGCTGTGATGGCGCTGTCGTACGTCGCGCAGTCCGCGCGCGGTCAGGGGCTGCCGATGGTCCCGCAGAGAGAGATCGACAAGGCGCATTCCGTGGTCGAGCGGTTCATGATCCGCTGGCGCGGGGATCCGGACCCGCGGCACGTCAAGGCCGTCGACGCGTACTGGACCTCGGCCGCCGAGCACGGCATGAACGCCTCCACCTTCACCGCCCGCGTGATCGCGTCCACGGGCGCTGATGTGGCGGCGGCCCTGTCGGGTGCGGTGGGCGCGATGTCCGGGCCGCTGCACGGCGGCGCGCCCTCCCGCGTGCTCGGCATGATCGAGGAGATCGAGCGGACGGGGGACGCGACGGCGTACGTCAAGCGGGCCCTGGACAAGGGCGAGCGGCTGATGGGCTTCGGCCACCGGGTGTACCGGGCGGAGGACCCGCGGGCCCGGGTGCTGCGGCGTACGGCCAAGGAGCTGGACGCGCCGCGCTTCGAGGTGGCGGAGGCGCTGGAGAAGGCCGCGCTGGAAGAGCTGCACAACCGCCGCCCGGACCGGGTGCTGGCGACGAACGTGGAGTTCTGGGCGGCGATCATGCTCGACTTCGCCGAGGTCCCTGCGCACATGTTCACGTCGATGTTCTCGTGTGCGCGTACGGCGGGCTGGTCGGCGCACATCCTGGAGCAGAAGCGCACGGGGCGGCTGGTCCGGCCGTCGGCGCGGTATGTGGGGCCGGGGAAGCGCGACCCGCGGGAGATCGCCGGCTACGCCGATATCGCGGATCATTGACGATCATTGGCGATCATTGACACGGTACGCGTCAGGTCAGTGCCTGCTCCACTACCTCCGACCACTGCGTCACCACCCTCCTGCGCCGCGCCGCGTCATCCGTCAGGAGGTTGGCCAGGCCCAGCCCGCGCGCCATGTCCAGCAGGCCCTGAACCGTTTCACGTACGCCCGGCCGCGACTCGTCCGCGTTCAGCAGCCGCACCGCGATCCGGTGGGTCTCCCGCCCGACGCGCGCCTCCAGCTCCGTGACGCGCGGGCGCAGCTGTTCTTCGTTGGAGGCGGCCACCCACAGGTGCAGCGCGGCCCGGAACAGCGGGCCGGTGTAGAGGTCGACCAGGGCCGCGACCACCGCCGTCCGGTCCTGTGGCGGGAGCGCCCGCAGGGCCTGGGAGCGCTCTTCCGCCACGTACTCCACCGCCGCCGTGAACAGGTCCTCCCGGGTCGGGAAGTGGTGCTGTGCCGCGCCCCGTGAGACTCCGGCCCGCTCGGCGACCACCGAGACGGTGGAGCCCGCCCAGCCGCGTTCGGCGAGGCAGGCCACTGCCGCCTCCAGCAGCCGCTGCCGGGTTGCCCGGCTGCGGTCCTGTTGTGGTTTCTTCGACGCGGCTGCCGATGTTCCCGAAGCAGCCGAGGTCACAGCGCCCATGCGGGATCCCGTCGTTCGAGGAAGGCCGCCATCCCCTCGCGGGCGTCCGCCGCTGCGAAGAGTGAGGCCGAGCGGCGCACCAGGTCTTCCGCGTCCCGGTCGAAGGCCTCCAGCACCCTGGCCGTGACCAGCTGTTTCGCTACGGTCAGTGCCTGTGGGCAGGCCTTGCGCAGGCCGTCGAGTACGGGCGCGAGCGCCGCGTCCACGTCGTCCGCGGCGAGCGTGAGCAGGCCGGCGCGGGCCGCCTCCGCCGCGTCGAAGCGTTCGCCGGTGAGGTAGTAGCGCTCGGCCGCGCGCGGGTCCATGCGGGGCAGCAGCGGCAGCGAGATGACGGCCGGCGCGACCCCGATACGTACCTCGGTGAACGCGAAGTCCACGCCCGTCGACGCCGCCGCGATGTCGCAGGCGCCGAGGAGGCCGATGCCTCCTGCGCGCACATGGCCCGTCGCGCGGGCCAGGACCGGCTTGGGCAGGGTGACGATCTGCCGGAGCAGACCGACGAAGTTGTACGGATTGGGCGGTGCCTTGATGTCGATGCCCGCGCTGAAGGTCGTCCCGGTGTGGGTGAGGACGACGGCCCGTACGGAGTCGTCGTTGGCGCATTCGGTCAGCGCCTGCCCCAGTTCGCCGACGAGCCGTGCGGAGAGGGCATTGCGGTTGGCGGGAGAGTCGAGCGTCAGGGTGGTGATGCCTCGCTCGTGTGTGGCGGCCAGCAGGGGCCCGCGGCTCGCAGTGGTCACGTGCTGTTCTTCCTCTCGCGGTCTCTGAGTTCGCGCCTGAGGATCTTGCCGGAGGCGGCGCGTGGCACGCTCCCGATGAATTCGACGCGGCGGATCCTCTTGTACGGGGCGACCCGCTCGGCGACGTAGGCGAGGATCTCGTCCTCGGTGAGCTCATCGGTGAGCTCACCGGCGATTCCCTCGAAGGCTCCCTCCGCCGCCTGCCGCCGTACGACGCACGCCTTCGGGATCTCGTTCTCGTCCGCGTCGAGTACCCCGATCACCGCCGCGTCCGCGATGCCTTCGTGGGCGAGCAGCAGTGCCTCCAGTTCGGCGGGGGCGACCTGGAAGCCCTTGTATTTGATGAGTTCCTTGACCCGGTCCACGACGAAGAGCCAGCCGTCGGCGTCGACGTATCCGACATCGCCGGTGTGCAGCCAGCCCTCGGCGTCGATCATGTCGGCGGTGGCGTCGGGGCGGCCGAGGTATCCCGCCATCACCTGCGGGCCCCGGATCGCGATCTCGCCCTGTTCGCCGACGCCCAGATCCGTGCCGGGGTCGTCCAGGGCGAGGATCCGCATCTCGGTGTTCGGCAGCAGCTTGCCCACCGACCCGGGCGCCGGTTCGGCCGCCGACAGCGGTACGGCGTGTGTGCCGGGCGACAGCTCGGTCATGCCGTACGCCTGAAGGACCGGCGGCAGGCCCAGTCTGGCCGCGCACGCCTGGGCCAGCCGCGCGTCGAGCGGGGCGGCGGCGCTGACGATGTACTCCAGCGACGACAGGTCGTACTCGTCGACCGCCGGGTGCTTGGCGAGGGCCAGGACGACCGGCGGGGCGACGTACAGGGCGTTGATGCGGTGGTTCTGGATCGCCGAGAGGAAGCCGCCGAGCTCGAAGCGGGGCAGTACGACGACGGTGGCGCCGTTGCGCAGTGGGGCGTTCATCAGGGCGGTGAGGCCGTAGATGTGGAAGAAGGGCAGTACGGCCAAGATGCGGTCGCCGGGGCCCATCGTCAGCATCGGGGCGAGCTGTTCGAGGTTGGTGGCGATGGAGCGGTGGGTGAGCATCACGCCCTTGGGCAGGCCGGTGGTGCCGGAGGAGTACGGCAGGACCGCGATGTCGTCGGACGGGTCGATGGTTATGGCGGGCTCGGGCGCGGTCGAGGCGAGCATGTCGAGGACGCTCACATGCCCTTCCGCGCGGTCGCAGACGAAGATCTCCTTGATGCCCGCGACGAGCTCGGCGGCTCTGCGGGCGACTTCGAGGAGCGGTGAGACGGTGATGATCCAGCGGGCGGAGGAGTCGCGGAGCTGCTGGGCGAACTCCTCGGCGGTGGAGAGCGGATGGATGGTGGTGACGGTGGCTCCGGCGCGCGTGGCCCCGTAGAAGGCGGCGGGGTAGGCGATGGTGTTGGGGCTGTGCAGGGCGAGTACGTCGCCCTTGCGCAGGCCCGCGTCGGCGAGCGCGGCGGCGATGCGCCGGTGGTAGGTGTCGAGCTGGCTGTAGGTGACGGTCGTGCCGTTGACGCCGTCGATCAGGGCCACCAGGTCGCCGTATCCGGCGGCGGTGGCCCTGCCCAGTACGGCCTCGTGGATCGGCTCCACGACCGGCGGAACCTCCGCGTACTCGCTTCGAAAAACCGTTTCAGGCATGGCGGGCCCCCTCAGCTCTGTGGGTGAACAGAATGTCCCTCCTCAGTACGACTTGGGGAGACCCAGGGACTGGTGGGACACATAGTTGAGGATCATTTCGCGGCTCACGGGTGCGATCCGGGCGACCCGGGCGGCGGTGATGAGCGAGGCGAGACCGTACTCGCGGGTGAGGCCGTTGCCGCCGAGGGTGTGTACGGCCTGGTCAACGGCTTTCACGCAGGCTTCGCCGGCGGCGTACTTGGCCATGTTGGCGGCTTCGCCCGCGCCGGTGTCGTCCCCGTGGTCGTAGAGGAGGGCGGCCTTCCGCATCATCAGGCGGGCGAGTTCGAGCTCGATGTGGGCCTGGGCGAGGGGGTGGGCTATGGCCTGGTGCGCGCCGATGGGGGTCTGCCAGACCTGGCGGGTTCTGGCGTACGCGACGGCTTGCGTGAGCGCGTACCGCCCCATGCCGATGGCGAAGGCGGCGGTCATGATGCGCTCGGGGTTGAGTCCGGCGAACAGCTGGAGGAGGCCCGCGTCCTCGTCGCCGACGAGTGCGTCGGCGGGCAGCCGGACACCGTCCAGTACGAGTTCGAACTGCTTTTCCTGGGCGGCCAGTTCCATGTCGATCTGGGAGCGATGGAAGCCGTCGGCGTCGCGGGGGACGATGAAGAGGCAGGGCTTGAGCGTGCCGGTGCGGGCGTCTTCGGTGCGGCCGACGATGAGGGTGGCGTCGGCGATGTCGACGCCCGAGATGAAGACCTTGCGGCCGGTCAGGATCCAGCCGTTGTTTTCCTTACGAGCGGTGGTCGTGATCCGGTGGGAGTTCGATCCGGCGTCGGGTTCGGTGATGCCGAACGCCATGGTGAGGCTGCCGTCGGCGAGGCCGGGGAGCCACTGGCGCTTCTGCTCGTCGGTGCCGAAGCGGGCGATGACGGTGCCGCAGATGGCGGGCGAGACGATCATCATCAGCAGCGGGCAGCCCGCGGTCCCCAGCTCCTCCAGGACGATGGAGAGCTCGACCATGCCGCCGCCTCCGCCGCCGTACTCCTCGGGGAGGTTCACACCGAGGTAGCCGAGCTTGGCGGCTTCGGACCACAGCTCCTCGCGTATGTAGCCGCGCCCGTGCCGCTGTCCGAGGGCGGCGACGGCGGCGCGCAGGTCGGTGTGTTCCTGGCTCTCGATGATGTCGTTCACGATCCTGTGTCCTCTCGTACGACAGCGAGCAGGGCGCCGACCTCCACCTGGCGGCCGGGTACGGCGTGCAGCGCGGTGAGCGTGCCGGAGGCGGGCGAGACGATGCGGTGCTCCATCTTCATGGCCTCCAGCCAGACGAGGGGCTGCCCCCGGGTCACGCGTACCCCTGCGGCGAGGCCTTCCCCGACCCGTACGACGGTCCCGGGCATGGGGGCGACGAGCGAACCGGGTTCGGTGCGCTCCTCCTGGTCGGGGAAGCGGGGCCGTACGGGGAGACAGTGGGCGCCGGTGGGGCTGTCGACGTGGATCCGGCCGTCGTGGTGGTCGGTGACGTGGAAGTGCCGTACGACTCCGTCGACTTCGAGCGATACGCGGCCGGGGGCGGCGGCGGTGACGCGGATGCCGGGGGCGTCGATGAGGTCGAACCCGTCGCGCGTCGCACGGTAGCGGACCTCGTGGTCGCCGTAGACCTTGAGCTGGGGCGCGGAGGGTACGTTCCGCCAGCCGCCGAGCCGCGAGACGACGCTGGGGCCGGGGCCGCGCGCGGCGTCGGCGATGGCGGCGGCGATGGCGGCGGTCCTCTCACCGGGGGCGGGGGCGGTGAGCGCGTCGAGGTTGCGGTCGTAGAACCCGGTGTCGAGGCGGGACACGCCCGTACCCGTACCCGTACCCGTACCCGCGCCGGTGCCCATGCCCGCGCCGGTGAAGTCTGGGTGCTCCAGGGAGCGTACGAGCAGCTGCCGGTTGGTGACGGGCCCGTGCACGCGCGCCCGGCGCAGGGCGTGGGCGAGCCGCCGCACGGCTTCGTCGCGGGTGGGGGCGTGGGCGATGACCTTGGCGATCAGGGGGTCGTAGTGGACGCCGATGGAGTCCCCGGCGGCGTATCCGGTGTCGACGCGCAGGCCGGGCGAGGCCGCGCCCGATACCTCTAGGGCGTGCAGGACACCTGTCTGCGGGGCCCACCCCCGCGACGGGTCCTCCGCGTACAGCCGTGCCTCCACCGCGTGGCCACTCGCCTCCGGTGGGGTTTCCGGCAGGGCCGCGCCCTCCGCGACGCGCAGTTGGAGCGCCACCAGGTCGATGCCGAAGACCGCTTCCGTCACCGGGTGTTCGACCTGGAGGCGGGTGTTCATCTCCAGGAAGTGCGCCGGGCCGTTCCCCGACGCGACCAGGAACTCGACCGTGCCCGCTCCCCGGTAGCCCACCGCCCGCGCCGCGCCGATCGCCGACTCGTGCAGCGTCGCGACGAGAGCGGGCTCCAGACCCGGCGCGGGGGACTCCTCGATGACCTTCTGGTGGCGGCGCTGGAGGGAGCAGTCGCGGGTGCCGAGCGCCCACACCGTGCCGTAGTTGTCCGCCAGCACCTGGACCTCGACATGGCGTCCCTGTTCGATGTACGGCTCAAGGAACACCTCACCGTCCCCGAACGCTGACGCCGCCTCCGCCCCCGCCGCCGCCAGTTCAGCTTCAAGGCAGGACAGTTCGCGGATGATGCGCATGCCACGGCCGCCGCCTCCCGCCGCCGCCTTCACCAGCAGCGGGAGGTCCGCCTCCGTGACCCGCGCCGGGTCCAGCGCCGTACCGCCCATCAGCTGCTTCGCGCGCGTCTTGGACGCCATCGCCTCGATGGCGGCGGGCGGCGGGCCGATCCAGAGCAGCCCCGCATCCGCCACCGCCCGCGCGAACTCCGCATTCTCGGCGAGGAACCCGTACCCCGGGTGCACCGCGTCGGCGCCCGCCGCCAGTGCCGCCTTCACGATCAGGTCGCCGCGCAGATACGTCTCGGCGGGTGTCGCGCCCGGCAGGCGTACGGCCGCGTCGGCCTCCCGTACGTGCAGAGCGCCCGCGTCCGCGTCCGAGTGGACGGCGACCGTCGCGATCCCCAGTTCACGGCACGTACGAAACACCCGGCAGGCGATCTCGCCCCGGTTGGCGACCAGCAGAGTAGCGATCACTTGAGCCCTCACTCCCCCTCACTCACATCACATCCGGAAGACGCCGAAGCCGCCGCGCGCGCCTTCGACCGGTGCCGTGTGGATCGCGGACAGGCAGAGCCCGAGCACCGTCCGCGTATCGCGCGGGTCGATCACCCCGTCGTCGTACAGCCGCCCGGACAGGAACATCGGCAGCGATTCCGCCTCGATCTGCTGCTCGACCATCGCCCGCAGGCCCGCGTCCGCCTCGTCGTCGTACGGAAGCCCCTTGGCCACCGCCGAGGCGCGGGCGACGATCGACAGCACGCCCGCCAACTGCTGCGGCCCCATCACCGCCGATTTGGCGCTGGGCCACGCGAAGAGAAACCGCGGGTCGTACGCCCGCCCGCACATGCCGTAGTGCCCTGCCCCGTACGACGCTCCCATCAGCACGGACAGATGCGGGACGCGCGAGTTCGACACCGCGTTGATCATCATCGCGCCGTGCTTGATGATGCCGCCCTGCTCGTACTCCTTGCCGACCATGTAGCCGGTGGTGTTGTGCAGGAAGATCAGCGGAGTGTCGCGCTGGTTGGCGAGCTGGATGAACTGCGTGGCCTTCTGCGACTCGGCGCTGAACAGCACGCCCTGCGCATTGGCCAGCACGCCGACCGGATAGCCGTGCAGCGACGCCCAGCCGGTCACCAGGCTCGGCCCGTACAGCGGCTTGAACTCGTCGAAGTCCGAGCCGTCGGCGATCCGGGCGATGACCTCGCGCGGGTCGAAGGGGGTGCGCAGGTCACCCGGCACGATCCCGAGCAGCTCCTCCTCCGCGTACTTCGGAGATTCAGAAGGCGCCGGATCGGGGTGTGCCTTGCGCCAGTTGAGACGGGCGACCACACGCCGCGCCTGCCGCAGCGCGTCCGCCTCGTCCACCGCGAAGTAGTCGGCGAGGCCCGACGTACGCGCGTGCATCTCCGCGCCGCCGAGCGACTCGTCGTCGCTGGTCTCACCCGTCGCCATCTTCACCAGCGGCGGTCCGCCGAGGAAGACCTTCGACCGCTCCTTGATCATGATGGTGTGGTCGGACATGCCGGGGACGTACGCCCCGCCCGCCGTCGAGTTCCCGAAAACGACGGCGATGGTCGGGATCCCGGCCGCCGACAGCCGGGTGAGGTCCCGGAAGAGCGCCCCGCCGGGGATGAAGATCTCCTTCTGGGACGGCAGGTCCGCGCCGCCCGACTCGACCAGGGAGATGCAGGGCAGCCGGTTGGCGTACGCGATCTCGTTGGCCCGCAGGGCTTTCCGCAGCGTCCAGGGGTTGGACGCCCCGCCGCGCACGGTCGGGTCGTTGGCGGTGATCAGGCACTCGACGCCCGCCACCACCCCGATGCCGGTGACCATCGATCCGCCGACCGGGTACTCGCTGCCCCACGCGGCGAGCGGCGACAGTTCCAGGAAGGGCGTGTCGGGGTCGAGGAGCAGCTCGACGCGCTCGCGCGCGAGGAGCTTGCCGCGCGCCTGGTGCCGGGCGACGTACTTCTCGCCGCCGCCCGCGAGCGCCTTGGCGTGCTCGGCGTCCAGTTCGGCGAGTTTGGCGAGCATGGTGGCGCGGTGGGCGGCGTACTCGGGGCTCGCGGGGTCGATGGCGGAGGCGAGGACGGTCACAGCAGGACCTCCGGGATGTCGACGTGGCGGGAGCGCAGCCATTCGCCGAGCGCCTTGCCCTGCGGGTCGAAGCGGGCTTGCGCGGCGACGCCCTCGCCGAGGATTTTCTCGACCGTGAAGTTCAGGGCGCGCAGATTCGGCAGGACATGGCGTACGACGGTGAGGTTCGCGGTCTCCGGGAGCAGCGCGCGGAAGCGGTCGACGGTGAGTTCGTGGGCGAGCCAGCGCCAGGCGTCGTCGGAGCGGGCCCAGACGCCGACATTGGCGTCCCCGCCCTTGTCGCCGCTGCGGGCGCCGGCGACGAGGCCGAGGGGGGCGGCCCTGCGGGGCCCGGGGGCGAGCGGCTCCGGCAGCTCGTCGCCGTGATCCGGCGGCTCGACTTTCCGCGTACGTCGCGTACGTCGCGTACGTAAGGGAGTCTCCACGGTGACTCTGCGCCCGTCCGGCAGTACGGCGGTGTGCGTCACCTCGCCCGCGTCGACGTACCTCGCCTCGAACACTCCGTACGGCGCGCCCTTCCCGGGCGGAGCCGTCACATGGAACCCCGGGTAGCTGCCCAGCGCCAGCTCGACCGCCGCGCCGCTCACCGCGCGCCCCACCTTCTCGGGGTCGCTGTCGCGCACCACGAGCCGCAGATAGGCGCTGGCCCGCTCCTCGGTGTCGCCGTCGGGCCGTTCGGTGCGCGCCAGTTCCCACAGGACCTGCGCGGGCCCGGACTCGCCGCCCAGGACGTCTGCCAGCTGCTCGCGCACGAGCGCCGCCTTGGCCTCGATGTCGAGTCCGGTGAGGACGAACACGACCTCGTTGCGCCAGCCGCCGATCCGGTTGAGCCCGACTTTCAGGGTCGGCGGCGGGGGCTCTCCGCGTACGCCGGTGATCCGCACCCGGTCGGGTCCGTCCTGCGCCAGCCGTACGGTGTCCAGGCGGGCGATGACGTCCGGTCCCGCGTATCGGGCGCCCCCGGTCTCGTACAGCAGCTGCGCGGTGACCGTGCCGATGTCCACGAGCCCGCCGGTCGAGTCGTGCTTGGTGATGACGGCCGTGCCGTCGGCGTGGATCTCGGCGATGGGGAAGCCGGGCCGGCGCAGGGTCCGCGGGTCGTGGTCGCTGAAGAACGCGTAGTTGCCGCCGGTCGCCTGCGTACCGCACTCCAGCACATGCCCGGCGACGACGGCCCCGGCGAGCGCGTCGTAATTCCCGGCGTAGTCCGCGTCCCAGCCGAAGTGGGCGGCGGCCGGTCCGGTGACCAGGGCGGCGTCCGTCACGCGCCCGGTGATCACCACATCGGCTCCGGCGCGCAGGCAGGCGGCGATACCGGCGCCGCCGAGGTAGGCGTTCGCGGTGAGGGCGCCCGGGAAGCGTTTCAGGAAACGGGCGGCGAGGTCGTCGCCCTCGACATGGGCCACGCGCACCGGGACGCCGACCCGGTCGGCGAGTTCGCGTACGGCGTCGGCGAGGCCCGCCGGGTTCAGCCCGCCCGCGTTGGCGACGAGTTTCACGCCGCGCTCGTGGGCGAGTCCGAGGCTCTCCTCCAGCTGCCGCAGAAATGTCTTGGCGTAGCCGAGGCGCGGGTCCTTCAGCCGGTCGCGGCCGAGGATGAGCATGGTGAGCTCGGCGAGGTAGTCCCCGGTGAGTACGTCGAGGGGGCCGCCGGTGAGCATCTCGCGTACGGCGTCGAAGCGGTCGCCGTAGAAGCCGGAGGCGTTCCCGATCCGGAGCACGTTCATGCCCGCCTCGGCTTACGTCCCTGACCTGCCGGTCCGGCGAAGGCCTGCGCGATGTCCAGCCACCGGTCGGCGTCGGGGCCGTGTGCCTCTACGGCGAGGTCGGCGCGGTGTGCCCGCTGGGTCGCCAGCAGGCAGAAGTCGAGGGCGGGCCCGGTGACGCGTTGCGCGGCGTCCTCGGGACCGTACGCCCAGAGCTCGCCGCCGGGCCCGGTGAGCTCGACCCGGATCAGGGCTGCGGGCGGCGTCAGCCCCCGTACGGCGAAGGCGTAGTCACGCGCCCGCACCCCGATGAACGCGATGTGCCGCAGCCGGGCGGTTGGTTCGCGTACGGCTCCGAGGGCGTCGGCGATGTCCTGGCCGTGGGCCCAGGTCTCCATCAGCCGGGCGGTGGCCATCGAGGTGGCGCTCATGGGCGGCCCGTACCAGGGGAAGCGGGCACCGGCCGGGGCGGCGCGCAGGGCCTGCTGGAGTGACTCGCGCCGCTCGCGCCAGTGGGCCATCAGCACGGCCGGCGGCAGTACGGCACCGGCGTCAGCGCCCGCGTCCACGAAGGTGTCGGGGGCGGCGAGGGCCTTCGCGGTCTCGGTGGCGAAGGCGTGTGGGTCGGTGACGGCGTGCAGCGCGGCGGTGTCGGTCCAGGCGAGGTGGGCGATCTGGTGGGCGACGCTCCAGCGGGGCGCGGGTGTCGGGCGCGTCCATCCCGCGTCGTCCAACTCCGCTACGAGCCGGTCGAGTTCATCGCTCTCGTTGCGCAAGTCGTCAAGTACGTCGAGTACGACGGCGGCCGAGTCGGACACGGTGCGCTCCCTTGGGACACGACGTTGTGTGCCCGGGAGCATGGCAGCACCCGCTGAAACAAGCAAGCATGCTTGCTTTAACGTTTCGCCTTTCTCGCGGTCTGCGTCCGCACGGCCCCCATGCTCGCCGCGATGACGAGGGTGATCGCCAACGCGTCGATCGTGGAGAGGGCTTGGTCCAGCAGGAAGAACCCGGCCGCCGCCGCGATCGCGGGCTCCAGGCTCATCAGCACGGCGAAGGTCGAGGTGGGCAGCCGCCGCAGCGCGAGGAGTTCCAGGGTGTACGGCAGGACGGACGACATCAGCGCGACCGCGAGCCCGAGACCGATGGTGGACGGCACCAGCAGCTTGGACCCGGCCTCCGCGATCCCCAGCGGCAGACTCAGCACGGCCCCGACGCCCATCGCCAGCGCCAGCCCGTCGGCCTGCGGGAACCGCCGCCCGGTCCGGGCGCTGAAGACTATGTACGCCGCCCACATGCCGCCGGCGGCGACCGCGAACCCGGCGCCGACGGGATCGAGGCGGTCGAAGCCGCCGCCGCTGAGCAGGAGCACACCGCCGAGCGCGAGCCCGGCCCAGGCGAGGTTCATCAGCCGCCGAGAGACGATCACGGAGAGCACGAGCGGCCCGAGTACCTCGAAGGTGACGGCCGCGCCCAGCGGAATACGGTCGGCGGCCTGGTAGAAGAGCATGTTCATGGCGGCCAGGGTGCCGCCGAAGGCGACGACGGTGCCCCAGTCGGCGCGGGAGTGCCCGCGCACCTTGGGGCGGCAGACAACGAGCAGGACGAGCGCCGCAAGGACGAGCCGGAGGGTGACGACGCCGATGGCTCCGGCGCGCGGCATGAGCAGTACGGCGATGGCGGCGCCGAACTGCACGGAGAGCACACCGGAGACGACGAGCGAGACCGGCCCGAGAGCGGGCCGCTTCCCGGGGCCGGGGCCCGGGCCGGGAGTGCTTGCCGCTGCTGAGTCCAGGGCGGCGGCGGCCTCCGGCTCGGCGGCGAGGGGCGTACGCGGCTCGTTCACCGAACGAAACCTCCCTGATCCATCTCGCTCAGCATTGGCTCCCCACGCTACGGGCCCGGGTGAGCCGCGTGAAATGCTTATTGCGCTGCGGTTATGCTCCACACGCATGAGCATTGAGGTACGTCATCTCCGCTGCTTCCTGGCCATCGCGGAGGAGTCGAGCGTGACCAGGGCCGCGGCCCGGCTGCATCTCACCCAGCCAGCGGTCTCGCGGGCGCTCGCGGCGCTGGAACAGCATCTGGGGATCCGGCTCGTGGACCGCTCCACCCACCATCTCGCCCTCACAGCCGAGGGCCAAGCGTTCCGCGACAAGGCGGCAGCCGCCGTCACCGCCTTCGACGAGGCACTCGACGCGACCCGGCTGCGCCGGTGGCCGCTGCGCCTCGGCCACGCCTGGTCCGCGCTCGGCCCGTACACCACACCTCTGCTGCGCCGCTGGGAGCGGGAGCACCCGGACACCCCGCTGGAACTCCTCCGCATCGACGACCGCACGGCGGGCCTCACCCGCGGCGAGGTCGACGCGGCGGTCCTGCGCGGCCCGGTGGACACGCCCGGCCTGATCACGGAGCTGCTGTTCACGGAGCCGAGGGTGGCGGCGGTCACCTCGGACGGCCCTCTGGCGGCCCATGCCACCCTCACACTCGCGGACCTGTCCGCCGCCGGCCCGGTCATCCTGAACACCGTCTCGGGTCTGACGACGCTGGACCTGTGGCACCCCGAGTCCCGCCCCACGACGACGCTGACGGTCGCCAACACGGACGACTGGCTGACGGCGATCGCGGCGGGCCGGGGCGCGGGAGCCTCGGCGGCCTCGACGGCGGAGATGCACCCGCACCCAGGAGTGACGTACCGCCCCTTGACGGACGCGCCGCGCGTCCCGGTCGTCCTGGCCCGGCGCCGCACGGGGACCGCACACCCGGCGCTGCCTCAGCTGCTGGCACTGGCACGGGACGTGGCCGCACCGCGCTGAGCCGTGCGGCGAGATCGGTGCGGCGAGGAGGCAACGCACCGGTCGGGGACGGCTCGCCGGTTCGGCCGCCCGCCGCCCTCAGCGGCAGAGCTCGTCGAGGTCTTCGGCGAAGCTCGCGAACTCAGCCTGGGCCACGGAGATGATCTCCCTGGCGGATCGGCGCGCAGTGGTCGCATACCGCTCGGCGAGCTCGATCAAAGCCGCGTCCGGGTGCGCCTCCCGTTCCTTGTGCAGGGCCGCTTCCAGTGGTCCGAAGCCGTCGGCCAGCACCCACAGGAAGTCGGACAGCTCCCCTGCCACCACGCCGCACTCTCCCTCCGAGCCCATGAACACCACGGGCTGCTCGGTGAGGGGCCGCCCCGGCCGCGCGCACCAGATGGCGGCGAGACCGCCGGTGCCATCCTGGCCAAAGATCCGGTAGGCACCGCCATCAAGCTCGTGATTCCCGGTCCAATGGCGCAGCCAGTCGGTGGTCTTCTCTGCGGAGTCGAAGGCACCGTACGGCTCGAAGTCGACGCCTTCGCCCTCGTCGCCGTAGTCGAACTCGATCCGGGCCACATCGGCCAGGGCAGGTGGAAAGCGACGGTCGTCGCCAGTCGTCTCAATCATCCGCGCAGGCTAACCGCCCCCACCGACACCGCCCGCTGCGA
Organism: Streptomyces sp. NPDC052236; assembly: GCF_044548015.1. Classification (NCBI taxonomy): domain Bacteria; kingdom Bacillati; phylum Actinomycetota; class Actinomycetes; order Kitasatosporales; family Streptomycetaceae; genus Streptomyces; species Streptomyces sp. NPDC052236. The sequence continues at coordinate 141,754 of NZ_JBIUBL010000013.1, read as the reverse complement.
CAGGACCGCCACCGTTTACCGGGCCGAGCCGACACGCCTGCCCGTCGGACGACCACGGGCGACCTCTTCTCCCGCAGGCTCCCCGGCCGTGCCCGTGGTAGAGAGGGCGTATGACCCGCGACGAGCTGCTGTGGTTCCTGCGCAAGCACAAGGTCGCCGTCCAGGCGTCCAAGGCCCCGGACGGCACACCCCAGGCCGCCGTCGTCGGATTCGCGGTCAGTGATGACCTGGAACTCGTCTTCGACACCGTCGAGACGACACGCAAGTGCTTCAACCTGCGCACCGACCCCCGCATAGCGCTCGTCGTCGGCTGGGACGACGCGATAACCGCGCAGATCGAGGGTGTCGCGGACTTCCCCACCGGCGCCGAGCTCGCGCGTATCCGTGAGTGTTACTTCCTCGCGTATCCCGACGGGCGGGACCGGCTCGACTGGCCCGGGATCACCCACGTCCGGGTGCGGCCCACGTGGGTGCGGTACAGCGACTTCACCCAGGACCCGCCGCATATCGCCGAGCTGCCCATCGAGTGACCGGTCAGTCGTCCAGGCCCGCCGCCAGCACCTCCGCCAGATGCCGCGCCCGCCGCCCCGCCAGCTGAGCCAGTTGCGTACGGCACGAGAACCCGTCCGCCAGCACCTCCGCCCCCTCCCCCGCCGCCCGTACCGCGGGCAGCAGCTGGTCCTCCGCGCACGCCACCGACACCCCGTAGTGGCCCCGCTCGAACCCGAAGTTCCCCGCGAGCCCGCAGCAGCCCCCGCTCAGCTCGCCCACCAGCCCCGCCCGCTCCCGCAACCGGCGCTCCGCCGCGTCGCCCAGGACCGCGTGCTGGTGGCAGTGCGTCTGGCCCGCCACCGTACGGTCCAGGCGCGGCGGCTCCCAGTCCGGCGCGCACTCCTCCAGCGCCTGGGCGAATGTCCGGACCGACGCGGCCAGGCGCGCCGCCCGGGGGTCGTCTCCCAGCAGTTCCGGCAGGTCCGTCCTGAGTGCCGCCGCGCAGCTCGGCTCCAGTACGACGACGGGCGCGCCCAGCTCCAGCAGCGGTTCCACCGTGTCGAGCGTGCGGCGCATGACCGTGCGCGCGCGGTCGAGCTGGCCCGTCGAGACGTACGTCAGCCCGCAGCAGACCCGGCCCGCCGGCTGCACGATCCCCATGCCCGCCGCCTCCATGACCTTCACCGCCGCCCGGCCGACCTCCGGCGAGAGGTGGTCGGTGAACGTGTCCGGCCACAGCACCGCCGCCGTACCGCTCGTATCAGCCGGGTGGTGCGCCCGCAGCCAGCGCCGGAACGGCACCGGCGCCAGCACAGGAAGCGAGCGTTCCGGTGCGATCCCGGCCAGCCGCTTGGCCACCGCCGCCAGCGGACGTACCGCCGACACCGCGTTGACCACCCGCGCGAACGGCGCCGCCAACCGCAGCCACACCGGCAGCCACCCCATCGCATAGTGCGCGGCGGGCCGCACCCGCCCGGCGTAGTGGTGGTGCAGAAACTCCGCCTTGTACGTGGCCATGTCCACGCCCACCGGGCAGTCGCTCCGGCACCCCTTGCAGGACAGGCACAGGTCCAGCGCGTCCCGCACTTCCGGCGAGCGCCAGCCGTCGCGTACGACCTCGCCCGCGAGCATCTCGTGCAGCAGCCGCGCCCGCCCGCGCGTGGAGTGCTGTTCCTCGCCGGTCGCGCGGAACGACGGGCACATGACGTCCGCACCCGTACTGGGCCCGGCGACGCGGCATTTGGCGACGCCCACACACCTCCGTACCGCCGTCGAGAAGTCACCGCCGTCGTGGGGGTAATGGAAGGCGACCTCCACCGGCTCGCGCGGGAGCACCTCGAAGCGGAGATGAGAATCGAGTGGATTCGGGCGGACCAGCATCCCGGGGTTCATGCCGCCCGCCGGGTCCCACACGTCCTTGAACCGGCCGAACAGCCCGACCAGCTCAGCGCCGTACATCTTCGGCAGCAGCTCGGCGCGCGCCTGCCCGTCGCCGTGTTCGCCCGACAGCGAGCCGCCGTGCGCGACGACCAGTTCCGCCACCTCCTCGGAGAACCGCCGGAACGCCCGTACCCCCTCCGTACTGAGCAGATCGAAGTCGATACGGACGTGAATGCAGCCGTCGCCGAAGTGCCCGTACGGCGTGCCGTGCAGCCCGTGCTCGGCGAGCAGCGCGCGGAAGTCCCGCAGATACGCCCCCAGCCGGGCCGGCGGCACCGCGCAGTCCTCCCACCCCGGCCAGGCCTCGCCGCCGTCGGCCGTCCGGGTCGCCGTCCCGGCTGCGTCCTCGCGGATCCGCCACAGCGCCCGCATCCCGGCGGGGTCGTCCACCACGGTCCCGTCGAGGGCGTCCGCCGCCCGCACGACGGCGGCGGCCCGCGCGCGTGCCTCGGCGGCCGTGTCGCCGCCCGTCTCCACGAAGAGCCAGGCCCGGCCGCGCGGCAGCCCGTGTCCGGGGGGCACCAGGTCCTCTGCCATGCCCTCGACGGTGAGCGGCCCGTGCGCGAGCAGCCCGGAGGCGGCTTCGGCGGCGGCGCTCTCGTCGGCGTAGCCGAGGACGGCGAGCGCCCGCGCACGAGGCGCGTCCACCAGCCGTACGGATGCCTCGGTCACCACCCCGAGCGTGCCCTCGCTGCCGCAGAACGCCCGCGCGAGGTCGACGCCCTTCTCGGGCAGCAGGGCGTCCAGCGCGTAACCGGAGATACGGCGGGGCAGCGCGTCGGGAAAGCCGGTCCGCAGCAGCGCCAGGTTCCCCTCGACGAGCTCCCGCAGCCCGCCAGGGGCCCCGCCCCACCCCTGGCGGAGCCGGAGTTCGTCCCCGCCGTACGTCACCACCGCAAGGCTCCGCACGTTGTCGGCGGTCGTCCCCCACGCCACCGAGTGCGCGCCGCACGCGTTGTTGCCGATCATGCCGCCGAGCGTGCAGCGGCTGTGCGTGGACGGGTCCGGCCCGAAGGTCAGCCCGTGCGGCCGTACGGCGTCCCGCAGCGTGTCCAGTACGACGCCGGGCTGCACCACCACCGTGCGCGCGTCCGCGTCGACCTCCACCAGGGCGTTCATATGGCGGGTGAAGTCCAGCACCACACCGATGCCGGTGGCCTGCCCGGCGATGGACGTACCGGCGCCACGCGGCACCACCGGCGTCCCGTGGAGGCGGCACACCTCCAGGGCGGCGGCCACATCCTCGGCGTCGCGCGGCGCGACGACGCCGACCGGCACGCGCCGGTAGTTCGACGCGTCCATGGTCATCAGGGCGCGCGCGGCGGCGCTGAAGTCGACCTCGCCGCGCACGGCCCGCGTGAGGGCCCTCGCCAGCTCCATGTCTCTCAGGATGCCCCTGCCCCTCCCACCACACCGGCGGTGAAACGTGCCAATTGAACACGATGCGTTCCCCTGAACGCTGGGGAAAAGCGAGGTAAAGCCCTCGGGATCCTCCCAATGTGATCGTCAACTCTCCTATAGTGACGACCACTTGATCAGGACGAAGCGGCTCCAGTTACGCCACCGCACCCCGGAAGGCAACACTCGATGACCGGTACCGACGTAGAACGATGACTCATGTCACGCGGGCGGTTCCTCCGGCTCAGCCCCGCCCCACGCTGGCCGGCACCACCGTCAACACTCTGAAGATCGTCGTCGTGGGCGGCTTCGGAGTCGGCAAAACCACCATGGTCCGCTCCGTCAGCGAGATCCGTCCGCTGCACACGGAGGAGGTGATCAGCGGCGCGGGCCGCACCCTTGACGACCCCTCCCTCATCCGGGGCAAGAGCGCCACCACCGTCGCCTTCGACTTCGGCCGGATCACGATCGACGAAAGCAGCGTCCTCTACCTCTTCGGCGCGCCCGGGCAGGAACGCTTCTGGTTCCTCTGGGAACGCCTCTTCGCGGGCACCCTCGGCGCGGTCGTCATGGTCGACACCCGCTCGCTCTCGGACAGCTGGTACGCGATCGACCGCCTGGAGCACCACGGCACGCCCTTCATCGTCGCCGTCAACGACTTCGGCGGCCCGTTCCACAGCGATGAGGAGATCCGTGGAGCACTCTCCATCGGGCCCGAGGTGCCGTTGGTGGAGTTCGACGCGCGTGATCACTCGTCCAGCAAGTTCGTACTGATAGCACTGGTCGAGCACCTGTACGCGCTGTCCGTACGCGAGGCCGAGAAGGCAGACGACCAGGAACACAGCGAGCACGGCTGACGCCCAGGTCAGGACCGGAGTCAGGACCGGCGGCCCGTCTCATCCGCCGGACCCCTTGTCCACCGCGCTCCGCGACCGGTTAGGCTCCAGAACGTGGCTGAGATCCAGATTCCCGCTGACATCAAGCCCGCCGACGGCCGTTTCGGCGCGGGCCCCTCCAAAGTGCGTACGGAGGCGCTGGACGCCCTGGCCGCCACCGGCGCTTCTCTCCTCGGTACGTCCCACCGCCAGGCCCCGGTGAAAAACCTGGTCGGCGCGGTGCGCGACGGCGTACGCGAACTCTTCCAGCTCCCCGAGGGCTACGAAGTGATCCTCGGCAACGGCGGCTCCACCGCCTTCTGGGACATCGCGACGCACGGCCTGATCGAGAACAAGTCCCAGCACCTGTCCTTCGGCGAGTTCTCCTCCAAGTTCGCCAAGGCGGCCAAGCTCGCGCCGTGGCTGGCCGACCCGACGGTGATCACCTCCGACCCGGGCACGCACCCGGAGCCGAAGGCCGAGGCGGGCGTCGACGTCTACGCCCTGACCCACAACGAGACCTCGACGGGCGTCGCGGCCCCCATCAAGCGAGTCACGGGCGCGGACGAGGGCTCGCTGGTCCTGGTCGACGCCACGTCCGGTGCGGGCGGCCTGCCGGTCGACATCACCGAGACCGACGTCTACTACTTCGCCCCGCAGAAGTCCTTCGCCTCCGACGGCGGCCTGTGGATCGGCGTCTTCTCCCCGGCCGCGCTGGAGCGCGCCGCGCGCGTGCACGGCTCGGGCCGGCACGTCCCGGAGTTCTTCAGCCTGCCGACGGCGATCGACAACTCGCTGAAGAACCAGACGTACAACACCCCGGCCCTGACCACGCTGTTCCTCCTGAACGAGCAGCTGACCTGGCTGAACAGCCAGGGCGGCCTGGACTGGTCGGTGCGCCGTACGGCCACGTCCTCGCGGACGCTGTACGGGTGGGCCGAGGCGTCCAAGTACGCGACGCCGTTCGTGACGGACCCGGCGAAGCGCTCGCAGGTCATCGGCACCATCGACTTCGAGGACAGCATCGACGCGACGGCGATCGCCAAGGCGCTGCGCGCGAACGGCATCGTGGACACGGAGCCGTACCGCAAGCTGGGCCGCAACCAGCTGCGCGTGGCGATGTTCCCGGCGATCGACCCGGCGGACGTCGAGGCGCTGACGGCGTGCGTCGACTACGTGATCGAAAAGCTGTAACTCCCCCCGCCTCCAAGCAAAAACCGCCCTGCCGGATCTCGTCCGGCAGGGCGGTTCGCTGTGCACAGACGATCACATCCCGGCACTTTCCGAGACTTGGAACGAACCTGTCCGTTTGCTGGACGTCTGTTGTACGGGCCTTTACCGGCGTACCGCGAGAGTGATCACGCTCCCCCCGCAAGGAGGGACAGCACCTGAAACAGGAGTTGTGATGAAGCGTCATATACGCACCCGCGCCGCCCTCGCCACCGTCGCCGCGCTCGTCGCGGCGGGCACCGTCACCGCCGGCGTCAGCTTCGCTTCCCCGGAGCACAAGGCTGCCGGCGTCAAGCAGACCAAGCAGACCGGCAAGCCCTCCAAGGCCGAGATCGCCGCGCTCTTCGACGGCTGGAACGCGGCGCTGCAGACCGGCGACGCCGAGAAGGTCGCCGCCCGCTACGCACCCGACGCCGTGCTCCTGCCCACGGCCTCGCCCAAGATCCGTACCGACCACGCCGGAATCGTCGACTACTTCGAGCACTTCCAGCAGAAGAAGCCGGTGGGCGAGAAGGTCCAGTCGGTCGTCAACATCCTCGACCACGACTCGGCGATCGACGCCGGTCTGTACGAGTTCCACGTCACCGACCCGAAGACCGGCGTGAAGTCCACTGTCGGGGCCCGCTACACGTACGAGTACGAGAAGCGCGGCGGCAAGTGGCTGATCATCAACCACCACTCCTCGGTGCTGCCTGCCGAAGGCTGATCCGCAGGCTGATCCGTACGCACAGTCCGCCGCCCGGAGTGTCCCGCAAGGTGACGCTGCCGCCGTCGTCCGTCACCAGCTGCTTGACGATGGCGAGCCCCAGGCCCGAGCCCGACCGGCCGGTCAGACCCTGACCGCGCCAGAACCTGTCGAAGGCCCGGGACTGGTCGGCGGCGGACATGCCGGGCCCCTGGTCGAGGACTTCAAGGATCACCTCGCCGGGGTGCGGGTCCACCCGGACGGTGATGGCGCCGCCGTCCGGGGAGACCTCCAGCGCGTTGGAGAGCACGTTGTCCAGTACCTGGTCGAGACTGCCGGGACTGGCCAGTACCCGCAGCCGGCTGTCGGCCTCCCCGCCGACTCCTTGGAGCGCGATCCGCACCCCGCGCTCGTCGGCGGCGGGCCGCCATACGCTCAGCCGCTCCTCGATCAGCTCGTTCAGCTCGCGCAGCGGCAGCGGTTCGGCCGCGGACACCTTGGCCTCGGCGCGCGCCAGCACCAGCAGGCCGTTGACCAGCCGGTTCATCCGCACCACCTCGGCGGTGGCCTGCTCCACGTCCTCGCGTACGAACTCGTCGTCCACGCCGTCCGCGATGTTGTCCAGGGACAGCCGCAGCGCCGTCAGCGGGGTGCGCAGCTGGTGCGAGGCGTCCGCGACGAAGATGCGCTGAGCGGCAATAAGGGTGTCGAGCCGCTCGGCTCCCTGGTTGAGCGTACGGGCCAGGGTCTGGGTCTCGCGCGGTCCTGTCACCGGTGAGCGGGCGGGCAGATCGCCGTCGCTGAAGCGGCTCTTGGAAGGCGAGCAGGTCGTACTCCTTGGGCGTGAGCGCCACCTCGGCGCCGTCCAGGTGCACCCGGGCGGCCTTACGGTCGACGGTGAGCCGGGGCCCGTACCGGTCGGGTTCGGCACCGGCCCCCGCTGTCTGCGGCTGGGGCTGTACGCGGCGCATGACGGCCCTGATGCGGGCGATGACCTCCCGTACGCCGAACGGCTTGGAGACATAGTCGTCGGTGCCGATCTCCAGCCCGACGACCCGGTCGGTCTCGTCGATCCTCGATCGCAAGCACAGCCGGGTCCACGTGCTGACCGAGCCCGTGGCAAATGGCTACGACAATAACCGCATCCACGCGGCGGGCGAGGAGATCACGCTCCCCGAATCGATCGGAGCCGAGGTCAAGCTCGACGTGGCAGCGCTCCTGAAGGCGGGAGCGCGAAAAGCAGGAGCACCGAAGGCCTAAGGGCCCGCCCTACCGGCTCAGCCGCTGGAAGCGCCCCACCGCCAGCGGCAAGAACACCGCCGTCAGCGCCAGCGGCCACACCACCGCCATCAGCAGCGCATGCTCCTGGATCCAGCTCCCGTCCCCCGCCACCGGGTTGCCGAACAGCTCACGCGTCGCCGCCGCCGTCGAAGAGATCGGGTTCCACGCGGCGACCGTGCCCAGCCAGTCCGGCATCGAGGACGGCGGCACAAAAACGCTGGAAATCATCGTGAGCGGGAACACCACCGCGTAGAGCCCGCCCGCCGCCTCCGGGCTCGGGACCAGCAGGCCGAGCCAGACGCCGGCCCAGATCAGGCAGAACCGCAGGAGCAGCAGCAGCCCGAACGCGCCCAGCGTGGCGAGTACGCCGCCGTCCGAGCGCCAGCCCATCGCCAGTGCCGTGGCCGCCAGGATGGACAGCTCCGCCGCCGCCACGATCAGGTCATTGCCGCCGCGCCCTGCGACCACCGCCGACGGGGCCATCGGCATCGACCGGAAGCGGTCGATGACCCCCTTCGAGGCGTCCGTGACCGTGCTGATCGCGGTGTTCATAAAGCCGAAGGCCATCGTCATCACGAACATGCCCGGCATCAGGAAGTCGCGGTAGTTCCCGCCGCCCGGCGGCTTCATCGCGCCGCCGAAGACGTACCCGTACAGCAGCACCGACACGATCGGGAAGCCGAGCTGCCAGGCGATGTACGAGGGGTTGCGCCGGTAGTGGGTCAGCCCCCGGCGGACGACGTTCCAGGAGTCGGCCATCGCCCAGTACAACCGGCGCTCCGACCCGCTCGCCACCGTCAGATCAACCTTCAGATCAACACTCATGCCGCTGCCCTTTCCGTGCGGTGGCCGGTCAGGCTCAGGAACACATCGTCCAGACTCGGCCTGCGCAGCCCGAGGTCCTCCACCCCGATCCCCTCGTCCTGCAAGGTCCGCGCCACCTCCGTCAGCGCCGCCACCCGGTCCGCGACCGCCGCGTGCACCCGGCGCCCCGTCTCGTCCGTCTCCGGCTCCGCGCCGACGGCCGCGACCCGCGCGACCGCCTTTACCGCCGCCGCCAGGTCCGCCGCCTCGGCGACCACGACCTCGATCCGGTCGCTGCCGACCGTGCTCTTCAGCCCGTCCGGCGTGTCGTCGGCGATGGCCCGCCCCTGGTCGATGACGGTGATGTGGGAGGCGAGCCGGTCGGCCTCGTCGAGATACTGCGTCGTGAGCAGTACGGTCGTGCCGCCCGCCACCAGCTCCCGTACGGCCTTCCACACCTCGCCCCGCCCGCGCGGGTCGAGCCCGGTCGTCGGCTCGTCCAGAAACAGCACATCCGGCGCGAGGATCATCGACGCCGCCAGGTCCAGCCGCCTGCGCATGCCGCCGCTGTACTCACCGACGCCCTTGCTCCCCGCCTCCACCAGGTCGAACTGTTCCAGCAGCTCTCCGGCGCGCAGCGCCGCGCGCCTGCCGCCCAGGTGGAAGAGGCGGCCGAACATCTCCAGGTTCTGGCGCCCCGTCAAGAGCTCGTCCACCGCCGCGTACTGGCCGGTGAGCCCGATCCTGCTCCGTACGTCACGGGGGTGGCGGGCCACGTCGACGCCTGCCACCTCCGCCCGCCCGCTGTCGAACCGCAGCAGCGTCGCGAGGACGCGCACGGCGGTGGTCTTCCCGGCGCCGTTCGGGCCGAGGAGGCCGTGGACGGTGCCCTTGCGTACGGCGAGGTCGAAGCCGTCGAGAGCCTTCTTCTCCCCGTACCGCTTGTGGATCGCTTCCGCCCGTACGGCGTACTCGTACTTGTCATCGAACTCGTTCACATGCCCTCCAAGGTCAACTGGGTACAGCGTACTCACAATAGAGTACGACGTACCCAAATCTTGTCCAGAGGTTTACGCTGAAGCCATGACGACGACCGAAACGAGCGGCAGCGGCGACATCTCCCGCAGCCTGGAACTCCTCTGGGGCGGGGGCGACCGCCCCACCCGTGGACCGAAACCCGGGCTCACGCTCGACCGGATCGTGACCGCCGCGATCGAGATCGCGGACGCCGAGGGCATGGCCGCGGTCTCGATGCGCCGCCTCTCCACCGAGCTCGGCACCGGGACCATGTCCCTCTACCGGTACGTCCCCAGCAAGGCCGAGCTACTGGACCTGATGCTGGACCGCATCCAGGGCACACCATCGGAAACCGACCACCCCGCACCCGAGGGCGACTGGCGCGCGGGCGTGGAACACCTCGCCCGTACCCACCTCGACCTGCACCGGGCGCACCCCTGGCTGCTCAAGGTCAATCAGGCGCGTACGGTCCTCGGCCCCGGGACCGTACGGCGTCTGGAGGAAGCCGTCGCCGGCCTCCAGGGCATGGGGCTCAGTGACCCCGAACTGATCTCGGTGATCATCACCGTGCAGAGCTTCGTGTCGGGCATCGCGCGGATGGAGATCGAGACGGCCGAGGCCGCCAGGGCGACCGGCCTGAGCGACGACGCGTTCTGGGGCAGCCAGCAGCCGTTCCTGGAGAAGGCGATGCTGAGCGGTGAGTTCCCTCGGATGGCGGCCCTGTCGGAGGAGGCCTTCGGCGAGTTCGACCACTTCGGGTTCGGACTGCGGCGCCTGATCGACGGCTTCGAGGTGCTCGTACGGCAGCGCACCGTGAGTGACGCCGAGGATTAACTCAGTCGCGCCGCCGCCGCGCCAGCCGCTTCACGCCCAGGATGAGCGCGGCACCCCCGATGAGGATGATCGCCCCGTACGTAACGTTGCTCTTGCCGATGTCCTCACCGATGTCCGAACTCTCTTCGCCGGACGGCGACTTGCTGCCTCCACCCGAGACGGATTCCTTGCCGAGCGCGACCCGCTCGACCTCGCTCTGCTCCCCCTCCGAGCCGAACATCAGCGCTTTCCCGTCCACGGTGTACGTCACCGACTCGGACTGCCCCTGAAGCGGCACGCTCACCCGGTGGTCGGCCCCGAGCTTGCCGTTGGTCCACGCGTACCCGCGAGCACTGAAGTACGAGCGCAGCACGAGCTCCTTGCCGTCCGGCGAGAACGCCCCGTCGGTCACCATCGGCACCTCCCCGATCCGCCGGAAGACATTGGTCCCGGCGGCACTGAGCGTGGCGGGCCCTTCGTACAGCCCGCCGCCGCCGTCCTTCTTGGAGGCGATGTAGACCCGGCCGGTGGTGGGGTGGACCATCAACGCCTCGGCGTTGCGCGGCCCGTCCGCGTACTTCACGGTGAACTGCGTCGCCTTGACCGTGGCGTCCTTGAGAACCTTGGGCTCGGGGAAGCGGTAGATCCAGACGTGGTTCCAACTGCCGTCGAGGTTGTCGCCGATGTCGCCGACGTAGACGTTGCCGTCGGACCCGATGGAGATCGCCTCCATGTCGCGGGGCTTCCCGACACCCTGGAGAGTGATCGTGGCGACGGTCTCCCCGGTCTTGGAATCAACGGCGAAGACGCGCGGCTCGTCCTGGTCGTTGTGCGTCCAGTAGACCCCGGGGTGCGCACGGCTGGCGGCGAGCCCGCTGGACTCCGTGATCCTCGGGTCCTTGATCGTAAAACCGGAGTCGTCGGAGTCAGCTGAGCTTGCGGCGAGGGCGGCGGGGCCAGTGGCGAGCAGCGCGAAGGCCGCAGCGGCGGCGATCGTGACCCTGGTCCGGGCACCGGTGACGTACGGAAGCGAACGCATGGCCCCAGCCTGCCACCTCTGCTCACCAAAGCTGGCCCGTGTCCGGCCTCACGTCGCAGGTACAGGGCTTGATCAGCCATGATTGCGCCCATGCGTTTCATGTTCGTCGGCGACTCCATGACCATCGGGCGCTCCGGCGACTACACCTGGCGCTTCCGGATGTGGCAGCACCTCGCCACATCCTTCGTCGGCCCGTACGAGATCGTCGGCCCGCGCACCGCGCTGTACGACACGGAGGCGAACGTACCGGCCTCGTCCGCGTACGCAGACCCCGGCTTCCCCGCCGACGCGCGCCGCCACCTCGCCGGCTGGGGCGAGGGCTGGCTCCATATGGCCCCCCGCATCCGCGACACGCTCACCGCGCACCACGCCGACGTCCTGCTCGTCTCACTCGGCCTCATTGACCTGGGCTTCTACACGGACAGCGTCCAGACCGCGCGGAACGCCCGCCGGTTCATCACCGAAGCCCGCGCCGCCAACTCGCGCATACGGATGGTCCTGCTGCCCGTCATCCCGAACATCCGGGCCCAGTCCGACGCCCCCTTCGCGGCGGAGTGCGACCGCTTCAACGAGCTCCTGGCGAAAGCGGTCGCCGACCTGGACACCGCAGGCTCACCGGTCCTGCTGGCGTCGTCCCCGCCGTCGTACGACCTCCAGCACGACACGTACGACGGGACGCATCCGGGCCCGTCCGGTGAGCACAAGCTGGCGGAGGCGTTCGCGGGGGCGATGCACCAGGGGTGGGGGCTGGGCGGGCGGTACAAGCCGTAAAGGCGGCCGACGCCACATGGGTGACGTCGGCCTCTCATCGATCCCGTGGCTCGCGTGACTACGTCAGAAGACGAAGGGGCCGGGAGCCTGCGCGGACGTCGCGTTGCAGGTCGCGGTGATGCCGAAGACCACGACCTTCAGCGACTTCGCCACCATGCTGTCGCCGGCCGCGACCGTCCCCTTGAGCGGCCCGGTCGACACCGGGCCACCGGCCGCGATCGCCGGGTTGGCCTTACCGGTGAACGTCGCCGTCCCTGTGCCGTTCTTCGTCAGGGTGAGTGTCGACGTGACCGAGTTCGCCGAGAGGTTGAACGGCGATGTGATCGCGGTCGTCGACAGGTCGATGGTCGCGGCCGTCCCGTTCTGGGTGGCCTTGAGCGTCGCCGTACCCGAACCGAACGACCCGCAGTCGAACGAGAGGGTGGCGGTCGTCGGCGTCACCGCGGTCGCGGTGGGGGCCGTGACGAGCGCACCGGCAGCCAACGCGCCGATGCCCAGCAGTGCGCCGATTCCGAGTTTTCCGTGTCGCATGGTCCTGCCTTCGTGTGGGGGGTTGCGCATACGGATGTGCGGGTTCGTGCCGCCGCCGAACGCCGTACGTGGGCCCGCGGAATCCGTGGGGTTGGGCCCTGACGGACAGTCAGTGACACTTCGCATTGGGGCACGGGTGCGTAGAGAAAGCAAGACAGATGAACCGATGGATGACATGTACGGAACAGATCCAGCCGCCGCACCAGCCACCAAAAAAGCGGTTAGAAAGTTGCCGATCTGGCCGACTTTCCTCGCCGCAGCAAGTCCGGGGCCGCAGCAAACTTGCCGATTACTGGAACTTTCCAAGTAGAGGAAAGCTAGAGAAATCGGCAAGTTTTCGGTATCTGCGTAACTTGCTGTGCCATGATCCAGGCATGGATACGAGCGCACACGCAGGGGAGCAAGCCCTCCTTGAGCAGGGCCAGGCGTCTCTGCAGCACCTGCTCGGACCTGAGTGGGAGGTCACCCTTCAGCCCGAGCAGTCGCTCGGTGGCGACCACCGCTGGGACGCGATGCTGCAGATCAAGTCCCGTGATGGCGTCTACGTGCAGATGCTCGTGGAGGTCAAACAAAAAGTCACCCCAAAGGAAGCGGCAGGCATCCTCAACTCAACGGCGCAACTCGTGCGGCGGGTGAACCAGTACACCCGGCTCATGGTGATCGCGCCGTGGATCAGCCCGATGACGCAGGATGCCTTGCGAAGCAGCGAGATCGACTACCTGGACCTGACGGGCAACGTCTCTCTACGCGTGAGCCGGCCGGCCATCGTGATCCACACCCAGGGCGCGGACCGGGCCCCTGCCGGGCACAGGTCCCCCACGAGCAAGCCATTGCTCACCGGGCTCAGGGCCGGCCGGCTGGTACGCCTGCTAGCCGACGTCGCGCCCCCCTACCGCGCCACCGAACTGGCCCACCGCGCAGAGCTGAGCCTGCCGTATGTTTCCCGACTGCTGGACACACTGGAAGACCAACTGCTGATCCAGCGCGAAGGCAGGCTCATCGTGTCAGTGAACTGGCAGGGGCTGCTTCGCGCCCGCGCCAGGCAAACAGATCTGCTGCGCACGACAGACCCGACCGGCATGATCGCGCCAAACGGGGTGAAAGCCGTCCTCACTCAGCTGGCAAACATGCCCCCCGACTACCGGCACGAAGTGTTTGTCACCGGCTCTTACGCGGCCAGGTCCTTCGCGCCGGTTTCTGTGGGCGGTCAACTCATGCTGTACGTCCAGGAACATCCGGAAAACGTGGAGCGGGTGGCTGGCGAGCTGGGCCTCATGCCCGTGCCCGAAGGTGCTGACGTCCTCTTGTTGAAGGCCCGGGATCGCAGCGTGTGGCAGCGTCCGATGGAGAGCGCCGGGGTATGGCAGGTCGGACTGAGCCAGCTTGCGGTGGACTGCCTCTCGGGACCGGGGCGGATGCCGGCCGAGGGCGTAAAGGTGCTGGAGTTCATGGTCGAACATGAGCACGTATGGCGCAAAACAGACCTTTCCCTCTCAGGTGAGCCGACGCTGTCTTAAGATCGCGCCACATCCGGAGGGGAAAGCATGTCGCAAACCCAAGCAGGCGTTGACGAAGACGAGCTGAACCAAGCCGCCCGCCGGGTGCTTCTTGATGCGCTCACCGCTCTTCAAGGCCACCGAGACGCTCTGACTGTCGTCGGTGCCCAAGCTGTCTACCTTCGCACCACGCAAGCAGCGATCAGCAGCGCCGCACACACCTCCGACGGTGACATCAGCATTGACCCGGAAGCCTTGGGTGAGCAGCCGCTCCTGCAAGAGGCCATGTACGCGGCGGGCTTCTCCCTGAAGCCCGATAGGGACGGCCGGCCACAGGTCGGCCTGTGGCAGCGCACCGAGCAGGTGGGCCAGCTCGAAGTCGGGGTCGAGGTAGACCTTCTTGTTCCCGAGATGCTGGCGCCCGGTTCGAAGAAGAAGCGCCGTACGGAGATGCCGCCCCATGACGGCTGGTCGGCCAAGAAGGTCGCCGGTCTTGAGGTCGCAGCCGTCGATCGCTCCCTGATGACCATTCGCAGCCTCACCCCACAAGACCCCAGCGCCATCGAGGCCTACGTCGCCGGACCCGCCGCGTTGCTCGTCGCCAAGGCGTACAAGCTGTACGAACGCATCGCTGACGCCGAGCGAGGCAAGCCAGAGCGCCTGGTCGCCAAGGATGCTGCAGACGTCTTCCGGATCATGGCCACGGTCCCCGTCGCTCAGGTCGCCGCCTCCTTCGCCACGCTCCGAGGCAATGAACGCGTCGGGACCATTGCTACGACGGGGTTGGAGCTGCTGCATCAGCTCTTCGGCGCGGCTGCGACGCCTGGCACGGACCTTGCCGTTCAGGCCCTCGCCGGCGACATTCCCGAGACCCGCATCCGCACGCTCGCCCCTTTCTACATCTCCCACTTGGTGGACGGGCATGAGACGTCTTTCCGCGTAGGCGCGCAGCGGAGAGGGGCGGTAGCCGCGCGGGCGCAAGCCGCGGTGGGGTCCCTAGCCCTGCAGTAGCTTGCGGCCCGGGACGAAACACCTGGAACGGCTACGCGCCGCCTGCGGCTTCCTCAACGAGGGTCCGCCAGGACACGGCTCTCGTCCTACGAGGACGCGGCACGGCGGCGGCCCCGAGGCGGCAGGGCCCGCAGTGCGTCTCGTCTCCCACCGGCCGGAAGACGTGGTCGTCGCCCGGCCCCTCGCAGATGACCAGCCCACGCGCGACCGTGGCGGCGGCGGCAGGTGGCGCTTCTGGTGCGGCGGCGGGAAGCTTGTGCACCAAGCGATGCCGCAGGAAACCCACCGCCGAGCGGACCCCGCCCGCGGGAAGCCCGGCCGTCAGCGCCCGGCGCAGCTCGCCCGCCGGGATGCCGCGCCGCAGCCACTCCGCCGCCGCCTCCGCCAGGCCGCGGGCCTCGCGTACGCCCAACAGCAGTTCCCGGTGGGTGTGCCGCAGCGACAGCAACACACGTTCCGCCTCGGCGACTTCGGGCGGGCCGTCGCCGTCACCGTCAGGCTGGTGCTCTTCGGGTGGGGGGTGGGGAAGAGTCTTCTCCTGTTCTTTCTCTTTGGGAGGACTGCCGACGATCCGCTCGTCCGGTTCACCGACCGTCGGGGGCTGCTCACTCGGCGGCTCGGGCGAAACGCCCGACTCCCGGAGCTGGTTCGCCTCCTCACGCGTGAGGGTGACATTCGCCAGAAGCTGGTCCGTGGCCCAGCGCCCGCCGCTGCCCTGCCAGCGCCACTCGTGCAAGTACCCGCAGGCTACGAGGTGTTGCTTGGCGCGCTGATACGCCCGGCCCTTGAGGCCGAGCTTGGCCGCGTGTTCGCTGAGCGGCTTGGCCGCGTCGGCCTCGGGGAGCCCCTGGATGTACAGGAGCAGGACTTTCGCGTCGCTGTTCAGCTGCGGGTGACGTACGACGTCGTGCGAGACCTTCGTGTAGCGCCGAAGGGGCGCGATAGCATGCCGGAACATCCCGGTGGACTCCGATTCCACTTGCGGTGAAGGTCCTCGGATGGTGTTGGCGCACCGCCGGGGACCGCTCCGTTTAACGGAGCGTGATGACGCGATCACCGTACAGCACACATGACCGTTTCGTGCAACAACCGCAGTTCTACGAACGGGACTTCGATTGACGGCCGCGACCGCCAGTCCAGCGGCCAGGTCAGCCCCTCCAGCGCGGGCACCCCGACGAACGCCGCACTCCGCCCGTCCCGCGTATTGCGACTGAGCGCCCGCGCACAGGCCGGCCAGGAGAACGCGGCGGTGGATTGCGGGGGCAGCAGGAAGTACATGTACTGCTCCCCCGTGGACTCGCGGACGATCGGCCCGGCGTGGAAATCGGTGAGCTGCATGATTTCGAAGGCGACTTCCTCGCCGAGGGCTCCGGCGATGCGTACGGCGTCGAAGTGAATGCCCGCGTGCCGCAGGGCATGCCCGGACGCGGGCACCCAAGAGGGCGCATTTCCTAGTTTCATGCAACTTACGATTCCGCGTCCGGGTTGACTGTGACCAGTACCACACGACAAGCGTGAGGGTCTGTGCATCCGGGGAGGACGCCGTGCACTCAAGTGGGCGAGGTTCAAGGTCGTTTGGCGCGTTGCTGCGTTTCTACCGCGAGCGGGCGGGACTGTCGCAGGAGGCGTTGGCGCTGAAGATCGAGTTCTCCAAGTCGCAGGTGGCGATGGTGGAGCGGGGCGAACGCGCGCCGAAGGGGACGTTCACGCCGAGGGCGGACGACGCGGTGGGTGCACAAGGTGCACTGCTGCTGGTGGCGGAGAAGGAGTTCCAGACCAGCGGAATCCCGCCGTGGACGGAGGACTACTTGGTGGAGGAGCAGAGTGCGTCGTCCGTGCACTCGTACCAGAGCCAGGTGATTCCTGGTTCGCTCCAGACCAAGGCGTACGCGAAGGCGGTCTACACCTGCAACTACTGCCCACCGCTGGACGATGAGGAAATCGACAAGCGGGTGGCCGCGAGGCTGGAGCGGCAGCAGCTCTTCTACCGCAAGCCCACGCCCATCATCAGCTACGTGCTGGAGGAGAGCATCCTCACTCGTCCCCTTGGCGGTCCTCCGGTCCTCAAAGAGCAGTTGCACCACGTTCTCGACATCGGCCGACTCCGACACGTCGAGATCCAGGTCATGCCGCACAACCGGGAGACGCACGCCGGGCTCGCGGGACCCATGATCCTGCTGGAGACGGATGAGCGCCGTCAGCTCGCCTACGTCGAGGGCCCTAGCGGCGGCTACTTCGTGTGCGAACAGCCGCACCTGGGCAACATGTTCGGCACATATGGCATTCTGCGGGCGCAGGCTCTCACGCCCGAGGAATCCACGAAGCTGATCGAAAAGGTGGTACAGGAACTATGAGCACGGACCTCCACTGGCTCAAGAGCAGCTACAGCAGCAACGAGGGCGAGTGCGTCGAGGTGGCCGCCTCGTGGACCAAGTCCAGCTACAGCGGCGATGAAGGCGAGTGCGTCGAGGTGGCCGCCTGCCCCACCACCATCCACGTCCGGGACTCCAAGAACCCCCAGGGCCCTCAGCTCACCGTCGCCCCCGGGGCCTGGTCATCGTTCGTCACCGTCGTCAGCCGTCGATCGGCAGCAGCTTCTTGATCGCCTCGACGGCGGCGCGCGCGTCATCGGCGTGGCAGCGGACCGTATGAGCCTCCGTACGCCGCCCCAGGAGGCTTACGCTGATGACGGGTTGGGTCAGCTCGATAGTGATCGAGGTCTGCGACGCGATGGCGACCTCCAGCACACCGTCCTCAGACTTGTTCG
This sequence comes from Streptomyces sp. NPDC052236, assembly GCF_044548015.1. NCBI lineage: Bacteria > Bacillati > Actinomycetota > Actinomycetes > Kitasatosporales > Streptomycetaceae > Streptomyces > Streptomyces sp. NPDC052236. Next base: position 124,104 of record NZ_JBIUBL010000013.1, on the reverse strand, counting down.
CGTCCGGGAACCGGAGGTCGTAACGGGCTGAGGCGATCCGTTCCAGCGGTATCTGCACATCAAGCCGCGCACCGCGCCTCACCCGCAGCCCGCCCGGCCCCACGACGTGCGGGCGTGTGACGGCGGCGGCGTGCAGCCCCAGTACAAGGAACACCGTGTAGAGGTCGAGAAGCAGCATGACCAGATGGACGACCGGAAACGGGGCGAGCATGAAGGACACCCCGACCGTCTCGACCACGAACACGAAGGCCAGCCCGTACGCCATCGGCGCCTGAGCACGCGCATACCCGACAGCGATGTCCGCGTCCCCCACCCCGTTCGTGCGCCGAGTCACCCACAGCCCGAGGCTCGCCATCCACCGCCCCTCGTGTGCCGCCAACCGTCGCGTTCGGGCGATGAATGCCTTGATCCACATGCGCCTCAGTCAATCAGGGGGCCTAAAGAACCGCGCCTACAAGGCGGTTCGCCAGCGTCGACATCGTGTACGTGCCGATGCCCATGACGACCTCCAGCGCGTTCTGCTCCGTATAGCCCTGGTCCAGGAACGCCCGCAGTTCCTCGTCGGGCACGCCACCCGCCGTACGCAGCACCTCCAGCGCGAAGCGCCGTACGGCTTCCAGGCGCTCGTCCGCCAGCGGCTTCTGCTCACACAGCGCGGCGATCAGCTCCTCCTCCGCGCCGAGCGCCCGGAGTTTGCCGGTGTGCATGGCCACGCACACCTCGCAGCCGTTGCGCATCGCGACGGTCATGATGACCACCTCGCGGGCAACCGGCTCCAGGGTCGTCTGCTCGAACTTCGCGCTGAGAGTCAGAAAGCCGTCCAGCAGATGTGGGGAGGTGGCGAGTTTGGCGACGGCGGGCGACAGGTAGCCCAGGTGCTTGACGGTCGACTCCATGAGGCGGCGCGAGGCTGCCGGAGCCGATTCCAGGGTGTGTTCAACGAACATGGCACAGCTCCATACAATGGACAACGTGGTTGACGACAAGAAAGTAAACCAGGTTGTCGAAGTGCGCAAGGTCCTTTCCGACGCGCCCGACGCGCCGGGCTACGAGCTGCCCCTGCTCCTCTTCGCCGGGTTCCGCTCGCTCATTGACCGGCTCCACGCCGAGCTGGCCGAACAGGGCCACCCGGATGTCCGGCCCGCGTACGGCTTCGCCATGCAGGCGATCGGGGTCGGCGGGGCCACGGCGAGCGAGGTCGGTCGGCGGCTCGGCGTCTCCAAGCAGGCGGCCGGCAAGACGGTCGACCGGCTCGTAACCCTGGGCTACGCCGAACGCACCGACGACCCGACCGACGCCCGCCGCAAGCTGATCCGGCTGACGCGGCATGGGCTGGACTCCCTCAGCCGCTCGGCCGCGATCTTCGACCGGCTGCGGGCGGAGTGGGCCGAGGCGCTTGGCGCACAGCGCCTGCGCGAACTGGAGGCGGACCTGCGGACGGTCACCCCGCCCGAACGCTTCCGCCTGGACGCGGCGGGCTGGCTGGGAGGTTCGTGACGAGTTCTGTATCGCGGGAGGCTCACCATCGCGGGAGGCTCACCCTGGAGTTCGGTGACCCCGTCGGCCTCACCCTCGCCACCGACACGTTCCCCCGCGCCAGTGCTGTAACCGGAATCGTTCACCGTGGTCAGCATTCCTCTGGCAGGGTCCTGGTAGGACGAAGCCAGGAGGGGGCCCGGATGGCCAACGAGTACTACCAGGTACGCGAGTACTTGAGGGAGACGGTCGCTGCCGCAGAGAAAGGCGCCCGTCGGCAGCGCGCGAGGAACTGCGTCGTGTACTCCGTGGCGGTCCGCGTGGGCCACGCCCTGGATTTCGAGGAACAGGAGCAAGTGTCAGAAGTGATCCACGGGGTCGAAGGGCAGGGCTGGGCTCTCGACAAGGTGACTGCCTTCAGTAACGGCGAGAGTGGGTATGCCAGGCAGGAGAGCGTGCTTCTGATCTTCCGGGCAACAGATCGTTAGTGCTCCGGCGTATGGCACCGGCACGACCAGGTGAACGTTCCGGGTCACAGCACTGGCTATAGCTACGCGTCAGGCAGGCATCGGCTGCATCTCAATTCCGTGCCGCTTAGCGATCTCAATGAGGCGGTCAACGTCCGGCGGCGTGTCCGACTGGGGCGGCAACTCCCGTCGCTGAGCGGGTTCACCCGCCTCGGCGAAGAATTTCTCGATACCGCCCGGCGCGTAGGTGATCAGCATCCGGACCGTGCTGGTGGGCTCGAACCGTTCCAGAGTGCCCTCAGGGATGTGGAAAAACGACCCCGGACCGCCTTCGACCGTCTCACCGGCGATGTGATAGCGGACCGTCCCCTCGATGACGTAGACGCTCTCGGTTCCGGGGTGGGTGTGGGGCGGTGGGCCCATCCCCTCCGGAATGGTCATCTCCATGACGGTCATCGCGCCATTGGTCTCGTCGCTCGACGCCTTGACCTCGTAGAGGCCGTTCAGCATCCAGAATGCCTTGCCCTCACCGCTGTGACGCACGTGGGCGCTCTCCGGCATGGGGCCACTCCTTCCTCGGTGGAATCTCCCCATGTGTGCCCGCCTGTGGGCCGGCCGAAGGCCGCCATCCGGGTGCGTGTGCCGGGTGCCGGGTGCCGCCAGTCCCGCATGATCGGCCGGACATGGCCTAACCATGGCGAGTTCTAGACACAGGCGTGACATCGTCACCCTGCGTATCGTTGTACCGGCGGCTGCATGCAATCGAGCGGCAGCGGGGAGGAGCGCCACAGTGACTGTTCTTGAAGACAGGATCGAGATGGCCGACAACATCAGCGAGCAGATCATCCTGGACGAGATGTTCGAGCGGATGTCAGTCCCCGAGGGCTTCAAAGCCGAGATCGTCGAAGGGGCCATCCACATGTCGCCGCAACGGGACACTCACTGGGAGATCACTCGCAGGATCGTCCGCGCGCTGGAGGACCGGTTCGGCATGGCCGTGAAGGTGAAGTCGGACGTGCGGATCGATTTTCCCGGCCATCTGAACGGGTTTGCTCCGGACGTGGCGAAGCTTCGCGACGATGCCGAGAAGAATTCTAGGGGTCAGTGGCGTTACCAGGACGTCGAGTTCATCGCCGAGGTGATCTCCAAGAGCACCGCAGCCAACGACTACGGCCCGAAGAAACTCGCCTACGCCATCGCCGAAGTACCCGTCTTCCTGATCGCTGACCCCTACACCGGCAAGTGTGTCGTCCACACCCAGCCGAAGGACGGCGACTACACGACCGAGACGAAGGTCGACTTCGGCCAGCCGCTCGACCTCACCAACACCCCCGTCGGCCTGACCCTCGCCACCGACAAGTTCCCCCGCGACTGACCGTCGATACACGCTTGCTTCGAGCGCGCTTCAAGGCGTTGGCTTGGTCCTCATGAAGTACACGCAGCTCGGACGCACCGGACTCAAAGTCAGCCGACTCGTCCTCGGGACGATGAACTTCGGGCCTCAGACCAGCGAGGCCGACAGTCACGCCATCATGGATGCCGCGCTCGACGCGGGCATCAATTTCTTCGATACCGCCAATGTGTATGGCTGGGGCGAGAACAAGGGCCGTACCGAGGAGATCATCGGTACCTGGTTCGCCAAGGGCGGTGACCGCCGCGAGAAGGTCGTCCTCGGCACCAAGGTCTACGGGAACATGGGGCCCGAAGGCGAGCCGCCCTGGCCCAATTACGACCTGCTCTCCGCGCTCAATATCCGCCGTGCCGTCGAGGCCAGCCTCAAGCGCCTTCAGACCGATCACATTGATCTCTACCAGTTCCACCACATCGACCGGCGTACGCCCGTCGAGGAGATCTGGCAGGCGGTCGACACCCTGATCCAGCAGGGCAAGATCCTCTACACGGGCTCGTCCAACTTCCCTGGCTGGAAGATCGCCCAGACCAACGAGGTCGCCCAGAAGCGCGGCTCGTACGGCCTGGTCAGCGAGCAGTGTCTGTACAACCTCGCCGAGCGCCGCGCCGAGATGGAGGTCATCCCGGCGGCCCAGGAGTACGGCCTCGGGGTCATCCCCTGGTCGCCGCTCCACGGTGGGCTGCTCGGCGGTGCGATTCGCAAGGAGCGCGAGGGCGGCGGGGCCCGGAGCACCTCCGGCCGTTCCTCGACGGCGCTCGCCGACACCAAAGTGCGCGAGCAGATCCAGGCGTACGAGGACCTGCTCGGCAAGCACGGCCTGGAGCCCGGCGAAGTCGCGCTCGCCTGGCTGCTCGGCCGGCCGGGCGTTACGGGGCCCATCGTCGGCCCGCGCACGGCGGACCAGCTGGAGTCCGCGCTGCGGGCGGTCGAGCTTGAGCTGAGCGATGAGGTGCTGACCTCGCTGGACGAGATCTTCCCCGGGACGGGGCCCTCCCCCGAGGCTTTCGCCTGGTGACACACGGCGCGGCGGGCGTGGTCCGGCCGTAGTCGGAAGGCTACTGGCGCTACTGGCCGACCACGGCCGCCACGGCGATGATCGCGAACATCAGCACCAGCACACCGGCCATGATCTGGTTTCTCGTCTTCGGGTTCACGGAACGAGGTTAACTCGCCCGTTCGAGCGACCCGGACCCCGGCCCGGACTCCGTACCGCCCCCGAGGAGCCAGCTGCCCACCGTTTCGTACCGTGGCTGCTCGCCCACCACCCCGCTGACCGGCAGATTGCTGCGTACGAGCGCGAGCTTGGCCACGTCCCATTCCGGGCCCTCGAAGGGCTCCAGCTCCTGGACGTACGGCCGCAGATCGGCGCCCCGGGGGTCGCGGCTACGGGCGATCGTCAGGTGGGCGTGGTAGCTGCGGTGCTCCTCCATGCTGATACCGGTGCGGCGCGCCGCCGCGTCCGCGCGGTCGGCGAGGAGGCGCATTTCCGCCACGCCGCCCTCGACGCCGACCCACAGCGCCCGCCGCCCGAAGTGCCCGCCACGGCGCAGGCGCAGGGCGAAGGGGTTGGTCTTGCGGGCGGCCCGCGCGAGCCGTTCGTTCAGCTCGGGGAGCAGTTCGTCATCGACCTGGCCCATGAAGGCCAGCGTGAAGTGCCAGCTGGGACGGCCGGTCCAGCGCAAGTGCTCCGCGCCGGGGAGGGCCTTCAACCGGGCGACGGCGAGATCGAGCTCGTCGACGGCCAGCGGGGGCGGAATGACGGCGGCGAAGAGTCTCATGTTCCGAGTTTCGCAGGCGGGCGGCCGTGGGGCCGCCCGCCAGAGTCCGGGGTGAGGGCGGTCAGGCCGCCGTCACCAGCTCCTTCTTGGGCACGAAGTCCACATGCCGGTGGCCCCGCCGCAGGTCGACCTTCACCCGCAGCCCACCCAGCCGGACCAGCACCGCGCCGACCGCGAGCGCCGCGACCAGCGAGACCACGCCGCCCGCGGCGAAGCCGATGCGCGGACCGTACGAGTCGGTGATCCAGCCGACGATCGGTGCGCCCAGCGGCGTACCGCCGGTGAAGACCATCATGAACAGGCTCATCACACGGCCCCGCATCAGCGGGTCCGTCGCCATCTGGACACTGGAATTGGCCGTGACGTTGACCGTCATACCGGCCATTCCGATCAGCACCAGCAGTGCCGCGAAGATCCAGAACTGCGGCGCGAACGCGGTCACGATCTCCAGGATGCCGAAGAGTACGCCGGCGACCACCAGTACCCGCAGCCGCGCGGTGCCGCGCCGGGCGGCGAGCAGGGCACCCGCCAGGGAGCCGACTGCCATCAGGGTGTTGAGCAGGCCGTACGTACTGGCGCCCGAGTGGTAGACGTCGTCCACGAAGGCCGAGAGCCAGATCGGGAAGTTGAAGCCGAAGCTGCCTATGAATCCGACGAGCACGATCGGCCAGATCAGCTCGGGCCGGGACGCGACGTACTGGAGCCCCTCGCGCAGCTGGCCCTTGGCGCGCGGTGCGCGTTCGACCTTCCGCAGTTCGCTGTTACGCATCATCAGCAGGCCCACGATGGGCGCGGCGAAGGACAGTCCGTTGAGCAGGAAGGCGTAGCCGCTGCCGACAGCGGTGATCAGCACACCGGCGACGGCGGGGCCGACGAGGCGCGCGGACTGGAAGTTCGCGGAGTTGAGGCTGACGGCGTTCTGGAGGTCGCCCGGGCCGACCATTTCCACCAGGAACGACTGGCGGGCCGGGTTGTCGAGCACGGTGACCATGCCGAGTGCGAACGCGGTGGCGTACACATGCCAGACCTGGACGTTGCCGGTCAGGGTCAGGGCTGCCAGCGCCAGGCCGGTGAGGCCCATCGCGCCCTGGGTGAACAGGAGCAGCCGCCGCTTGGGCAGCCGGTCGGCGAGCACCCCGCCGTACAGGCCGAAGAGCAGCATCGGCAGGAACTGCAGCGCGATGGTGATACCGACGGCGGACGCGGAACCGGTCAGCGTCAGAACCAGCCAGTCCTGGGCGATGCGCTGCATCCAGGTGCCGGTGTTGGAGACCGCTTGGCCGCTGGCGAAGAGCCGGTAGTTACGGATCTTGAGCGAGCTGAACATCGAGCTATTGGTGGAGTGGGTTGGTGCGGGGGCGGAGTTTTCTCCGGTTCCCGTACTCAAAACGCGTCGCCTCCTTTGGCGGATGACGTGGTGGATGACACGGTGAATAACACCGTGGATGACTTACAGATGCGCGAGCTTCTCCAGGATCGGGGCGGCGGCGCGCAGCTTCGCCCACTCGTCCTCGTCCAGCGAATCGGCCAGCGAGGCCAGCCAGGCGTTCCGCTTGCGCCGGCTCTCCTCCAGCATGGCTTCCGCCTCTTCGGTCTGGCTGACCACCTTCTGGCGGCGGTCGTCGGGGTGCGGCTCAAGCCGGACCAGCCCCTTCGCCTCCAGCAGCGCCACTATCCGGGTCATGGACGGCGGCTGGACGTGCTCCTTGCGGGCCAGCTCACCAGGGGTGGCGGAGCCGCAGCGGGCGAGGGTGCCGAGCACCGACATCTCGGTCGGGCTCAGTGATTCGTCGACGCGCTGATGCTTCAGGCGTCGGCCCAGCCGCATCACGGCCGAGCGCAGAGAGTTCACGGCGGCGACGTCTTCGTCAGCACCATGGGACAAGTCAGGCATGTTCCTTAGGATAACTCATTACCCTGCCTAAAGACCAGCCCGAGGATGCTGGGCAGAACGCGAATGAGCGCCCGGACCATGTGGTCCGGGCGCTCATTCGTGATGACTTCGACGACTTCTACGTGAGTCCCAGCGCGGGCATCGCGTAGTAGAACACGAACACCGCCGACACCGCGTACATGGCGACCGGCACCTCACGGCCCCGCCCGGCCGCCAGGCGCAGCACGCTGAACGCGATGAACCCGATGCCGATGCCGTTGGTGATCGAGTACGTGAACGGCATCATCACCATCGCCAGGAAGGCGGGCACGGCGACCGTGAAGTCGTTCCAGTCGATGTCCCGCACCGAACCGGCCAGGATCAGGAACCCGACCGCCAGCAGGGCGGGCGTCGCCGCCTGAGACGGGACCATCGTGGCGATCGGGGTGAGGAACAGCGCCACCGAGAACAGCGCGCCTGTCACGACCGACGCCAGACCCGTACGCGCCCCTTCGCCGACCCCCGCCGTGGACTCCACGAAGCAGGTTCCCGCCGATGACGAGGTCGCGCCGCCCGTGGCGACCGCGAGCCCGTCCACCAGCAGCACCTTGTTCATGCCCGGCAGGTTGCCGTCCTTGTCCATCAGCTTGGCCTCGTCGCCAACGCCGAGGATCGTGCCCATCGCGTCGAAGAAGCAGGACAGCAGCACGGTGAAGACGAACAGACAGCCGGTGAGGTAGCCCACCTTCCCGAAGCCGCCGAACAGGCTCACCTCGCCCACCAGGCCGAAGTCCGGGGAGGAGACCGGGTTTCCAGGCCACTCGGGAGTGGTCAGACCCCAGGACGGGACGTCCGCCACCGCGTTGACGATCATCGCGACAACCGTCATCACGACGATGGAGATCAGGATCGCGCCCGGCACCTTGCGGATGATCAGCGCGAGCGTGAGCAGCGCGCCGAGGACGAAGACGAGGACCGGCCAGCCGTCCAGGTGGCCGCCGGAGCCGAGCGTGAGCGGGACGGTGGTCTTGGCGACGTCCGGGATACGAGAGACGAAGCCGGAGTCGACCAGGCCGATGAGCATGATGAACAGGCCGATGCCGATCGCGATGCCCTTGCGCAGGCTGCGCGGCACGGCGTTCATCACGCGCTCCCGCAGCCCGGTGGCGACCAGCAGCATCACGACGAAACCGGCGAGGACGACCATGCCCATGGCGTCGGGCCAGGACATCCGGGGTGCGAGCTGGAGGGCGACGACGGTGTTCACGCCGAGGCCCGCCGCGAGGGCGATCGGGACGTTGCCGATGACGCCCATGAGGAGGGTGGAGAAGGCGGCGGTCAGCACGGTGGCGGTGACCAGCTGGCCGCCGTCGAGCTGATGTCCGTACATGTCCTTCGCGCTGCCCAGGATGATCGGGTTCAGCACGATGATGTAGGCCATCGCGAAGAAGGTGGCGAAACCGCCGCGGATCTCGCGGGCGACCGTGGAGTCGCGCTCGGAGATCTTGAAGAAGCGGTCCAGGCGGCCGGGCGGCTGCGCGGAGCCGAGGGGCTGACCTGCGGAGTCGACCTTGGCGGTGGCCGAGGAGGGCATGCGAAACCTCAGTTACACAGAGGGGAAAAGGGGGCGATTACGGGCGTGAGGCCATAAAAAACCGGCCCGCCTTGGATGTTCCAACGAAGGGAACCAGCCAGCCGCAATCAGTTTCAGTATGAATGCATCAGGGTAAGAACGCTATCTTCGCGCGTAGACCGGCTGGCCGACACCCGCATACGTGCCGCCTACACTGTCCGCATGGTGAAGTGGACCCCCAAACACGAGGCGCCCGAGCCCCTGGAGGGGCCCGTCGTCGCCACCGTCACCGGAGGCACGATCCTCTGGTTCGTCCTCTTCCTCGTACAGATCCCGTTCTACAGCTGGTTCGCCGAGCGCGACCTGATGTGGTGGGTGTGGACCTGCCTGGCGGGCGCCGGTCTCGGTCTGATCGGCATTTGGTACACACGGGGGCGGGAGGCGGCCCTCAAGCGCGCCGCCGAAGCCAAAGAGGCTGAAGCCTCGAAGACGGATGCCGACGCGCCCGCGAGCGACGAAGGCAAGTGACCCGTACCGCACAAGGGACCCGTACCGCGCCAGTACCGCACCCGTAGTGCCCAGGTACCAGGCCTCTCCTACCAGGGTCTGAACTTCCCACGGGCATCGCGCACTCCGCGGGTGAAACGGCCCTCCCCGCCGTACCGTCGAAACCATGACTCAGCGGGCGAGGATCAACAAGGACGGTCCCCTCATCGACGCGGGCGCCGAGCTCGACCCCGTACACCCCAGGAATCTGCCGCCGCCCGCCGTCGCCGTCCGGGCGACCGGGCTGACCACGGCCGAGGTCGCCGAACGCGTCGCCCGCGGCGAGGTCAACGACATACCCGTACGGTCCTCCCGCACCCTCAACGAGATCATCCGCGCGAACGTCCTCACCCGCTTCAACGCGATCATCGGCGTGCTGTGGCTGATCATGCTCTTCGTCGCGCCGATCCAGGACAGCCTCTTCGGCTTTGTGATCATCGCCAACACCGGCATCGGCATCATCCAGGAACTGCGCGCCAAGAAGACCCTCGACAGCCTCGCGGTCATCGGCGAGGCGAAGCCGACGGTACGGCGGGACGGCACCGCATCGGAGGTCTCCACCTCCGAGATCGTGCTCGGTGACCTGGTCGAACTCGGACCCGGCGACAAGGTCGTCGTGGACGGCGAGGTGGCGGAGGCCGAGAGCCTGGAGATCGACGAGTCGCTGCTGACGGGTGAGGCTGACCCGGTCGTCAAGCAGCGCGGGGACACGGTGATGTCGGGGTCGTTCGTGGTCGCGGGCGGCGGGGCGTTCACGGCGACGAAGGTGGGGCGCGAGGCGTACGCGGCGCAGCTCGCGGAGGAGGCGTCGCGGTTCACGCTCGTCCACTCCGAGCTGCGGACCGGCATCAGCACGATCCTCAAGTACGTGACGTGGATGATGGTGCCGACCGCGATCGGGCTCATCCTCAGCCAGCTGTTCACCAAGGACAACGACTTCAAGGACTCGGTGGCCAGAACCGTCGGCGGCATCGTCCCGATGGTGCCGGAGGGGCTGGTGCTGCTGACCTCGGTCGCCTTCGCGATCGGCGTCATCCGGCTCGGCCGCAAGGAGTGCCTGGTGCAGGAGCTGCCCGCGATCGAGGGTCTCGCGCGCGTGGACGTGGTCTGCCTGGACAAGACGGGCACGCTGACCGAGGGCGGGATGGACGTCACGGAGCTCCGCCCGCTGGGCGACACGGGCACGGCGTATACGGAGAAGGTGCTCGGCGCGCTCGGCAAGTCCGACCCTCGGCCGAACGCCTCGCTCCAGGCGATCATCGACGCCTACCCGAACCCGGACGGCGAGGAGTGGCGCTGTACGCAGTCGCTGCCGTTCTCCTCGGCGCGCAAGTACAGCGGCGCGGCTTTCAGCCACGGCGACGGCGAGACGTCGGCGTGGCTGCTCGGCGCGCCCGACGTACTGCTCCCGACACGGGACCCGGCGCTGCACGAGATCGATCAGCTCAACGAGCAGGGGCTGCGGGTGCTGCTCCTCGCGCGGGTGGCGGGCGCGGTGGACGCACTGGACGCGCCCGATGTGGCCGCGGGGGCGGAGCCGGCGGCACTGGTCGTACTGGAGCAGCGGCTGCGCCCCGAGGCGTCCGCCACGCTCACGTACTTCGCCGAACAGGACGTCGCGGCGAAGGTGATCTCCGGCGACAACGCGGTGTCCGTGGGCGCGGTGGCGGCGAAGCTCGGCCTGCCGGGCGCGGACAAGACGATAGACGCGCGCGAGCTGCCGGCGGAGCAGGCGCAGATGGGCGTCTCGATGGACACGCACTCGGTCTTCGGCCGGGTCAGCCCGCAGCAGAAGCGCGACATGGTGGGCGCGTTGCAGTCGCGGGGGCACACGGTGGCGATGACGGGCGACGGCGTGAACGACGTCCTCGCCCTGAAGGACGCGGACATCGGCGTCTCGATGGGCTCAGGCTCGGAGGCGACGCGGGCGGTGGCGCAGATCGTGCTGCTCAACAACAGCTTCGCGACGCTGCCGTCGGTGGTGGCGGAGGGGCGCCGGGTCATCGGCAACATCACGCGGGTGGCGACGCTGTTCCTGACGAAGACGGTGTACTCGGTGCTGCTGGCGATCCTGGTGGTGTGCAGCCAGGTGGAGTACCCGTTCCTGCCGCGCCATGTGACGCTGCTGTCGACGCTGACGATCGGTGTCCCGGCGTTCTTCCTGGCGCTGGCGCCGAACAAGGAACGCGCGAGGCCGCACTTCGTACGCAGGGTGATGCGGTACTCGATCCCGGGGGGCGTGATCGCGGCGGCGGTGACTTTCTCGACGTACCTGCTGGCCCGCTCCCACTACAGCGGCGAGGGCGCCCTCCAGGCGGAGACGAGCGCGGCGACGCTGGCGCTGTTCCTGGTGACGATGTGGGTCCTGGCGATCATCGCCCGCCCGTACACATGGTGGCGGGTGGGTCTGGTGGCGACGATGGGGCTGGGCTTCCTGGTCGTGCTGGTCGTGCCGTGGCTCCAGAACTTCTTCGCGCTGCGGCTGGTGGGGACGACGATGCCGTGGGCGGCGGTGGGGATCGCGGTGGTGGGGGCGGGGCTGCTGGAGGGGGCGTGGCGGTGGGTGGACCGGCGGTTCCCGGCGTAGGGACGCCCGAGGCGAGCCGGGCGGCGCCGACGAGGTCGGCCCCCTGCTGGCTGCTGCCTGCTGCCTGCTGACGGAGAGGTCAGCCCTACTTCAGCGCGGCAAGGCCCTTGCGCAGGTCTTCGGCGTTCATCACGGGCTGGATGTCGATCTTCGCCCCGAGGCCTTCGAAAAGCGGCTCGGCGATGGTGGGCATTTGTGAGCTGTCCTGCATGTCGAAGACGAAGGTGCAGGACCGCCCGCCCTCGGTGGGGCCGAAGTAGGCCGCCTCAGGCTTGAGCCGTTCCATCATCGACTCCATGATCTTCTGCAGTTCGCCGCTCTTGATCGCCTCATTCGACCTCTGGGTGTCCAAACGCGCTCGCAGCATGACCCTCATCGCATTCGCTCCTTACCGTGCACCGTGACCGGCGCGGTCCCGTCCACGCTCGCTGAGACCCGGTGACGACGTCCCGCTCAGCCTCCCTTCGGGTCATCGAGGGCGGCAACATCTCGGCGTCCATCCGTGCCCACTGAGGGCCTCGGGCTCTTGTCGGGTCGCTGCCCCCCAGGCGGAAAACGGCTGGAGGGGCGAAGGATCTCCGTGCTTCCATGAGCCGCATGGTGTCTACTGATCGGCTGCTGGCGTTCGCGGCCATGTCGTTCCTGCTGATCGTGATTCCCGGCCCCAGCGTGCTGTTCGTGATCGGGCGGGCGCTGGCGCAGGGGCGCCGTGCCGCGCTGACCACGGTCGTGGGCAACACGCTCGGTGCCTACGTACTCGTCGTGGTCGTGGCGCTCGGGCTCGGGTCCATTGTGGAGCGCTCGATTCTTGTCTTCACCGCGCTGAAGTTCATAGGCGCCGCGTACCTGGTGTACCTGGGTGTAAAGGCCTGGCGGCAGCGCAAGTCGTTGCATGCCGCTTTGACCGGTGACAGGCCCGAGGAGCAGGGCAGTCTGCGCACGTTCTGGGAGGGGTTCGCGGTCGGCGTGGCCAACCCGAAGACCATCGTGTTCTTCGCCGCCGTACTGCCTCAGTTCGTCGACCGCGGCCAGGGCCACGTCATGGTTCAAATGCTGGTGCTCGGCCTGGTCTTCAGTGCCATCGCGGTGGCGTCCGACAGCGTCTGGGGACTGGTCGCGGCCACCACGCGCAGCTGGTTCGCTCATTCACCGCAGCGGCTCTCCCTGGTCGGCGGGGTCGGTGGGCTCACGATGATCGGCCTCGGCGTCACCGTCGCCGCGACAGGCCGCAAGGACTGAGGCTCTGGATCGCAGGCCGCAGAGGTTGAATCCCGAGCTCACTGCTTGAGGCTTGACATCAGGTCACGCATGTCGCTGATCAGGGCCGACTGGTACGGGGACAGGTCAGGTGTGTCCGGCCCCTCGCCGGACGGGCCTTCGCCGTCGTCGTCGGGCTGGTACTGCGTGTAGGCGGAGAGAGCCAGTGAAAAAACCGCTCCACCCTCCAGCACCCGCAGCTCCGAAGTACCGTCACCCCGGATCAGCAGATACGCCTTGTCGCCGAGGTTCGGAACTCTCTCCAGCTTCGCTTCAGGATCAGCCCAGCCATCGATCGTCGCTCGCTGCACCTCGAATTCGGCGCCGGGGTCGGTCTTCTTGTGCAGTGCCACCGCGATTGCGACGGAGTAGTCGATGGACCAGCCCTTCTCCGGCCGCCCCGCACCGGCCGGAGACTGAACCGGAGGCTGAAGAGGAATGAAACATTGGATCTGGTCGAGGACGGGATGGTTCAACAGCCCTGTTCCGGCATCGGCGGTGGCCTGTCTCGGTGCGATCGCCGTGCCGATCGACTTCAGCCGTAGAGTCGGGCAAGGGTCTTTGTTCAGTTGGTAGCCGTGCATGTCCGGCTTCCGATCGCCGAATCCATACAGGAACAGCCCCGCCGCCCACAGCGCCGAAGCAACCAGCACCCCGCCCAGCGCCCAGCGCCACGGCCTTCCCGGCCGGAGTCCCCCCACAGGCTCCGGGCCGAAGCCGCCCACCACCTCGCGGGTTTCACCCGCACCGAACTCCCCCGCCAGCTCCGGCTCAGAAATCATCCTGCTCCCCCTCGGCCGTGCAGTTGGCTGCCTGCGCCAACTGCGGTCTCTGTGTCCTCCCCGCCCCAGCCCTCCGTCGTCCGCCACAGATCCAGACAGCGCACCGGCGCTGCGACGGGCTGCCGCCCGGAACCCCGGTCACAGGGTTATCAGAAATACCAGGTAATGGCTGGTCAATTGCCCAATCGCTCGACGACCAGCCCGACTTCGACGCGCCACAGCCTCAGCTGCCCTGCTGTCGGTCCGATCTCGTACTGGTAGTAGTGGCAACCCAGACAGAGGAGCTTCCACACGGCCTTGACCCGTCGAGCCGTCTCGGCTTCCGTGCGGCAGCGCAGGCAGAGAAGCTGTGCCCGCGTGGCCCCGGGCCGGACTGCTGCCGGCCGTGCTGCGTTAAGCGCCTCGGAGACTGCGTGGAGGTCGCGGACGGATTCCCCGGCGTCGTCCCGTCCGTGACAGAGACCCCGAACTGCCCAGCCTGCTGGGCCTCGTTCATCAGCGAGTTGAAAGTAGCCCCCGACCGGGGCTGAGTCGGCCAGGTACCGGTTCGCGGGCCGGTCTCCCGAACCCTCCGGGGCCTCGCCCAAGGGGGTCCGGTGAGCCACGAACTCCCCTAAAGAACCTGGGGTAAAGAACCACCTGCCCTCCCTCCCCTCCCCGCGTCACCCGGTCGAGTGACCGGCTTGCGAGGGCGGGAGGCGGGCGGTTACGTTCGCCGCAACAACCGAAGACATATGCGGCCCCCGGCCGGGACTGGCATCCCGATCGAGGGCCTCACCGATCAGGAAGAAGTAGCTTCCCGATGGCTGAACCGCAGTCTAACGCGCCCCTGCGCGCCGACGCCGGAGCACCGACCTCCGGCGTGATCCACGTCCGAACCCGCCTCACCGCCGACTTCGCGGTGATCTCCAACGCCCTCGCCCAGCGGCGCGGAAGCGCGGTCACGGTAGGCGTCGCCGCCTACATCCTGTCGCTGCCGGACGGCACACGCGTGAGCATCGAGGCGCTGTGCGAGCACTTCACCGAAGGCGAGATCCTCATCTCCCGGGCGCTGCGGGAGCTGGAGGCAGCCGGCTATCTGGAACGGCGGCGCGAGCGCGGACCGGGCGGCATGCTGCATACGCGTACGTACTTCTACGACGTGCCGCGAGGCGCGGAGCCCGAGCCCCCAGTGCCGCCCTCGCCGCCGGGTCCTCGCCGGACCGAACCCGAGCCACATCCTGGCCTACCGGCTCCGCGAACTGCCGCTCCCTCTTCCCGCCCTTGCCACTCAGGCCGCCGCACCCGCCGCTGTACTGCCCTGGCAGACCTGTGACGGCGGCTGCGAACGCGCCTTCCGCGCCGCCGAACCCGGCCGCTGCCGCGACTGCCCACCCGAGAACGGCTCCACGGCGGTTACCGCCGTACCTCATGACGACGACTGGCCCACGGCATGCTGAGCGAGGTCTGTGCCGCCGCTCCCCTCGTGGGAGCCTGGTTGTGCGACGATGCGAGACCTGACAACAGCGGGAGGTGGATCATGGTCGACCGGTTCAGGGACGGGCTCCTCACTCCTACGGAAACGTCCTCCTACCTGGAGATTCCGTCGTCGACTCTCACCTCCTGGCTGAAGGGCAAGGCTGCCGGGGCTCCTCTGATCCACCAGGTGGACCCTGTCCGCAAGGGACAGCCCTCGGTGCCGTTCATCGCCGTGGCCGAAGCCCATGTCCTCCGTTCGCTGCGCTCCCTCGGCCTGCGGATGAGCGAGATCAGGGAAGCGGCAGCCGCGGTACGGAACGCCTTCGACACCCCCTACGGCCTCGTCTCGAAGCGGATCGCCACCGACGGCGTGGACATCTTCGTGGAGCATGGCTTCGGAGATCTCCGCAGGGCGCGGGACGGGCAGGCTCCCATCCACGAGGTGGTGTCCGAGTATCTGCGATACCTGACCTGGGACGCGGGCGACGATTTCCCGTCGAGTCTTCAACTGAGGCAGTACCCGGATTCCGTTCCGGTAGTGATCGACCCGAGGTTCGGCCGTGGTCTGCCCGTCATTGCCGCCAATCGCGTCCCGGTGAAGGCCATCACCGACCTTTGGGAAGCCGGCGAGACCGTCGAGGACATCGCCTACGAGTTCGACATGACCCCCGAGCAGGTCGACTGCTTGTGCCACGCAGTGGTGCGTCTTGCCGCCTGAGTTCTTCCTCGACCGCGACCTCGGGCGGCGCGTCGCGGAGGAACTACGGGATCGTGGATGGGCGGTTCACTGCATCGCCGATGTCTTTCCGACAGACGCGCAGGACATCCCCGATGAGCAGTGGATCGCCCACGGCCTCGACCAGGCCTGGGTCCCGCTGTCGAAGGACGGCCGAATCAAGACGCGAGACCTGGAGATCCAGCCTGTACTGGACCGCGGTGCGGTGCTCTTCTATCTCGACAACCAGCAGCTTCGCAGTATCGAGATGGTCGAGCGGCTCGACGGGCACCGCGACGCGATTTACCGGGCCGTCGAGAAGGGCGGCCCCGCCGCGTATGCCGTACGGCGGGACCGCATCGAGCGCACCTGGCCCTGACGAACGGGCTGTCGGCTATCTCGGCGAGCTTGTCGTCACCGCCCGCCATCAGCTCGGCCATGTCGCGGTGTGCGACGGCGTCGTAGAAGGCTGGCTCTGCATGGTTGAGCGGCGGGTTGAGGGCTCACCACGCCGGGCCTCGTCGGAGACTTCCCGAGCCATCGCCGCGTCCCGGACTCTTCAGGTCACGCAGATAGTTGGAGCGGGTCGGCGTTGCCCGGTGGAGACCACGGACGCTTCACCTGCGCGAGAGTCGCGATCTAGGCCATCGAGACGAGCGGTGCGGCGGCGCGGGACGCCGCCGAACGCGTCACCGAATCCAACAGGTGAACCATGCCGTGCCCCCTCCCGTGGTTTTGTTCGTATGCGCTGCCGAGGGCTCCGGCCTCACCTGCCGGTGCTCGGCGTCAGTGCATCCGAGGCTCTACGGCCATGTCCTCAGGCGCATCGAACGAATCCACGATAAGAGGGGTTATCAAGAGGCCCAAGCAGCCAGACGCTTGTCAGCGGCCGGGAACTGAGACCGGCCAAGGAGGAAGGCGGCACCCTGTCGTCCGCGTGGCGGCGGGCCTTGCCTGGTCGGTGGGCGGGTGAAGCACACAGCAATCGTCCGAACTGATCGGTGGTTGGACTGCCGCCTTCGCGGTAATGAAGACGGTGAAATGATCACATACGAAAGGACTGGTCACGGGTCCGAAACGTCGTGTCGAATCTCGGTCGCCGGCCCTCACATTCACCAACATTCCCACCCTCATGGAAACGAGGCGCAGCTAGCGTGTCGCTGAGGATTTCGATACCGTCCTGGGATGTCGCTCATCGGTCTGCTCCATCCAACGGCTGTCACCTATGCGGCACTATGCCCGCATGGGCCGCGTGACCGTGGTAGAGCGCCCCATGGGTTGCCCCGAAGGCAGCATTCGGCTGTCGACCCACGAAGAAGGAGCGAAATCGAGCAATGAATTATGAATTGTCGGCGGGCGGAACTACGTTCACTGGATCACACCGATCCGCCCTTACCTCCTTGCGGCTATCATTAAGGTCCGGATTTTCTCGCCTCGGACAATGGCTTCAACGCGTGACTCGGCTCAAAGTTGACGAAAAAGAGCCACTCCGTCCCGAAGGGAAGACCCCGGAGGAAGCAGGCTGTATCTTCTGCCAATTGCACCGGCCTGACGTCAATAGGATCATGCACGAGAACAAGACTTTCTATGTGCGATATGACAACTTTCCCGCTGCGGCCGGCCATGTAGAAGTCGTTCCAAAGCGTCATGTGGAATCATTCTTCGAGCTCACAGCCCGGGAACTGAAGGACGCCTACGCCCTCATCCAGGCCGCTCAGAAACAGATCTCGAAGGAACACCACCCCGACGGATACACCATTGGGATCAACGAGGGCCGAGCGGCCGGCAGGACCGTCGATCATCTTCATATTCATTTGATTCCGCGACACTTCGGTGACGTCGAGGATCCCCGTGGGGGAATCAGGCGTGCGGCCCCCAACTGCGAACCCGACGCCTGGGCTCAAAAGTCCGGCCGTGCGGAAGCCGCACTCAAGGCGCTCACAGAGGCACAGCCCAGCCGCCGTTAAGATCCTTCTGCATTACAGGTTGTCGAAGTCATCGTGCCCGAGATGGGAACACAGCGAGTTCACCTCGTGCCAGAAATCGTCCACGTTCATGGAGTCATGACCGTGTCGGGCATCAACGCTTATGCAGCCGATGAAATCGCCGCTGCCGCCCCTGATCGGGCTGGCGAAGACAGCTCCTCGATGAGAAACGCGTTTGAACTCTGGCCAGGTGAAACCCATGACGGCGTCAGGACCTTCATTGGCACGACAGGCTTCAAACGACTGTTGATCCGTTAGTCGACTCGCCAGTTTCTGCACGTCAATGGAAACCTCTTCATTATGTTTCCAGCAGAGACCGACAACGCCCATCCCTCTGGTGGGCGCGAAAGACCTGGTGGTCGGTGTGGATCCCAGACGATATGTGGCGACACGCTGAAGATACCCGCGCAAGGGGTGGCGGAAAGATCGGCGAATCAGCCAGATATGGAGTCCGAGGTCACCGGCCTCAATGGGTGGATTGGAATTTTTCGCTACGGCCAGCATTTTTCCGAAGTGTGTCAGAACCTGCTGTCGGACTACTGACCTGCGTTCCACCCTCTTCCGGCCCGAGTACGCTTGCAACGGAGTGAAGGCGCCGAACACACCGATCACGCAAATGAGCACCACAAGAATGTAAGGCCGCTGCTCCAGCCTCTCGGACCAGAATTCCTTGCTGGGAATATGATATTGACGAGCCACCATGCCGATGGTTGCCGCGAGTAGGATCGATCGGTCCAGGAGCTTGGCGGTCAGCGGTCTCATTTGGCTACCCCACGCAATTCGACAGTAGGCGCCTTTTGCTGCTCCTCACGCCTCCGGCGGGCCGGCGGCCAGGAGGCTGATGTCAGACTTCTGATGTTTCCACGCCACGCCGGGAAGCGGCCTGGAATTTCCGTTGTGCACCGCCTGCGCTCCTCCCTTCTCGGTCGCTTCGCCGATCACATGGAAATCCAGGCCCTGCTCAGTGAAGTCCGCACGGCAGGCTGGAAGGTCGTCGGCAGCGATGGTGAAGGCCAAGTGGAAATCGGACGATGCACTCATCGTCAGGGCCAGGGGCTCGACATTCATGAGCTCTGCCACCATGCGGACTGCTGGGTCCACGGGAACATCCTGCTCGATGACGCGGAAACCTACGTTGCTGGCCTGCATGATCTGCTCGATGGTGGCCTTGAGCCCGTCCGAGGTGTCCTGACACGACGTGGCGTAGGGCAGCCGGGAAAGAACCCGTCCCTCAGCAACTCGGGCGCGCGGCCTCTTCCAGCTGTCCAGCAGTCGCTGCTCCACATCGGCGGGAATCCTTCCGGCGAAGGAATCCCGCTTGGGAAAGTACGCGACTGCGGCTCCAAGAAGGCCGCACACGCCAGTAACGCAGAGCAGGTCCCCCGGGCGGGCACCGTCCCGCCTCAGTACCTTTCCGGGTCGGCACACACCCAGAGCCGTGCCGGCGAGAATAAGGCGCTCGGCGTTCCCGATGTCACCGCCGACATTGAGCGTGCCGAAATCCGTGCAGGCTTGATGAATACCGGCCATTACCTGCCGGAATCCGCTGTCGTCCAACTCGTGTGGATAGCGAATGACACTGAGCAGACCGATCGGAGTGGCGCCCATGGCGGCGATGTCGCTGATGTTGGCCGCGGCCAGATAGTAGCCGATGTCGAAATCCGACAGGAGGCCCATTTCATGCAGAATGAATTTCGGACCCCGAATGTAGTCCGACCCCACGACAAGGGTCATGGGCGAGCCGATGTCGTAGACCGCGCAGTCGTCTTTTGCGTCGGCCCCTGCGGTTAACAGCACGTCCAGGCCATCCGCGCCCACATCGGCTCCGGACTGCCCGCTGAGGAACTCACTCACGAGCTGTTGCACCCGTGTAGGTTCATCCGAATACACCGATTCAGGGAAGTTCATGAGTTGTTGCACCTTTCTTGTTTTCCAGCCCGTTCAGCGCGCAAGCCAACACTGCCGAGGCCGGGAGATATGTGGACTGGATTTCGAGAGAATTCGGGAGCGCCCGGACAGCGGCACGGTTCTCGACGTCACGAGCCGTCGCAGGTCCGACCGTCGCCGAGCGGTCCCTCATGTCCCGGTACTGCGCTCGCCGTCGCTCCCTGCGAACAGCCAGACTGGCAGTCAAGTAGATCTGCAGATGCGCGGCAGGCAGGAGGGTGACGGCCACATCCCTGCCGACGGCAACGATATTTTCGTGCTCCTCTGCGATGTCCTGATGCATGCACAGAATCAGCTGCCGCCAGACTGGATCCTTGGCAACCGTCTTCAGGTTGTCGTCCAGTGACACGTCCCAGATCTTCTCGGTGATTTCCTCCCCGTGGAGAAAAATGCCGTGCCTCTTTACGGGCCGCCCCGAAACCGACTTGTCGTACACCACCGGACGATGCTCCAGAACGGAGCCGAGCTCGCTCCGCAGTCCCTCTGCCGACTCGCGAGTGAGTGCGTACGCCAAACTCCGGTAGGTGAGCCCGGTGTCCAGAAAGGCAAGGCCCAGGGTTTGGGCCAGACTTGTGGCCAGCGTGGTCTTGCCACTGGCGGTTGGCCCGTCGATAGAAATTGAGATACGCGGCATGCGCCGCCTCCACACGTCTTGAGGGTGAATTACCCTTGCTTCCCCAAAATTTCTCTCCAGCTACTGGTGCGTGCGATGGTCTCCCGGAGTAGTTCCTTGCGGACCACCAACGCGTAATCCCATAGCGGGTCCGGAATTCCAAGTACCTGTCCGACTATGGAGCGGAGGTACTGGCTGCGCATCGGTCGCCGTCCGTCGTATACGTGATATTCGTTCCCATGACCACAGAGGAAGTACGGAGCGGCTCCGAAGCCCGCGAGCTGTTCGATATCCGTCAGGGCTACCGAAGGCAGAGCATCCGCCCTGATGAGTGAATTAATGCGAGACCCGTCGATCGGCATTATGTGCCAGTGTGCGTGGGAGATGCATGCGCTCGATCTCATGCCTATGGAAGAGCCGTGTTCAAGTACAGTGAGCTCGCCAAAAGCGGCCCTGTATAAGGAGCCGATCTTTTCGAGCACCCTCGCCGGCTGAACTTCGCTCTCGTCCATCAGTTGCGCAAAACTGAGGTAATGCTCGACCGGAAGCAGCAGTAAGTGGCCGATGGACAGGGGAGACACATCAGCAATCAGGCGGAATCCGTCTGTTTCCCATATTGCGCGGCTCGGCGGGTCGCCTTCATAGACCGAGGAAAATGTATTTTCCTGAGCGCCGGCGATTTCTTCGCAGAGGTCGGAGCCGGCGCACTGGAGCTCGTGACGCATATTCCACCCTCACTCGACGGAGCAGCAGAGAGCGCTGTGGAGAGACAAAAGGATGGAAGTAAGTTACAGGGTTCAACTTGCCCGCACAAGCGAAAGGGCATTCTCTGCCACATATGACCGAAATTGAAGCTACGACAGATTAATCGAACAGCTTTTCCCCGCAGATCAGCCGGGTTCGGAGTAGAGCGTGGGAGTGAGTGGCCCTACTCGGCAGGTCTACTCGGCGTGGACGGCTGGCTTAGGCAAGCCGTTGGGATTTCTACTCGCCCGCACATCCATCCGTCCGAGTGCCCGATCCATG
Organism: Streptomyces sp. NPDC052236; assembly: GCF_044548015.1. Classification (NCBI taxonomy): domain Bacteria; kingdom Bacillati; phylum Actinomycetota; class Actinomycetes; order Kitasatosporales; family Streptomycetaceae; genus Streptomyces; species Streptomyces sp. NPDC052236. The sequence continues at coordinate 102,610 of NZ_JBIUBL010000013.1, read as the reverse complement.
GCGTAGCGTCATGGACAAGAACGCCTTCCCCATCCGCCGGGAAGGCTGTGGCCGGAGAATTACATGCCTTTGACAGCGGGGACCGCGGGCTACGGAAACGCTGCGGAGAGTCTTGCTCGTCAGTACGAGAGCGTGTCCTTCCGCGACGTTCATGGCGAAGTGCTTTCCTTGTTTCCGCCCCCACCCAGCAGGATCGCCGATCTCGGCGCGGGCTCGGGCCGGGACGCGGCAGCCCTCGCCGCCCTCGGTCACCATGTCGTGGCAGTGGAACCGACACCGGAACTTCGCAAGCTCGCTCAGCGGATTCATGCCGACTCGCCCATCGAATGGCTCGACAGCGCTCTGCCCGAACTGCCCCGGCTACACGGTCCCTTTGACCTCATCCTGATCGTCGCTGTGTGGATGCACCTGGACCGGCAGGACCGGAGAAGTGCCATGGAACGCGTCCGACTCCTGCTGGCCGCACACGGACGACTGCTCATCACTCTGCGCCACGGGCCCATCCCATCGGGCCGCTATATGTTCGATGTCCCGGCGTCCGAAACGATTGAGCTGGGACGCCGGGCGGGACTCGACATCGTCTCTGTGCGTGAACAGCCTGACCTGCAGGGACGTGCGGGTGTGTCGTGGAGCGCAATCGTGCTGGAGCGTGCCGACGTCAGCAGCGGCCCGGCGTAGCTGGTTCGAGGCGCAGCCGGTTCGCGGCGTTGCTCCGCCCAAGGGGCGGGGCCCCTACCCCAGCGGGTCGAACCAGCGATCCCTGGCCAGTTCGTCCGTGCGCGACGGGTCCTCCAGCAGCGCCGCCACCTCGAAGCGGCGCGGCCATTGCGCCGTCGCCCAGGCCAGGCCCGCCGCCACGCCCTCCACCGTCGACGCGTGGATCACGGCGTCCGGGGTGCGGCGCCAGTCCAGTTCGACGCCGCCCGCCACCAGCTCCTCGTGTTCCACGTAGGTCGCGGGCGTGCCCGGGCCCAGCAGGACGTGGACCGATTCGGGGACGTCGTGTTCCTCGCCGTCCGAGGTGACCTCCGCCGGGACCGTCTCGCTCAGGCGGCGCACCTGGAACAGCTCCGCGAGGTCCGCCGCCCGCGACGGGGTCACCGGGAGCAGCGGCAGGCCCCCGGCCAGCGGGAGCAGGTCCGGGGTGTCCGCGATCACCGCTTCCCCGGCGTCGACCACCCGGACCTCGCCGTCCACCACCGCACGCAGCTCGTCCGGCAGCGTCACCTGGTCCGGGTCGAGGTCCGCCAGTGCCGTGTAGAGGGCGCGGAGCTGGGCCGCCGACACCGGGCGGTCGGGGTCCGCGAGGCGGCCGAGGAGTTCCGCCGCGCCGCCCGGCTCGTCCAGCAGGGCCGCGACAGACGTACGGACTCCCAGCGCGCGGAGGATCTGCGCGTCGTCGAAGCCGGACGCGTCCACCGCGTCGTACAGGCCCGAGAGCAGCGGGTCCCCGGTCGCCGAGCGCAGGCCCGCCGGGCGGCGGCCCTCCAGTACGGGATGGTCCCGCAGCCACCACGCCGTGTACGGCCGTACCGTCTCCGTCGTCCCGTCCGGCAGCAGAATCCGTACGGACTGGGTCAGCGCGTCCCGCAGTGGCGGCTGCGCCAGCAGGGCCAGTGCCTGCGGCCAGCGGTCGTCGTCCACCAGGTCCAGGTCCCGTACGGCGACGATCTCCGTGGCGACCGGCGGCACCGGTGTGTCCGGCAGCCGGTCGAGTACGTCCTCGCACCACACGTCGACCGCGTCCAGCAGGCCCGGGTCGTCGGGCTCAGCGAAGTCGCCTTCGCGGGGCTCCAGTTCGTCGGGGTCGAGGACCACATCCGTGGCCCGTACGAGCGCGAAGTTCGCCAGCACGCCACACGCGGCCAGCGGCTGTTCGCGCCACCGGGCCGCCAGCTCGCTGTCGCAGAGCGCCAGTTCGCCCTCGCGCATCACGGAGGCGAAGGGGCTGTGCGGCAGCACCAGTTCACCGGCGGGCGCGAGTTCGCCGTCCTCGTCCGGCAGCGCCAGCGCCGCCAGCCACGGTTCGTCGCCGGGCTCGATGCCCGCGTCCCGTACGAGCGAGAGCACGGTCTCGGCGAGTTCGTCCGCGTCCAGCGCGTCCGCGTCCTCGTCCCAGACCTCCCCCGCCTCCATCGAGCCCGCCACCGCCGCCCGTACCTGCGGCGTCGTCAGCACGGCGCGCGGTGTCGCGGGCAGCGCGCCGAGCTTCTCCAGGAGCGGGTGCGCGGCCTCCTCGTGTACGACCTTCAGCCCGAGCCGGGTCAGGTGCGGCGGGGTCTGCGCCATCGGCAGCAGCGTCTGGCGCGGCCCGATCGTCGTACGGCCTCCCCCAGAGCCTCCGGCCTGGGTGGGGGTTCCCCCGGCGGAGCCAGGGGGAGTGCCCCCAGCGAGCGGCACGGGCAGCCCGGACAGCCGGTCCGGGTCCACACCGGCGAGGCTGTCGTACAGCCGCCACCACCAGCCGGGCTCGCGCTCGAGCCCCGCGAGCCGGTCGACCGCCTCAATCAGCGGCACCCGTGCGACGCCGAGCGTACGCAGCTCCACGCGCCGCTCCAGGCCGGCGGGCAGCAGGCTCGGCAGCACCTCGGCCAGCACCCGTACGGTGTCGGCGCCCGCGCCCTCCAGGACCTCGGCCTCGATCGGGCGCAGCCCGGCGGAGACCTCGCGGTCCGGCAGACCGGTGTACTCGCTCGACACGTCGCGCGGGGCCGCGGCCTCCAGGAACGCCGTACGCGGCAGCAGCTCCAGGATCGCCGCGCGCAGCGCCCCGTCCAGCTCTCCCTTGCCGAGCGGCCCCGGCACCAGGTCGATCGTGCCGACGCTCACCGGCTGCCAGTTGGCGAGCAGTTCGGCGTACGCAAGCGCCGCGCGCCGCACCAGGAAGTCCGTGAGCGGGCCCGGCGCCGGGTGGCGGCGGGTGGTGTCCAGGGGCAGCGAGGCGATCAGCAGCGCCGGTACGCCCAGGGGCTCGTCGGTGGGGGTGGGCGCGTGCACCACGGGGGCGGTGAGCGGCCGGGCCGGCGCGCCCTCGTCGTCCACGGGCACGGCCCAGGTGACGGACCAGAACGGCCGCAGCCGCTCCTCCAGGGGCCGGTCCGCGAGCAGCGCGGGCTCGATTCCGCCGCTGTGGGTGACGACGCGCCAGCGCCGGTCGCCGTCCGCGTCGCTGTCCTCGATGTGTACGTACGCCCCGTGCACGGAGCGCTTCAGCTCCCGTACGCCGCTGGGGGTTTCGATGACGACCTCGGTCAGGCCGGGCAGCGTCAGCAGCAGCGCGTCGTCGATCCCGGCGAGCAGCCGCTCCACCAGGTCGACCGCGGACCCGTCGCGCAGCGGCAGGACCACCACCGTTTCGTACCCCTCGGGGGCCGTGCCCTCGGCGGGCAGCGGGAGCCGCAGCAGCGGTACGTGTCCGTCGCGGCGGCGCAGCTCGTCGGCGAGGCCGGGGCTTTTGCCGGTGGTCTGCTGAGCCAGCTCTCTGGCCTCGGCCAGGGACCAGCGCACGCCGCCGTGGCGTCCCATGACGGCCGGCTCGTCGCTCACCGCCAGTACGGCCGCGAAGCCGACGCCGAAACGGCCGACGGCGGACTCGTGGCCTTCGCGTTTGGCGGATGCCCGCAGGGTGGAGAGGGACTCGACGCCGGTCGCGTCCAGGCGCGCGCCCGTGTTCGCGGCGGCGAGGACGGCAGGCTGGTCGCCGGTGCCGGGGCGCAGGGTCAGCCGGAGGCGGCCGGGGACCTGGGCGCGGGCGGCGGCGTCCGCGGCGTTCTGGGCGAGCTCGATGACGAGACGGTCGCGGTAGCCGCCGAGCGCCAGGTCCTCCTCGGCGTTGGCGTCCTCACGGAAGCGGGCGGGGCTGGCCGCCCACGCGTCGAGCACCCCACGCCGCAGCCGCGCCGTTCCGAACGGGTCGGCCCCCTCGGTTGCCGTCACGCTCACGCTGCTTCTCCACTCTGTCCACTGCGTCCACTGCCCGGCTTCGGCTTCCGCTTCCGCTTCACCGGATCCGCTTACTGTGCGGCCTGAAGGTACCTCGCGGGGCGGGTACCCGGTTCGCCGGGCGGCATGGGTTTGGCCGGAGGCAGCCGTGCCTCGGGCTCTGCCTCAGGCGCTTCCCGTGCGCTTCCCGTGCGCCCCGGAAAAGTTTTCTGAACTCACCTGCAACCCCCGTGGGGGCCGCACGTCTATCCAAGTGAAGGCGGAACAAAAAGCCGACGGCACCGGGGGACCGGGACGAGAGCCAACCGCCCTCCCATTCACCATGAACATGCTCCCTGGGGGGACTTACATCATGCGCACGCACCTTTCATCCCGCTTTGCCCCATCCCGCTTCGCCCCGTCCCTCGTTGCCACCCGCGCCGTCGTCTCGGCCGGCGCTGTGCTGCTCACCGTCGTCACGCCAGTCACCGTCGCGGGAGCGGCGACCGCCCAGCCGGCCGCCGCTCCGGTGGCCGCCGCCGCGGACACCACGGCGGCCCCCGGACTCACGACCATCGTCTCCACGGACTACGACAGCTACGAGCTGGGCCGGCGCAACGCATTCGTCGCGGTGATCAAGAACGGCACCAGTAAGCAGGTCAAGGGCCAGCACGGCCTCATCACGATCGCTTATGGCAAGCACGTCAACGCCGCCTTGGAGGCGATGACTCCCGACGCCTCCAAGGTCATCGTGGAGCACCTGTCGGACGGCGTCTGGGAGCGGCTGCCCATCACGGCGGGCAAGAACAGCACCGTGCAGGCGGCCTTCAGCATCGCCGACGGCAACGGCGGCACGCTCGCGCCCGGAGGTACATCCGTCGAGCGGTTCAATGTGACCATCGACCGTTCCATCCCCGCCGACGCCAACATGGGCGAGATCTCCGTCGGCGCGTACGCGAACGGCACGGCCATGCACACCATGGGCTTCAGCTTCCCGCGCACCCAGACGCTGGAGCCCGAGGTGAGCTTCGGCGGCCTGGCCTCCCGCCCCGAGCTGGTCACCGGCGGCAAGCCGGTGGAGTTCACCGCCACCGTCACCAACAACACCGGCAAGGACCTTTCCCCCGCCGACGACTCCTTGAGCGTCAGCCCCGACAGGGGCGGTGACATCGACCCGCAGCACGTCACCGTCGAGCGCCGCGACAGCTCGGGCACCTGGGTTCCGGTCACGCTCAGCGAGAAGCACCCGTCGCTGATCGGCGACCTCGACAAGGGCACGCTCAAGCAGGGCGCTTCCCGTACGTACGCCCTCCGTCTCTCGCTGACCAAGCACTTCCCCAGCAGCGTCAACCGCGGCCAGTTCTGGGTGTGGAGCAAGTTGGCCGGCACGCCGTTCGACTTCACCGTCAAGCACGAGGGTGCCGGCACCCCCGACCCGAGCGTCAACCGTGACCTGACAGTCACCACCCAGGGCCTCGCGGGCGCCACCGCGCTGAAGCGCGGCGGCGCGGCCAAGGAGTTCACCGCCACCGTCACCAACAAGGGCAACATCTCCCAGCAGCCGATCGTCCTGATGGAGATCACCGACAAGGACATCAAGCGCCGGATGCAGGCCGGAGAGCTCAGCATCCAACAGTACGTCAAGGCTGCGGCCACCGGCTGGAAGAGCGTCAAGGTGACCACCTCCACGGAGAACGGGCACCTGATGGCGGCCATCGTGCCCCGCGAGGGCAGCAACGACCTCATCATGGCCCCCGGCGACAGCGCCGCCTTCCAGCTGCGGATCGCCGCGACCGACACCAACAAGGCGTCGGCGTTCCGCGTCGACCTGGAGGCCCGCGCGAAGCTCTCCGCCACCCGGATCAGCCTGCCGTTCACGGTCTCGGGCGCGGCGGCGACCGCCACCCCGTCGCAGACGCCGCAGCCGGGCACCGCCGTGACCGTGCAGCCCGTGAACGCCGCGAACGCCGGGACCGCCGGGAACCCGACGACCGGCGAGATGGCGCAGACGGGAAGCGACAGCACCACGCCGCTGCTCATCGGCGCGGGCGGACTGCTGGTCGCCCTGGGCGCGGGCGCGGTGCTGACTGCCCGTCGGCGGGCCTTCTAAGATCACGTAGCCTGCGGGTGCTGAGGGCTACGGGGGTGGGGATCGCCGGATGCTGCAGCAAGGATGATGTGCGGCTCCGGAGGTACGGACGTCTTGAACGCAACCTATGGCCTGCCCCTGGTCATGCCCTTGCCCGTGCGCAGAACCGGGTGGCGGCTTCTGTTCTCGCTCACCGCGGGATCCGGGAAGTACGGCGCCCGGCCCTCGAAGCGGGCGGCGAAGGCCGAGAGTGCCGAGAAGGAGAAGGCGGGGCCCGGGGCAGCCGGGCCCCGGCCCACCGTCACCGATCTCTACCGCTCCCACCGGGTGTCCATGGTCCGCCTCGCGGTTCTCCTGGTGGACGACCAGTCGTCGGCGGAGGACGTGGTGCAGGACGCGTTCGTCGCCCTGTACAAGCGGCACGGCGAAACCCTCGCCGACGTCGACAACGCCCTCGGCTACCTCCGTACGTCGGTGGTGAACACCGCTCGCTCGGTCCTGCGCCGCCGCAAGACCGCCCGGGAGTACGTACCACCGCACGAGGCCGACGCTCCGTCGGCCGAGGACCACGTACTGCTCAGCGACGAACACCGGCGGGTCCTGGACGCGCTGGGCCAACTGACCATGCGCCAGCGCGAAGTCCTCGTCCTGCGCTACTGGTCCGATCTGAGCGAGGCGCGGATCGCCGAAACGCTGGGGCTGTCCCGAGGGGCGGTCAAATCGACCGCCAGCCGGGCGCTGGACGCGCTGGAGCGGGCTATGAAGGCCCAGGACGGGCCGAGGGGAGTGAGTACCCGATGACAACCCGGAACCCGGACAACCCTGAGCACGGGAACGGACACGACGGACACGACGGACACACCGCGACCGAGGAGCTGCTCGTACGCGCCCTCGCGGCCCGCGCCGAGCAGATCGGGCCGCATTCGCTGCGGCCCGGCAACCCGCCCTCGCCGAACTGGGCCGCGCGGGGCCGCGGCCCGCTGATGTTCGCGCTGGCCGCGGCGGTGGCGGGCGCGGCGCTGGTCGGCGCGTCGGTGGTGACGATGCTCTGGGAGCCGGACGCGGACCCGGTGGCGAAGACCCCGCCCACGGTGGCGCCCTTGACGCCGTCCCCGCCTGCCACGGCGGTCACACCGGGCCCGGCCACCTCGGCCCCGCCAGGCCCGTCCGGCCCGGCCAATCCGTCCGGCCCGGCCGATCCCTCGGGCCCCTCCAATACGTCCACGTCCCGGTCCGTCACTGTCGCGTACGGGCCGGCGAGCAGCACCTTCACGCTGCGTACGGGCGAGGGCGTCGCGGCCATGACCGCGAAGGTCGAGAACAAAAGCGAGGATGCCGCCGAGAACGTCTCCGAGGTGCTGACCATCGAGGCCGACGCGGGCGGCGGCACGCTCGGGGCCGGCGACATCAGTGTGTCGCTGCGCGATCCCGCCACGGGCGCGTGGAGGCCCGTCGGGGGGATCGGCACGGCGGGCTATGAAGCGACACTGGCCGGCTCCGGCGGCGCGGATCTCGCGGGCCTGTCTTCCCGTACGCACGACATCCGTGTCTCGCTGGGGTCCTCGTTCCCGGCCGGGATCACCCGGCTCAAGATCGAGCTGTTCAGCGACGCGGACGAGGAGACGCTCACGCTCAGGGGCTGAGCCGGGCGAGTGGGGCTGGTCCCCCGGAACCCCGAGCCCGGTCACCTGAGCCGCCTGAGCCGCGAGCCGGGCCGCGGGAACCGAGCGGCGTGGGCCCTGGGCACTTGGCCGGGCCGCCTGGGCTCGGGATCGTGGCCGCCCACTTGAGCTGGGCCGCCTGAAGCCCCGGCACCTGAGCCTTGGACCTTGGGCCTGTCCCGTGGGCCCTGGAACCTGGGCCAGCCCGCCTATACCCGGGACCCTGGCTGAGCCCCGAGCCCCTGGATCGGGCCGCCCGTGCGGTCTCCCGAGCCCCTGGATCGGGCCGCCCGTGCGGTCTCCCGAGCCCCTGGATCGGGCCGCCCGTGCGGTCTCCCGAGCCCAGCCCCTGGGCCGACCACCTGAGACCGGGCCGACAGCCCTGGGCATTGGGCCGGGGCACCTGAGCGCGAGATCTCCGGGCAACCATCCGAGCCGGACCCCGACTGAGCCCTGGGTCCGGCCGCCGCCCTCAAGCCCTCAGGAGTGGCCGAGATCCTCCGACTCGCCGTCCGGCTCCGGCTCCACCGAGCCGCCGTCCCGCGCCGGGCGCAGCGGGAACTCGTCCACGCCCATCGAGTCGAAGACCGGCGGCGGAGGCGTCGGCGGCTTCGGCATCACTGCCGCCTCCGAGTGCCCGCCGCAGCCGTACGACAGCGACACCACATGCCCGTCGGCCGGTGAGAACTCATTCGCGCAGACGCCGAAGGCCTGCCGCAGCGAGCCCGCCATCGGCACCAGGAACCCGCAGGACACACAGTTCGCGGGCGCCGCCTGCGCCATGGGCGTCTTCGCCCCGTACGACTCGTCCCAGCGGTCCGCGGCGATGTGCAGCCCGTACCGGGAGAGCACCCGCGCCCGGCGCATGCCGAGCTCCTCGGCGAGCGCCGCGATCGCGCCGCGCCCATTGGCCGCCGTGGCATCCGTCCAGGGACCGCGGTCGGTGAGCTCCGCGTCCTCCGCCTCGACGCGCTCGGCGAGGTCGTCGGACGGCATGACCTCGGCGATCACGGAGTTCGGCGGGGGCATGTCCTCGCCCGTGTAACCCGGCTCAAGACGCAGGTCCTCCGCCTCGGTGGGCAGCAGGTCGCCGGGGCCCATGTCCCCGGGCCGCAGCCGCTCGCTCCACGGCACCCACTCCGGCGCCAGCAGCGCGTCGGGGCCGGGGAGCAGAACCGCCTCGTCAAGGGTGATGTTCTTGGCGCGGGAGGCGCGGGCGATCGTCACCGCCCAGCGCCAGCCCCGGTAACCGGACTCCAGGCACTCGAAGAAGTGCGTGACTACGCGGTCCCCCTCCGAGACAAGAGACACATGCTCGCCGACCGCCCCTGGCGCGGCGGCCTCCTCGGCCGCCGCCCTGGCGATGTCTACCGCCTCGGCGCACAGGCGGTCAGGTGTACGGCTTCGCGTCGTCGCAGCACTCACAGGTCTCGCTTCTCTCCTACGCCGTATCCCGGGTGCGCCGGCCGATTCGCGAGGTTCGGGCCGCAGACGGAGCGGACCAGAGGGCCGCATCGACGTCCGCGCCCAGACCAACCTGTCTCGGGCGCACCTACCGTCATCCATTCTGCGGGATGCCGAAGAGGCGCGCGGCCGGAACAACCGCCGGTGGCGCGCTACGCACGCTACCCTCTCCGCCGCCCCTCGCCCACCTGCCCGCCCCAACAAGGGGCTAACAACAGCGCATCTCGGTTCGGCCCGACAGGGGTTGGGGCACTATTGCGGGGTGGCAGCCGCAAAGTCGTCCGAGAAAGCCGGGGCGCTCAAGAGAGCAGGCCGGGCGATCGGGCGTGCCCTGCGGCTCCCTTTCACGGGCACCGCGCGCTCCATCCGCAAGGCGACGCACGCGCACGGCGCGGGTGAGTCGGGCCTCGGCAAGCTGATCGAACTGCACGCGGTCAACGGCGCGGGCGATGTCATGATCACCATCGCCCTTGCGTCCACGGTCTTCTTCTCCGTCCCGACGGACGAGGCCCGCGGCCGGGTCGCCCTGTACCTCGCCGTCACGATGTTGCCCTTCACGCTGCTGGCCCCCGTCATCGGCCCGCTCCTGGACCGCCTTCCGCACGGCCGCCGGGCCGCGATGGCGGGCGCGATGTTCGCCCGCGTGCTGCTGGCACTCGCGCTGTCCGGGGCAGTCGCGACGGGCGGCCTTGAGCTGTATCCGGCGGCGCTGGGCGTGCTGGTCGCCTCCAAGGGCTACGGAGTCGTACGGAGCGCGGTCGTGCCGCGCCTGCTGCCGCCCCATTTCTCGCTGGTGAAGGCGAACTCGCGGGTGACGCTGTCGGGGCTGCTGGCGACGGGCATCGCCGCGCCGATCGGGGTCGGTCTGCACCAGATCGGGCCGGAGTGGCCGCTGTACGGGGCGTGCGTGCTGTTCCTGCTCGGGGCGTACTGGGCGTTCACGCTGCCGCACAAGGTCGACTCGGCGAAGGGCGAGAGCAAGGCGCACATCCTCCTGCACGGCGAGAAGAAGCCCAGCCTGCGCACGGTCGGCCCGTCCGTACTGCACGGCCTCCAGGCGAACGCGGCCATCCGCGCGCTCTCCGGCTTCCTGATCTTCTTCCTGGCGTTCCTGCTGCGGGAACATCCGGTCGGCGGGCAGACCGCGGCGGTGTCGCTCGGGATAGTGGGCGTCGCGGCGGGCGTCGGCAACGCGGTCGGCACGGCGGTCGGCGCCTGGCTGAAGACCCGCGGCCCGGAGTTGATCATCGTGACGATGCTGGGGCTCGTTCTGTCCGCGGCGATCATTTCGGCGGTGTTCTTCGGCTCGGGGCTGGTGGCGGTGCTGGGCGCGACGGCGGGCTTCTCGCAGGCGCTGTCGAAGTTGTCCCTGGACGCGCTGATCCAACGGGACGTCCCGGAACAGGTGCGTACGTCGGCGTTCGCGCGCTCGGAGACGCTGCTGCAGATGGCGTGGGTGCTGGGGGGCGCGATCGGCATAGCGCTGCCGCTGAATGGCTCGCTCGGGATGTCGGTGGCGGGCGGGATCGTGGCGGTGGGGATGCTGGCGACGGTGCGGGGGCTGGTGGGGGCGGCGCGGCGCGGGAACGCGCCCAGGCCGCGGGTGGCGTAGCCGGTGCGGGTTTCGGTGGTGCGGGGTGCGCCTGCGGCGGGCTTTCCCCTACCCGCCTCTTCCCGACTCTTCCCGAACTGGGGCTCCGCCCCAGACCCCGCGCCTCAATCGCCGGCGGGGCTGGTTTTCCCAGCCCGTCTGGGGGGCACCTCCCACGCCCCTAGGCGTAGGGGGAGATTGAGGACACGCCCGGAGGGCGTACCGGGGGTCCAGGGGGCGAAGCCCCTTGGTTACGGGAAGGGGCGGGGTGGGGAATAAGCCCCCGGCGTGGGCCCGGCCGAGCCGACCGATAGCCTTCGACCCATGACCGTTGCGTTCCTCTCGGGCAAGCGCGCCCGCGCCACCGCCGCCCTCGGTGCCGTCTCCGCCGGGCTCCTCGTTCTCTCTGCCTGCGAAAAGCCGACACCGATCACGACCGTGACGGTCGGGTCGAACTCGGTCCACTCCGAGGCCGCCTGTTACAACGACGGCAAGGAGCTCAAGGAGTCCGTCGTCCAGGACTGCCTGAACAAGAAGACCGGCAAGACGATCAAGGTCGCGATGGACGACAGGGTCCGCTTCGGCGTCGACCCGGAGATCTCGGACCACGGCTGGACCCTCTTCATCGGCGGGCAGCAGGCCGAGCAGGAGCCGTACAAGAAGTCGTACCGGACCATCTCGGGCAACGCATTCTTCGCCTCCCAGACCGGTGAGACCTCGGACAAGGCGCAGATCAGCATCGTCGAGACCGATGGCAAGAAGCTGGTCGGCGTCTGGCACTACACGCTGGAGAAGGCCGAATGACCCGCGGGGGCGTGCCGTGCGTCGCGTTCTACGCGTACTAGTGGTGACCGCGGTGGCCGCTGAGGCCGATGCCGTCTCGGCAGGGCTCACCACCCCCGCGGACGTGATCGCCGGCGGCGTCGGACCCGCCGCCGCAGCCGCCGCCACCGCCACCGCGCTCGCCACCACCCCGTACGACCTCGTCATCTCCGCCGGAATCGGCGGCGGCTTCCACCCGCACGCCCCCCTCGGCGCACTCGTCGTCGCCGACGCGATCGTCGCCGCCGACCTCGGCGCCGAAACCCCGGACGGCTACCTGCCCATCGACGAACTGGGCTTCGGCCGTACGGTCCACCACCCTCCCGCCGAGTTGTCCGCGCGCGTCGCGAAGGCCCTCGACGCCCTGTACGCGCCCGTCCTCACCGTCTCCACCGTCACCGGCACCGCCGCCCGCGCCGCCGAGCTGGCCGCCCGGCACCCCCGGGCCGCCGTCGAGGCGATGGAGGGGTTCGGGGTCGCGGAGGCCGCGGCGCTGCGCGGTGTGCCGGTGCTGGAGATCCGGGCGGTCTCCAACACCGTCGGCCCGCGCGACCGGGCCGCCTGGCGCATCGGCCAGGCCCTGGAGTCACTGCGGCAGGCCTTCCAGCAGTTCGGCCCGGTCCTTCTTGAGGAGTCGCTGTGACCCTGCGGATCGCGTACTCACCGTGCCCGAACGACACCTTCGTCTTCGACGCCTGGGCGCACGGCCGGGTACCCGGCGCGCCCGCCCTCGATGTCACCTTCGCGGACATCGACATCACCAACGGCATGGCCGAGCGCGGTGAGTTCGACATCCTCAAGGTCTCGTACGCCGTACTGCCGTGGGTCCTGGACGAGTACACCCTGCTGCCCTGCGGCGGCGCCCTCGGCCGTGGCTGCGGGCCCCTCGTACTGACGAAGGAGCCCGGGACCGGGGCCGACCTCGCGGGCAGGACCATCGCCGTACCGAGCGAGCGCTCGACGGCGTATCTCCTCTTCCGGCTGTGGGCGGCTGACATGGTGCCCGGCGGCGTCGGCGAGGTCGTCGTGCTGCCGTTCCACGAGATCATGCCCGCGGTGCGCGACGGCAAGGTCGACGCCGGACTCGTCATCCACGAGGCCCGGTTCACCTACCGGCGGTACGGGCTCCACTCACTCGCCGACATGGGCGAGCACTGGGAGTCGACGACCGGGCTGCCCATCCCGCTGGGCGCGATCATCGCCAAACAGTCGCTCGGCGCCGAGACGCTGGCGCTGCTGGCCGAGTCCATCCGTACGTCGGTACGCATGGCCTGGGACGACCCCGAGGCCTCCCGGCCGTACGTACGGGAACACGCCCAGGAAATGGACCCGGCCGTGGCGGACCGGCACATCGGGCTCTACGTCAATGAGTTCACCGCCGACCTCGGGGACGACGGATACGCGGCGGTGCGCGGGCTGCTGACCCGCGCCGCGGCGGAAGGGCTCGTACCGCCCCTCCACCCCGACGCGCTCAGCAGCAGTTGATCTAGACGTCCAGTTGATCCGCGACGGCCCGCAGCAGGCCCGCGATCTTCGCGCCGTGCACCTTGTCGGGGTATCTGCCGCGCTCCAGCATCGGTGTGATGTTCTCCAGCAGGGTCGTCAGATCCTGCACGATGGACGCCAGCTCATCCGGCTTACGCCGCTGGGCCGCCGCCACCGAGGGGGTCGGGTCGAGAACTGTCACCGAAAGCGCCTGGTCACCGCGTTGTCCCGCCACAACGCCGAACTCGACACGCTGGCCGGGCTTGAGCGCGTCGACCCCCGCGGGCAGTACGGACGAGTGGACGAAGACGTCGCCGCCGTCGTCGCGGGAGAGAAAGCCGAAGCCCTTCTCGCTGTTGAACCATTTGACCTTGCCGGTAGGCACGTCTGTCCTCGTCCTCGTACTCGTTGGGGCGCTGGTACACCGGAAACGCAAGCCCGGGCCCGGCGTCGAAAAACGACTCTGGATAGCACTACAGCGGGCCGTCCGACCCGCCACCCCAAGGCTAATGGTCCAGGGGCTGGTGACAAGACGTCGCCGTTTGGTTCCTCCGCGCAGGGAACTACCCTGGCCGGATGACTGCTACTCCTCCCGCCCCCGGTGACGGGCTGGTACGCGTCGGCGCGATCGTCTTCATCGTCGGCGCTGTGGCCACTCTGATCACCGTGGCGCCGCTGTTTCTCGGCACCGAACCGTTCCCGCCGGTCGCGTACGCCGTTTGCATGCTGATGGGGGTCGGGTTTGTGATCGCCGCGGCGGGGCTGCTGCGCTCGATTGCCGACCAGCGCCGTCAGGCCGCGTCAGGCCGGTAATCGCCGGGCCTCTGGTCGCCGGGCTTGTGGTCGCCACGCCTGTAGTCGCGCAGCCACGCCGGGAACGCGGCCAGGTCGTCGATGATCACATCCGCGCCCGCCTCGCGCAGCTCCGCCGCGTCGCAGGGTCCTGTGACCACGGCGACGGCCAGCGCGTCCGCTGTGTGTGCGCCGCGTACGTCTGCGGTGTGGTCGCCGACGTACACGCTCGCGCCGTGCTCGCGCAGGGCCTCCGCCTTGGCCTCCGCCCACAGCCAGCCGATCACTTCGTCGGCGTGAATGCCCAGGTGGGCGAGGTGGAGCCGGGCGTTCGGCTCATGCTTGGCGGTGACGACAATGGCGCGGCCACCGAGTGCCTGGACGGCGGCGACGGCCTCGCGGGCGCCGGGGAGGGCGAAGGTCGGCTCGATGGCGTACGCGGGGTAGATCTCGCGGTAGCGGTCACCCACCTCCGGTATGCGCTCGTCCGGGAACCAGTGCGCCAACTCGTGCTCCAGGGGCGGGCCCAGTCGGGTGACGGCGAGGTCGGCGTCGATCCAGACGCCGGTCTCGGCGGAGAGCGCGCGGTAGGCGGCGCGGATGCCGGGGCGGGAGTCGATCAGGGTCATGTCGAGGTCGAAGCCGACGGTGAGGGGCTGCGGCGCGGGCCGCGGTGCTGGGGGCGGGGCTGGGGGCGGGGCCATGGGGGGCATTGTGCCGACGGTAGTCGTCCGGGTCGGCCCGGAAAACTCGGCCCGGAGAACTACCGTCGCCGCGCCCGCCACACCAGGTAGAGCGCCGAGGCGAGGGCCGCTCCCTTCACCACCCACGGCCAGGTGCCGCTGAGCGCGTCCCGCATGGCACCTTCGGGGATCGGCTCGCCCCAGCGCCCGTTCACCCGGCCCCACAGCCAGACAAAACCGCCCGCCACAACCGCTCCCGGCAGGAAGGCCACTGCCCACTTCGTCTCGGCGGGGGAGAGCTTCCGCGAGGCGTACGCGAGGAGCCAGCCGCCGCCGAGCGCGAGCCAGGAGCCGAGGACCGCCCCGGCGACGAGGAGGGCGGCGGCGAGCAGCAGGAACGGGTTGGCCAGGCCCGTCCGTACCGGCTTCTGCTCGGCGCGCTGCTCGGCCGCGGCGGTACGGCGGCGGCGCAGCCGCGCGAGCAGCCGACGCGGTACGGCCGCAGCCTCGTGTTCGTGGTCGTGGTTGTCCTCGGCGGGGTCGGGCTCCAACTGCTCCTTGGGCACGGGAGGCCGCAATATCTCGGGGATCTCCACGCCGCCGCTGAACCCGGCCACTCCTTCTTCCGCCCCGAACGGCCCCGGCTCGATCCGCCACCAGTCCGGCTCGCTGCCGGACGGGCCGAGCTCATCCATCCCCGCGAGATGCGGCGGCGACGCGCCCGACGGGGCGGCTGTCTCCGGCGCCGCTGACTTGCGCGGTCGCGGGATACGGCGGCGTACGCGCTGCTGTGGCAGGGCAACCTCTTCCGGCTGCGGCACCACTCTGTCGTCGGAGCCGGAGCCGGAGCCGGAACCGCCTGACGCCGCCGCGACCACCGCGTCCGGCGTGCCGAGCCGACCGAGAATCCGGCGCACCGCCGCCGGGCTGTCGCCGCCGAACCCGGCCCGCTGCCGGTCGATCTCGCTGCGCAGCGTCGACACCAGCCGCATCCGCTCGCCGGACGGCAACTGGCACTGCTGCGCCAAATCTCCGACCCTGCTCAGATAGTCGTAGACGAGCTGATCGCTCTCGATCCCCACCGGCGTTCCCCTGTACGTTCCCTGCCCGTTCCGTGCCTGCGCGCTGCCGGACAGGCCTCTCCGTCTCTCCCGGCCTGCCCCGCCCCCGACCGTAGCGCTCCAGGCACTACCGTGGGGCGGATGGGGACCATGCCCGATCGAAGCAGTCCGCGCACGCTCGCCGAAGCACTCCGCACCCGCGGTGACGAGGAGCTGGCCGCACTGCTGCGCGCCCGCCCCGATCTCCTGAACCCGGTGCCGGGCGATCTGACGCAGCTCGCGACCCGGGCGGGCACCCGTGCCTCCGTCGTACGCGCCCTGGAACGGCTCGACCGGTTCACGCTCCAGACCGCCGAGGCGCTGGCGGTGGCCCCCGACCCCGCCCCGTACGCCACCCTCCTCGCTCTGATGACCGGCGACGAAGGCGACGCGACCATCGAGGCGGCCCTGCCGCCTGCCGTGGCCGTGCTTCGCACCCAGGCCCTGATCTGGGGCGATGCCGACCGGCTACGGCTGGTGCGCACGGCCCGGGAGCTCCTGGCCCCCTCCCCGACCCGGCCCTCCCCGACCGGCCTGGGTCCGACCGTCGCCGAGGCCACCGCCGGTATGTCGCCCACCCGGCTGCAGGAGATCCTGGCGGCAGCCGCGCTGCCCACCACGCACGACCCGGTCTCCGCCGTCGCCGCGCTGACCTCGCTGTTCACCGACCGGACGCGGATGGCGGCGCTGCTGGACACCGCCCCGCCCGAGGCGCTGACAGTGCTCGACCGGCTGGTCTGGGGCCCTCCGTACGGGGAGGTGGCGGCCGACCCCACGCCGCCGGTGCGGTGGCTGCGCGACCGGGGGCTGCTGCTGCCCGCCTCGCCGCGCACCGTCGTACTGCCGCGTGAGGCGGCGCTGCATCTGCGGGCGGGCCGCGCGCACCGGGTGCCGGAACCGGTGCCGCCGGAGGTCGCTCCGGCGGCGTCCGCGTCGATGCCGCACGGTCGTCCACAGCTTGTGGACAACGTGGCGGCAGGGCAGGCGTACACCGCGCTCTCCATGGTCGAGGACCTGCTGAAGGACTGGCACGAGGGCGGCCCGGCGGTGCTGCGTTCGGGGGGCCTGTCGGTACGTGACCTCAAGCGCACCGCCACCGCGCTGGACACCACCGAGCAGATGGCCGGGTTCTGGCTCGAACTCGCCTACGGGGCGGGCCTGGTCGCGGCCGACGGCGAGCCGAACGAGCGGTACGCGCCGACGCCCGCGTACGACGACTGGCTCACCCTCCCGGCGGCGGACCAGTGGGCGCGCCTCGCGATGGCCTGGCTCACGGCGACCCGTACACCGGGCCTGATCGGCACCCAGGACGCGAAGGGCCGCACGCTCTCGGCCCTCGGCCCCGACCTGGACCGCCCGGCCGCCCTGGAGGTCCGCCGCCGGGTCCTGGACCTGCTGGCGACGCTCCCCGCGGGCACGGCCCCGGATCCGGAGACGGTGCTGGCCCGGCTGCGCTGGGAACGCCCGCTGCGGAGCGGCGGCGGTGCGGGCCGTGTCGGCGGCGGGCCTGCGGACCTGCGGTCACGCATCGCGGCCTGGACGCTGGCGGAGGCGGAGACCCTGGGCGTCACGGGGCGCGGGGCCCTGTCGACGCACGGCCGGGCCCTGATCGGCCACCCGCCGCAGCCGGAGGCCGGCGAGGCCACCGCCGGGTCGAGGTCCGCGGGCGGCACCGGTCCGGCCGGCACCGCAGGCACCACAGGTGGCGCGGGTGCCGCCCGTGCCGCCGGGCGGGCCGAAGCGGCTGCCCTGGCGACAGGCATCCCCGCCGCCACCCCGTACGAAACCGCCCCCACCGCCCCCGACCCCCGCGCCGCCGCCGACGTGCTCGCGCCGCTGCTGCCCAAGCCCCTCGACCACGTCCTCCTCCAGGCCGACCTCACCGCCGTCGCCCCCGGCCCCCTCGACCGGCCGCTCGCCGAGACCCTCTCCGTACTCGCGGACATCGAGTCCAAGGGCGGCGCGACCGTCTACCGCTTCACGCCCGGCTCCGTACGCCGCGCCCTCGACGCCGGAAAGTCCGCGTCCGACCTGCACACCTTCCTGGCCACGCACTCCCGCACCCCCGTGCCGCAGCCGCTCAGCTACCTCATCGACGACGTCGCCCGCCGCCACGGCCACCTGCGGGTCGGCGCCGCCTCCGCCTACGTGCGCTGCGACGACGACGCCCTGCTCGGCGAGATCCTCGCCGACAAGCGGTCCCAGGGCCTGCGCCTGCGCCGCCTCGCCCCGACCGTGCTCGCCGCCCAGGCCGACCCGGGGGCGCTGCTGGAGGGGCTGCGCTCCATGGGCTTCGCGCCCGCCGCCGAGGGCGCCGCGGGCGATGTGCTGATCACCCGCGCCCACGCCCGCCGCACCCCGCCCCGCACGCCGCCCGCACCCGTACCGGACGGCCCGCCCGCGCCCGACAGCACGCTGCTCGGCGCGGCGGTGCGGGCGATCAGGGCGGGCGACCTCGCGGCGACCGCCGTACGCAAGTCCGGCCCGGAGGAACCCGCACTGACACCGGCGCAGAACACCACGCAGACCAGCACGCAGAGCGCCGCGCTGCCGCGCACCACCTCCGCCGAGACCCTCGCCACCGTCCAGGCCGCGGCGATGACCGGTTCCGCGGTCTGGATCGGTTACGTCAACGTGGACGGCGCGGCCAGCCAGCGCGTCATCGCGCCCGTACGCGTCGAGGGCGGCTATGTGACGGCGTACGACCACACGGCGGACGAGGTCCGCACGTACCCCCTGCACCGCATCACCGGCGTCGCCGAGCTCGCGGACGACTCCGCCTGAGGCCCCACGCCCGGTTCCGAGTACGGCACACTGGAGGTTTGGCCGTACGACCATAGGAAAGGGCGCCGCGTGAACGGACCCCTCATCGTCCAGAGCGACAAGACTCTCCTCCTGGAGGTGGACCACGAGCAGGCCGACGCCTGCCGTCGGGCCATCGCGCCCTTCGCGGAACTGGAGCGCGCCCCCGAGCACATCCACACCTACCGGATCACCCCGCTCGGCCTGTGGAACGCCCGCGCCGCCGGGCACGACGCCGAGCAGGTCGTGGACGCGCTCGTGGCGTACTCCCGCTACCCCGTCCCGCACGCCCTCCTCATCGACGTCGCCGAGACGATGGACCGTTACGGCCGGCTCACCCTCTCCAAGCACCCCGTCCACGGGCTCGTACTGACCACGACCGACCGCCCGGTGCTGGAGGAGATCCTCCGGTCCAGGAAGGTCCAGCCGCTGGTCGGCGCCCGGATCGACCCGGACAGCGTCGCCGTTCACCCCTCCGAGCGCGGCCAGATCAAGCAGACGCTGCTGAAGCTGGGCTGGCCCGCCGAGGACCTCGCCGGGTACGTCGACGGCGAGGCGCACGCCATCGAACTGGACGAGTCGGGCTGGGCCCTGCGCCCGTACCAGAAGCAGGCCGTCGAGGGGTTCTGGCACGGCGGCTCAGGCGTGATCGTGCTGCCCTGCGGCGCGGGCAAGACGCTCGTCGGCGCGGGCGCGATGGCGCAGGCGAAGGCCACGACGCTGATCCTGGTCACCAACACGGTCTCGGCGCGGCAGTGGAAGCACGAGCTGGTGAAGCGGACCTCGCTCACCGAGGACGAGATCGGCGAGTACAGCGGTACGCGCAAGGAGATCCGGCCGGTCACCATCGCCACGTACCAGGTGCTGACGACGAAGCGGAAGGGTGTCTACGCGCACCTGGAGCTCTTCGACTCACGCGACTGGGGCCTGGTCATCTACGACGAGGTGCATCTGCTGCCCGCGCCGGTGTTCAAGTTCACGGCGGATCTTCAGGCGCGGCGGCGGCTCGGCCTGACGGCGACGCTCGTACGCGAGGACGGCCGCGAGTCGGACGTGTTCTCGCTCATCGGGCCGAAGCGTTTCGACGCGCCGTGGAAGGAGATCGAGGCGCAGGGCTATATCGCGCCCGCGGACTGTGTGGAGGTGCGGGTCAATCTGACCGAGACGGAGCGGCTGGCGTACGCGACGGCGGAGCCGGAGGAGAAGTACCGCTACTGCGCGACGACAGCGACCAAGCGGAAGGTGACGGAGGCGCTGGTACGGAAGTTCGCGGGCCAGCAGACGCTGGTCATCGGCCAGTACATCGACCAGCTCGACGAGCTCGGCGAGCATCTGGACGCGCCGGTCATCAAGGGCGAGACGTCGAACGCGCAACGCGAGAAGCTCTTCGACGCGTTCCGGCAGGGCGAGATCTCGGTCCTGGTCGTGTCCAAGGTGGCGAACTTCTCGATCGACCTGCCCGAGGCGACGGTCGCCATCCAGGTGTCGGGCACCTTCGGCTCACGGCAGGAGGAGGCGCAGCGCCTCGGCCGCGTACTGCGTCCGAAGGCGGACGGTCACCAGGCCCACTTCTACTCGGTGGTCGCGCGGGACACGATCGACCAGGATTTCGCGGCGCACCGGCAGCGGTTCCTGGCGGAGCAGGGGTACGCGTACCGGATCATGGACGCGGATGAGCTGCTGACGAACGACTGACACCGGCCTCCTCCGCGTACTTCCCGTACTCCCCGAGGACGGCAACGCTGAAGACGGCGCTCGCGAAGACTTTGAGGGCGCGGGCGGCGTTGCCGATGTGGTGGGTCGCACGGTGAGTGCCTGGGGTGCCTGGGGTGAAGGTCGCTGTGCTCATGTATCCATGATGGTTTTGGGGCTCCCGCGGCGCGTCGGTCTGTGGGCTGAACCGCGCGCCCGCTCGCGTACGACTCCAGGCATAGGGGCCATCCCCTACGGGATGGCCCCCCGCGGATAAAACCATTCGCCCGTCGTACGTGCGCTGGCTAGAATCGCCGGTCTTCCCCGCCTCCCCTCGTGGAGCGCCGCCGCCCGGACGGAAACCGGCCGGCCCGCCAGCCAAGCCGTATCAAGGCCGTATCCGCCGGAGGCAAACCCGTGCCCGCGCACCCCCCTGAACCCGATCACGCCGATCCGCTGGCGCGTGAACGTGCCCATCTGTCCGCCTCGCGTGCCGCGCTCCGCGCGATGCGCGAGGACGTCCAGGCCCTCGACATCCGCGACGTCACCGCGAACTGGGTCAACGCCGCCGTCCTGGAGTCGCAGATCGAGGAGCGCATCAAGGCGCTCGCCGATCTCTCCCACACCCCGCTCTTCTTCGGCCGCCTCGACTATCTGCATGTCGTCGGCGCGGAGCAGGCCGAGGGCGCGGAGGGCGAGCGCTTCTACATCGGCCGCCGCCATGTCCACGATCCCAACGGCGATCCGATGGTCATCGACTGGCGCGCGCCCGTGTCGCAGCCGTTCTACCGGGCGTCGAAGAAGGCGCCGCTGGACGTCGGACTGCGGCGGCGCTTCGGCTACACGGGCGGCGACCTCACGGCGTACGAGGACGAGCATCTGACCGACCCGAGCGAGCAGGAGCAGACGAGCCGCCTGCTCCAGGCGGAGATCGAGCGCCCCCGCGTGGGCCCGATGCGGGACATCGTCGCCACGATCCAGCCGGAGCAGGACGAGATCGTACGGTCGGGGCTCGGCGGCACGGTCTGTGTGCAGGGCGGCCCCGGCACCGGCAAGACGGCCGTTGGCCTGCACCGGGTCGCGTACCTGCTGTACGCGCACCGGGACCGGCTCGCCCGCACCGGCACGCTGGTCATCGGGCCGAACCGGTCCTTCCTCCACTACATCGAGCAAGTGCTGCCCGCGCTGGGTGAACTGGCGGTCAAGCAGGCGACGGTCGACGACCTGGTGGCGCATGTGGAGGTGCGCGGCACGGATCCGTCCGACGCCGCCGTCCTCAAGGGTGACGCGCGCATGGCACAGGTGCTGCGCCGGGCGGTGCGCGCGCATGTGACGCTGCCCACCGAGCCGCTGATGGTGGTGCGCGGCTCGCGGCGGTGGCGGGTACCGGCGTACGAACTGGAGGAGATCGTCAGCGAGTTGCTGGACCGGGACATCAGGTACGGCGCGGCGCGCGACGCGCTTCCGCAGCGGATCGCGCACACGATCCTGGTCCGGATGGAGCAGGCGGGCGAGGCACCGGACGACCGGGTGCAGGACGCGGTGGCCCGCAATCCGGCGGTGAAGGCGGCGGTGAAGGCGGTGTGGCCGCCGGTGGACCCGCAGAAGCTGGTGCTCCGGCTGCTCTCGGACGCGGAGTTCCTGGCGGAGCACGCGGAGGGGCTGCTCAGCGCGGACGAGCAGAAGACGATTCAGTGGGCCAGGCCGCCGCGTGGCATCAAGTCCGCCGCGTGGTCGTCGGCGGACGCGGTCCTGATCGACGAGGCGCAGGATCTCATCGCCCGTACGCACTCGCTGGGCCATGTCGTACTGGATGAGGCGCAGGATCTGTCCCCGATGCAGTACCGCGCGGTGGGCCGCCGCTGCACGACCGGCTCGGCGACGGTGCTGGGCGACCTGGCGCAGGGGACGACGCCGTGGGCGACGGAGAGCTGGGCTCAGGCGCTGTTCCATCTGGGCAAGCCGGAGGCGGTGGTGGAGGAGCTGACGGCGGGCTTCCGGGTGCCGCGCGAGGTGATCGCGTACGCGTCGCGGCTGCTGCCGCACATGTCGCCGGGCCTGGCGGAGGTCAAGTCGGTGCGTGAGTCGCCGGGTTCGCTGGACGTACGTGAGGTGGCCGACCCCACGGAACTGGACGCGGCGGCGGTGCGGGCGTGCCGGGACGCGCTCGCCCACGAGGGCTCGATCGGCCTGATCGCGGCGAACCCGCGCATTCCGGCGCTGGCGGAGGCGCTGCGGGGAGCGGGGATGGCGTACCTGGCGCCGGGCGAGGAGACGACGGCGGAGTCGCGGCTGACGCTGGTACCGGCGTCGCTGGCGAAGGGCCTGGAGTACGACTACGTGGTGCTGGACGAGCCGGCGGCGGTGGTGGATGCGGAGCCGGACGACCGGACGGGGTTGCGGCGGCTGTATGTGGCGCTGACGAGGGCGGTGTCGGGGTTGACGGTGATTCATGCGGCGGCGTTGCCGAGGGAGCTGGGCTAGGGCGTGTTTTAGAAGTCCCGCCTGCCCCGCGACGCCTGGCACGCGCACTCGCGGTGTTGTCGGAGTCGCCCAAGTACGTCCAGTACGAGGACGATCCTCCGCCTTGCGATTGCACGCACCAGACGCCGCAGGGCCCGCCCTACGGGCGGACGGCGCTACTTCTAAAACACGCCCTAGGGAACTGGGGCTCCGCCCCAGACCCCGTACCGCCCTTCGGGCGGTGTCCTCAATCTCCCCCTACGCCTAGCGGCGGCGTAGGGGGAGGGTCCGGGGCGGGAGCCCCTAGTTCGGGAAGGGGCGGGTAGGGCTACCCGTCCAGCGCCGACCGCCATCCCCGCACCGCGCCCGCGTCGACCGGACCCGACCATCCGCCCGGCCGCGCCGCGCCCCCGATGTGGAACGCGTCGATGCCCGCCGCCCGCAGCACCGGCAGGTGCTCCAGGCGCAGGCCGCCGCCCACCAGGAGCCGCGGCTCGTACCCCGGCTCCCGTGCCGCCCCGCGCGCCGCCTCCGCCAGCAGCGTGTCCATTCCCTGGTCGACGCCCGCCGCCGAACCCGCCGTGAGGTACGCGTCCAGGCCCGGCAGGTCCGCGAGCCGCTTGCGCAGGGCGGCGCGGTCCGCGGCGCGGTCGATCGCGCGGTGGAAGGTCCAGCGGCATTCGTCGAGGCAGGCCTCACCCAGCAGGTGCTCCACCGCGACCAGGTCCGGGGACCCGTCCGGGTTGAGGAAGCCGAAGACGAACTCCTCCGCGCCCTCCGCGCGCAGCGCCTGAGCGTCCCGTACGAGGGCCCCCACATCACCCGCGGCGAAGCCGTCCGCCCGCCGCAGCATCACCCGAAGCGGGATGTCGACGGCCGCCCGGATCGCCGCGAACGTCTCGCGCGGCGGCGTGAGCCCGTCCGCCGCCATGTCGGTGACCAGCTCCAGACGGTCTGCCCCGCCCGCCTGCGCGGCGACCGCGTCCGCCGCGTCGAGGGCGATCACCTCCAGGAGTGCACGCTCGGCACGCTCGCTGCTCATGGTCCCCAACTCTCCTTATAGGTCTAGTCCAATGACCATCCTATTGCGCGTGCACGGTGAGGGCAGCCGTACGGACCTTCCCCTCGTGCTGGAAGTCGAGGAACAGGCGGTATGTACCCGAGCTGGGCGCCGTCGCCGTGAATGACACCTCGGGCCCGGGCCCGCCCTCGTTCGGATGGACGTGGAGGTAGGCGAGGTCGCCGGAGCGCAGGGCGACGAGGTGCCCGTACGCCCCCAGGTAGGGCTGGAGATCGGTGACGGGCCGACCGCCCTTGCTGACGGTCAGCTTGAGCTCGCCCGCCTTGCCGGGCCGCAGCGGATCGCCGCCCAGGGCCACCTGGTAGCCGTCGACCTCGGCGGTGGCCGTGGCGGGCGGCAGTGCGGCGGGGGTGTACGCGCCGGAGACGGCGAGGTCGGCGCCGAGCGTGAGGTTCTCCGCGCCGGGCGCGGCGGGCGTGAAGTCGGCGAAGGCGCGGTAGCCGCCCGCCTTGGGCAGTACGACGGGTGTCGACCACGTACCGTCGGCGGCGCGCACGGGATGCAGGTGGCGGTACTCCGTGAGGTCGCGCGAGGCGATGATGAAGTGCAGCTCCTTTTCGTGCTCCCGTTCGTACGCGGTGACCTTGCGCCCGCTGCCGTCTTTGACGGAGAACCGGATCTCGGTACGGGCTCCCGCCGCGACCGTGGGGGTTTCGAGGGCCAGGGTGTAGCCGCCCTCGGAGATCTGGAGCCCGCCGGCCGCAGGTGCTGCCTCCGCCTTCTCCTCCGCCTTCTCCTCCGCCTTCTCTTCCGGGGCCGCCTCGTGGGCGTCGCCATGCTTCTCAACGACCGGCGACGCCGCGTCCACGACGGGGTCCACGCCCTGGCCGACCCCGTACGCGGTGCCGAAGGTCGCGGCGAGCGCGGCGGCAAAGGCGGTGATCTTCAGTCCGGTATTCATGGCCCTGCTCCTTAACGTCCTTGCGGGAAGTGGTGTTCGATACACTGGAAGATACCCCCATGGGGTATGAAGTCAAGTCGGTGAGACGCTTGCTTCACATAGGGTCGGGGGGTATACATGGAACCCGGCAGGCACCATACCCCCTGGGGGTAACAGAAAAGGAGCAGCAGCCATGACCGCCACCACAGCAGCTGAAGCCCGGGTTGAACTCGCCATCGGCGGCATGACCTGCGCCTCGTGCGCCGCCCGCATCGAGAAAAAGCTCAACCGCATGGAGGGCGTCGAGGCCACCGTCAACTACTCCACCGAGAAGGCGCGCGTCGTCTTCAGTAACGGCACGCAGGTCGCCGACCTCATCGCCACCGTGGAGAAGACGGGCTACACGGCCGAGCCGATACCGGAACGCACCGCCGCCCAGCCCCCACCCGTACCGACGGGCCCCGAGGTCGCGCCCGAATCCGACCTGGCCCTGACCGCCCTGCGGCAGCGGCTGTACGGCTCGGTCGCGCTCGCCCTGCCCGTCATCCTGATGGCGATGATCCCCGCCCTTCAGTTCGACAACTGGCAGTGGCTCTCGCTCACCCTCGCCGCCCCGGTCGTCACGTGGGGCGCGTACCCCTTCCACCGGGCGGCGTGGACGAACGCCCGGCACGGCGCGGCGACGATGGACACGCTGATCTCGGTCGGCACGTCGGCGGCGTTCCTCTGGTCGCTGTGGGCGCTGTTCTTCGGTACGGCGGGTATGACGGGCATGACCCACCCCTTCGAGCTCACCATCTCCCGTACCGACGGCGCCGGGAACATCTACCTGGAGGCGGCGGCCGGAGTCACCGCGTTCATCCTGGCCGGGCGGTACTTCGAGGCCCGCTCCAAGCGCAAGGCGGGCGCGGCGCTGAAGGCCCTGCTCGAACTCGGCGCGAAGGAGGTCACGGTCCTGCGGGACGGCCGTGAAGTCCTGATCCCCACCGCGGACTTGCAGGTCGGCGACCGCTTCCTGGTCCGTCCCGGCGAGAAGATCGCCACGGACGGCACGGTGGTGGAGGGCTCGTCCGCCGTGGACGCCTCCATGCTCACCGGCGAGTCCGTCCCGGTCGAGGTCTCCGTCGGCGACTCCGTCACCGGCGCCACGCTCAACGCCGGCGGCCGGCTGGTGGTCGAGGCGACACGGGTCGGCGCGGACACGCAGCTGTTCCGTATGGCCAAGCTGGTCGAGGAGGCCCAGAACGGCAAGGCGGCGGCACAGCGCCTCGCCGACAAGATCTCGGGGGTCTTCGTCCCCGTCGTCATCGCGCTGGCCCTGGCGACCCTCGGCTTCTGGCTCGGCAACGGCTCCGGCCTCACCGCGGCCTTCACGGCGGCTGTCGCCGTACTGATCATCGCCTGCCCCTGCGCACTGGGCCTGGCCACGCCGACCGCACTGATGGTCGGTACGGGGCGGGGCGCGCAGCTCGGCATCCTGATCAAGGGCCCGGAGGTCCTGGAGTCGACGCGCAAGGTCGACACGATCGTCCTGGACAAGACCGGCACGGTCACCACCGGCAAGATGACCCTGCTCGCAGTCCACCCGGCGGCGGGTGTGGACGAGCGTGACGTGCTGCGCCTGGCGGGCGCGCTGGAGCACGCGTCGGAACACCCGATCGCACGGGCCGTCGCCACGGGCGCGGTCGCGGAGGTCGGTACGCTCCCCACCCCCGAGGACTTCGCGAACATCGCGGGCCTCGGAGTGCAGGGCATTGTGGAAGGCCACGCGGTGCTGGTCGGCCGCGAGCAGCTGCTTGCCGAGTGGGAGATCCACCTGCCCGTGGAGCTGGAGCGCGTCAAGTCCGCGGCGGAGGCGGCGGGCCGTACAGCGATAGCGGTGGCCTGGGACGGCGAGGCCCGCGCGATCCTGGAGGTCGCGGACGCGGTGAAGGAGACCAGCGCGGAGGCGATCGTACGACTGCGGGCGCTGGGTCTGACGCCGATCCTGCTCACCGGCGACAACAAGGCGGTCGCGGAGGCGGTGGCCGCGGAGGTCGGCATCGACGAGGTGTACGCCGAGGTCCTGCCCGAGGACAAGGTGAACGTGGTCAAGCGCCTCCAGGCGGAGGGCCGCTCGGTGGCCATGGTCGGCGACGGCGTGAACGACGCGGCGGCGCTGGCGCAGGCGGACCTGGGCCTGGCGATGGGCACAGGCACGGACGCGGCGATCGAGGCGGGCGACCTGACGCTGGTCCGCGGCGACCTGAGGGTGGCGGCGGACGCGATCCGCCTCGCCCGCAAGACGCTGGGCACGATCCGGACGAACCTGTTCTGGGCCTTCGCCTACAACGTGGCGGCGCTGCCGCTGGCGGCGGCTGGCCTGCTGAACCCGATGATCGCGGGGGCGGCGATGGCGTTCTCGTCGGTGTTCGTGGTGGCGAACTCGCTCCGCCTGCGGGGGTTCCGCGCGGCGCGGTAGGTGGGGCGCGGCCTTCGGGCCCTGGTCGGGGGCGCTGCCCCCGAACCCGCCCCCTACGCCTCAATCGCCGGCAGGGCTGGAAATCCAGCCCGTCTGGGGGCACGCCCCCTCGGCCCAAAGGGCCTGGGGGGACCCCCACCCACGCCGCTAGGCGTAGGGGGAGATTGAGGACACGCCCGAAGGGCGTACGGGGTCTGGGGCGGAGCCCCCAGTTCGGGATGGGGGTACCTCCCACGCCGCCAGGCGTAGGGGGAGGGCGGGGTGGGGAGAGGCCCGCCGCAGGCGCAACCCGCACCCGCGCCCCGCACCGTCACCCCCCTCTACAGTCGGCCCATGACCAACCACTCCGTGGACCTCCGCGCCCGCTGGACGCGGACCCTCATCGCCGCCCGCGACGGAGCCACCGCCCCCGACCCACTCCCGTACGCCGACAACCTGCTCACCCGCTGGGCCGAGCCGCACCGGCGCTACCACACCACCGCCCACCTGATCGCGGTCCTGGACCACATCGACACGCTCGCCGACCACGCGGACGACCCTCAAGCCGTCCGGCTCGCCGCCTGGTTCCACGACGCGGTCTACCGTCCGGACCGTTCCGAGAACGAGGAGCGCAGCGCCGCCCTCGCCGAGCGCGCGCTGCCCGAGGCGGGCGTCCCCTCGTCCCGTACGGCCGAGGTCGCCCGCCTCGTACGGCTGACCGTCACCCACGACCCGGCTCCCGGCGACACCAACGGCGAGGTCCTCTGCGACGCGGACCTGGCGATCCTGGCGGCGGCCCCGGACGCGTACGCCGCGTACACCAAGGCCGTACGGGAGGAGTACGCGTTCGTCCCCGACGAGGCGTTCCGCGAGGGCAGGGCGGCGGTGCTGCGGCAGCTGCTCGCGCTGCCGAGGCTGTTCCGTACGCCGTATGGCGCGGCCCACTGGGAAGCCGCCGCCCGCCGGAACCTCTCCTCGGAGATCGCTCTGCTCACCGGCTGACCGGCCGGCTGCGACGGAATGTCCGGCCCGTCATCAGCGTTCGCACCTGTCGTGCCTGACTCTGACTCCGCCGATCGCCGCTCTCGCTCCCGCTCCCGCTCCCGCATGCCCCTGGCCGTCTACGTCCTCGGACTCGCCGTCTTCGCCCTCGGCACCAGCGAGTTCATGCTCTCCGGGCTCCTCCCGCCCATCGCCGACGACATGGACGTCTCGATTCCCCGCGCCGGGCTGCTGATATCCGCCTTCGCGATCGGCATGGTCGTCGGCGCTCCGCTGCTCGCCGTGGCGACCCTCAGACTCCCGCGCCGCACCACACTCATCTCCCTCATCACCGTGTTCGGCCTCGGCCAGATCGCGGGCGCGCTCGCGCCCACGTACGAGGTCCTCTTCGCGTCCCGCGTCGTCAGCGCCTTCGCGTGCGCGGGCTTCTGGGCGGTCGGGGCGGCCGTCGCCATCGCGATGGTGCCGGTCGCCTCGCGCGCCCGCGCGATGGCCGTGATGATCGGCGGGCTCTCGATCGCGAACGTCCTCGGCGTCCCGGCCGGGGCCTTCCTCGGAGAGCACCTCGGCTGGCGCTCCGCGTTCTGGGCGGTCGGAGCCGCGTCCGTCGTCGCGCTCGCCGGAGTGGCGACGCTCATCCCCCGCATTCCGCTGCCCGCCGAGAAGCCGCGGCTGAGGCGTGAGCTGTCCATCTACCGCGACCGTCAGGTCTGGCTCTCGGTCGCCGTCACCGCCCTCGCGGCGGGCGGCGTCTTCTGCGCGTTCTCGTATCTCGCGCCGCTGCTCACGGATGTGGCCGGGCTCGACGCGGGCTGGGTGCCGACCGTGCTCGCGCTCTTCGGGGTCGGCGCGCTCATCGGTACGGTGATCGGCGGCCGGGTCGCTGACGCGCACCTCTTCGGCGTACTGCTCAGCGGCATCGCCGCCTCCACGCTGCTGCTCGCCGTGCTCGCGCTCTTCGCTTCCCACCCCGCTCCGGTAGTCGCCGTCGCCTTCCTCCTCGGCCTCTCGGCGTTCTACACCGCCCCGGCGCTCAACGCCCGGATGTTCAATGTCGCGGGGGCGGCGCCGACCCTCGCGGGGGCGACCACGACCGCGGCGTTCAACCTGGGCAATACGGGCGGGCCCTGGCTCGGCGGCACGGTGATCGACGCGGACTTCGGCTTCGCGTCGACGGCGTGGGCGGGCGCGGCGATGACGGTGGTGGCGCTCGGCCTTGCCGCCGTGTCGCTCCGGCTGCACGGCAAGTCGCGGGTGGTGGCGACCGCGTCACCGTCGGGTGCTGCGATCGCCACCACGCGAACCTGACCGCCTACGAACCTGACGGACTACACCGACTACACCGACTACTTCGAGCTGCTCTTGCGCCTGCGCAGGCCCGCCTGCGTCAGCAGTCTGACCACCTCGCGGCTGCCCACCTCGACCGCGCCCGCCCGCACCGCGTCCCCGTACCGCTCCGACGGTACGTCGTAGTGGTCCCGCTCGAAGGCCCGCGCCGGGCAGCCGATCAAGGCCGCGAACGCGTGCAGTTCCGCGTAGGAGACATCGCTCACCAGGTGCGACCACAGCCTGCCGTGGCCCGGCCAGCTGGGCGGGTCTATGTACACCGTCACCGCAGGTCTCCGACGCGCGCCACGACCACGCCCGCCTCCACGCAGACCCAGTGCGGGTCCGGCCCCAGCTCCGGCTCGACGGCCAGCGCGTGCGGGTCGCCCGCGTCGCAGACCGGGCACAGCGGCCATCTGCCGTACCGTTCCAGCAGCGCGTCCTGAACGTCCTGGGCGATCAGCCCCGCGACGTATCCGATGCCGTCCGGCCACTGCTCGACCCACCAGCGGCGGTGCGTGACCGCGTCCTCGACCAGGGAGACGACGCCGACGTCCGCCACCTCGCGGGCGGCCAGGTCGGCGAGGACCAGGGCGCGCGCGGCGTGCAGGGCCTGCTCCAGTGAAGGGTTCGCGTCGTCCATGCAGCCATTGTCGCCCCACCCGCACCACGTGCGGCCCCCGGGCCTCCACAGAACCAGAGGGGGTTGACGCTGAGCGAACTCTGAAAATACCTTTCAGGAGTGACCAACCCAGTGAAGGAAATTTTCAGCGGCAATGGCGCCAGCGCCGGTAGCGCCCCGCCCGCCCCCGCCGCGCTCGCCGCCAAGGTCCGCACCCTCGCGCCGTCCATGACCCGCTCCATGCAGCGGGTCGCCGAAGCCGTCGCCGCCAACCCGGCCGGCTGCGCCGCCCTCACGGTCACCGGCCTCGCCGAACTCACCGGCACCAGCGAGGCCACCGTGGTCCGCACCGCCCGGCTGCTCGGCTACCCCGGCTACCGGGATCTGCGCCTGGCGCTGGCCGGGCTCGCCGCGCACCAGCAGTCGGGCCGGGCGCCCGCCGTCACCGCCGACATCGCCGTCGACGACCCGATCGCGGACGTGGTCACCAAGCTCGCCTACGACGAGCAGCAGACCCTCGCCGATACGGCCGCCGGGCTCGACACCGTACAACTGGGCGCGGCGGTGGCCGCCGCGGCGACCGCCCGCCGCATCGACATCTACGGTGCGGGCGCGTCCTCTCTCGTCGGCATGGACCTCGCCCAGAAGCTGCTGCGCATAGGCCTGATCGCGCACTCGCACACCGACCCGCATCTCGCCGTCACCAACGCCGTGCAGCTGCGCGCCGGCGATGTGGCCATAGCGATCACCCACTCCGGCTCCACGGGGGACGTGATCGAGCCGCTGCGCGTCGCGTTCGACCGGGGCGCGACGACGGTCGCGATCACCGGCCGCCCGGACGGGCCCGTATCGCAGTACGCCGACCATGTGCTGACCACGTCCACCGCGCGCGAGAGCGAGCTGCGGCCCGCGGCGATGTCGTCCCGGACCAGCCAGCTGCTCGTCGTGGACTGCCTGTTCATCGGCATCGCGCAGCGTACGTACGAGACGGCGGCCCCTGCCCTGGCCGCTTCGTACGAGGCGCTGGCGCACCGCCACAGCCCGCGCACCCGCTGACTCACACAGCTGACTCACCCAATGGCGCCAGAAAGCAGAGCCGCTGTCCATGAACTCCACGCCGCCCTCCACCTACGGTGAACTCCGCGCCGAGCTGGCCGCCCTCACCACCGAGGCGTTCCGCCCCGACCTCGCCGAGATCGACCGACTCCCAACCCTCGAAATCGCCCAGATCATGAACGGCGAGGACAAGACCGTGCCCGCCGCCGTCGCCGGGCAACTGCCGCGTATCGCCGCCGCGATCGACGCCACCGCCGAGCGGATGTCGCGCGGCGGGCGGCTGATCTACGCGGGCGCGGGCACGGCGGGACGGCTCGGAGTGCTGGACGCGAGCGAGTGCCCGCCGACCTTCAACACCGACCCCGCCGAGGTCATCGGCCTGATCGCGGGCGGCCCCTCCGCCATGGTCAAGGCGGTGGAAGGCGCGGAGGACAGCAAGGAACTGGCCGCGGCCGACCTCGACGCGCTGCGGCTGACCGCGCAGGACACGGTGGTCGGGATCTCGGCCTCGGGCCGTACTCCGTACGCGATCGGCGCGGTCGAACACGCCCGGTCGCGCGGGGCACTCACCATCGGCCTGTCCTGCAACGCGGCCAGCCCGCTCGGCGCTGCCGCCGACCACGGCATCGAGGTCGTCGTCGGCCCCGAGCTGCTCACGGGCTCCACCCGGTTGAAGGCCGGTACGGCGCAGAAGCTGGTCCTCAACATGATCTCGACGATCACGATGATCCGGCTCGGCAAGACGTACGGAAACCTGATGGTGGACCTTCGCACGTCGAACGAGAAGCTGCGCGCACGCTCGCGCCGGATCGTGGCCCTGGCGACCGGCGCGTCCGACGAGGAGATCGAGCGGGCGCTGACCGCGACCGACGGCGAGGTGAAGAACGCGATCCTGACGATTCTGGGCTCGGTCGACGGCGCCACGGCGGCGCGGCTGCTGGCGGAGAGCCAGGGCCATTTGCGGGCGGCGCTCCAGTCCGCTCGTACGAACTGAACTCACCCACCTCCCCCCACCCCCGCACAGCAAGGCACTCCCCCATGCCCACAGACACCCCCCGGACGAACAGCGCCACCGCCACCGCCGCCGCGATCCTCCCCCTGGTCGGCGGCGCCCAGAACGTCTCCACCGTCGCGAACTGCATGACCCGGCTCCGCCTGGGCCTGCGCGACCGCTCCCTCGTCCAGGAGGAAGCGCTGAAGGCGCTGCCCGCGGTCATGGGCGTGGTCGACGACGACACGTACCAAATCGTGCTGGGACCGGGCACGGTCGCCCGGGTCACCCCGGAGTTCGAGGCGCTCGTCGCCGCCGCCCCCCCGGACGGCCGACGATCTCGCCTCCCACGGCTCGGCCATCAAGGCCGCCCAGAAGGCCAGAAACGCGACGCCCTTCAAGCTCTTCCTGCGCCGCATCGCGAATATCTTCGTCCCGCTGATCCCGGCCCTCATCGGCTGCGGCATCATCGCGGGCCTCGGCGGCCTGCTCACCAACCTGGCCTGGCTGCCAGCCGTCGTCCCCGCGCTCACGGCCACGGCGTCCGGCTTCATGTCGCTGATCGCGGTCTTCGTCGGCTACAACACGGCGAAGGAGTTCGGCGGTACGCCGATCCTGGGCGGGGCGGTGGCGGCGATCATCGTCTTCCCGGGCGTCGCGAACATCGACGCGTTCGGCCAGAAACTCTCGCCGGGCCAGGGCGGCGTCCTGGGCGCGCTGGGCGCGGCGGTGCTCGCGGTGTACGTGGAGAAGTGGTGCCGGCGCTGGGTACCGGAGTCCCTGGACGTCCTGCTCACCCCGACCCTCACAGTCCTGGTCTCCGGGCTGGTCACGATCTTCGGCCTGATGTACGTGGCCGGTGAGGTCTCCACCGCGATCGGCGACTTCGCGAACTGGCTCCTGGCCAGCGGGGGGGCGGGCGCGGGCTTCGTTCTGGGCGGCCTGTTCCTGCCGCTGGTGATGCTGGGCCTGCACCAGGCGCTGATCCCGATCCACACGACGCTCATCGAGCAGCAGAGCTACACGGTCCTGCTCCCGATCCTCGCGATGGCGGGCGCGGGCCAGGTCGGCGCGGCGGTGGCGGTCTACTTCCGCCTCCCCCACAACACCTCGATCCGCCGCACGATCAAGTCGGCGCTCCCGGCGGGCTTCCTGGGCGTGGGCGAACCGCTGATCTACGGCGTCTCACTGCCGCTCGGCCGCCCGTTCCTGACGGCATGCGCGGGCGGCGCGTTCGGCGGCGGCTTCGTCGGCCTCTTCAACATGCTGGGCGAAAAGGTCGGCTCCACGGCAATCGGCCCCTCGGGCTGGGCGCTGTTCCCGCTCCTGGACGGCAACAAGCCCTTGGCGGAAACGATCGGGGTGTACGCGGGGGGCTTGGTGGTGGGTTACGTGGTGGGCTTCCTGGCGACGTACTGGTTCGGCCTGACGAGCACGATGCGTGCCCAGTTCAACACCTCAAGCCCCGCCGGCGTTTGAGGCGCGGGGTCTGGGGCGGAGCCCCGCTCCTCAAGCCCCTCCGGCGATTGAGGAGCGGGGTTCGGGGCAGCGCCCCGACAAGGGCCAGACATTTCCAGCCCCGCTGGGGGTACCTCCCACGCCGCTAGGCGTAGAGGGAGGGTTCGGGGGCAGCGCCCCCGACAAGGGCCCGAGGACAAACTCAGCCCCGCCGGCGTTTGAGGCGCGGGGCCCTGGGGCCGAGCCCCAGTCAAAGGGCGCCCCGCACCCCTACGCCGCCCCCGCAACCCGCTCCTTCACCGTCACCCTCCCCCTCCGAATCGTCGCCACCCGCGAAGCCACCCTCCGCGCCACCACCGAGTCATGCGTGACCATCACAAACGTCAGCCCCCGCTCCTCCCACAGCCCCTCCAGCAAATCCATGATCTCGTCCCGCATCGACTCATCCAGATTCCCGGTCGGCTCGTCCGCCAGCAGCACCGCAGGCCGCTTCACCAGCGCCCGCGCGATCGCCACCCGCTGCTGCTGCCCGCCCGACAGCTCACCCGGCACATGCCCGAGCCGCTCCCCGAGCCCCACCGACACCAGCGCCTCCGCGGCCCGCTCACGCCGTTCCGCCGCCTTCAGCCCGCCCGGTACGAGCGCGGTCTCCACGTTCTCCTGAGCGCTCAGCGTCGGAATGAGGTTGAAGCTCTGGAAAATGAAGCCGATCTTCTCCGCCCGCACCCGCGTGAGCCTCGCCTCGGGGAGCGTCGCGAGATCGACCCCGTCGAGGACCACACTGCCCGCCGTCGGCCGGTCGAGCCCGCCGAGCATCTGAAGCAGCGTGGACTTTCCGCCGCCGGTGGGGCCCTGGATCACCAGCCGCCCACCGTCCTCGATGGTCAGGTCCACACCGTCCAGCGCCCGGACAGTGTCCTTGCCGCGCCGGTACTGCTTGGTGACTCCACTGAGTTCGTACATGGTGGTTCAACTCCTCTTGCACATAAGGGATTCGAGCTCAACCGCAGGCTGGGCTACTCGACGCGCCGCAACGCGTCGGCCGGACGCAGCCGGGACGCGCGCCACCCGCCGAAGCCGCCCGCGACCAGGCCGCCGGCCACCGCGAGGGCCACCGCCAGGCCGATGGTGGTCAGCGAGACGGGCGCGGTGAGCGCGATGTCCAGCGCCTTGGAGGCGGTCTGCCGGGCCTGACCGCCACCACCGAAGCCCCGGCCGCCGCCACCGAGCTGCGCCGTCAGCGTCGGACTGAACGTCGTGATCAGCCACGCCCCCGCCAGCCCAAGACCGATCCCGAGCGCGCCGCCGACCAGTCCGTTGACCAGCGCCTCACCGACCACCTGCCGGGTGACCCGCCCGCTGCGCCAGCCCAGCGCCTTGAGGGTGCCGAACTCCCGCACCCGTCGGCTCACCGCGGACGACGTGAGCAGCCCGGCCACCAGGAACGCCGCCGCCAGTACGAGCATCGACAGCCACTTGCCCACGCCCGACGCGAGGTCGGACGCGGTGGACAGCGACCCGGACACGGTCTCCGCGAGATCGGCGGAGGTCGTCACGGTCGTACCGGAGATGTTCTTCTGGATGGCCTGCTTGACGCCGTCGATCTGCTGCGAGTCGGAGGCCTGGACGTAGACCGTGGTGATCTTGTCCTTCGCGGCGGCGAGCGTCTGCGCCTGGGTGAGCGGAAGGTAGACGTTGGCGGCCGAGTCGCCGCTGTCCGCCGTCGCGATCCCGATGATGCTGAAGGCCGTACCGGAGACGGTCAGCGTCTTCCCGACCGTGAGGCTCTTCTCCTTGGCGTAGGCGCTGTCGAGGATGGCGACCTTGGCGTTGGCCTCGGTGGTCTTGAAGGTACGGCCCGTGGTGATCGTCGAGGAGGTCAGCGGACCAAGCTGCTGATGGGCGACGTCGGTTCCGTACGCGGTGTACGAGTCGACGTCGAAGGCCGCCCCGCCACCGGTCACGCCACCGCCGCCACCACCGCCACCGGGAGGCGTGGTTCCGCCCTGCCCCGGCTGCTGCTGGACCTCTCCGCGCCTGAACTCACCGTTGATCTTCAGCACCCGCACGCTCAGCCCGCCGACCGCGTCGGCGACGCCGTCCTGCTTGCCGACCTGCGCGACGGTCGAGGAGGCCAGGGTCTGGAACCCCTCGACCATCACGCGGTCCTGGCTCTGCGCGGCGGCGTCGTCGTCGCCGTTGGCGTCGAACTCGAAGCGAGGCCGCGTGGCACCCCCCTCTCCCGGCGGCGCGGCTGCCTTGGTGACGGTCATGTCGGTGCCGAGCCCGTACAGCGACTCGAGGACCTTCTCCTGGGCACGGCCCATGCCGGACGAGACCGAGTTGACGATGATGACGAGCGCGATGCCGAGGGCGAGGCCAGAGGCGACGACGAGCGCGGCCTTCCGGCGGCGGCGCAACTCGCGCCGGAGGTAGGTGAAGAACATGGCGCGAACGTAGGTACGAGATGTGATGGCGAGTTAAGTTCACCGTGAGAGACAGATGAGAAGCCGAACCGTGACTTGATCCAGCGGCTCCCACCAGCAGCCACTCAACGGCCCCAACCGCCCCTGCCCCGTCCCCTGACCCCGGCTCAAGGCCGCCGGCTCTCCCGGTTGATCTCCCGCACCCGCGCCCGCAGCAGCGCCCCGGGCTCGGCCACCCCGAGGCATTCGGGCGGGCAGTCCCACTCCTTGCCGCCGCCCGGCGGACGCAGCTGCACATAGATACCTACGCGCCCCATGACCCGCCCCACCCGCCCGTCCCGGGTGTCAACGGCGTACGACCCCGGCTCCGGCACCGACGCACCGCCCCCCGTCACGACGTGAGCCCATCGAGCGCGGCGGCGAACAGGGTCATCGCCACCACCCAGAGCCCGTCTCGCCGTTGGGCCACCACGTCTTCCGCAGCCGGCATCCGCTCCGCCGATCTCGCCACCATGGCCAGGCACCTCCACGCTGAGTGTTCGCTTTCTCTACACAGCGTGTCCGATCGACTACTAGCCTGAACCCGGAAAGCGGCTCAACAACCCCATTCGTCTAACGGGAGTTGACAAACCCGCAGACCGGAGGATCTCAATCCGTCCGCCGGAAAGGACACGCGCATGACGATTCAAGCGATCCGCCGCCACAGGGCCGGGGCACCATGGAGGGGAGGAGGCGACACCATGACCCCCAGCACCGCCGAACACCCGCAGATGGCCGTCGAGGACTTCGAGGAACTGGCACGCCATGCCCCCGAGACCGTGACGCTTGAATTCATCAACGGAAAGCTAGAGGTCAAGCCGGTGCCGGACGGCGACCACGGAGAGATCATCATGTGGCTGCAGCGGCAATGCATGCAGCAGCGTCTTGAATTTGGGCTCTATGCGGAGCAGGGCCTGAAGATCCAGTCCTACCGCCAGGGCCGAGCCCGACCCGACGG
This sequence comes from Streptomyces sp. NPDC052236, assembly GCF_044548015.1. Classification (NCBI taxonomy): domain Bacteria; kingdom Bacillati; phylum Actinomycetota; class Actinomycetes; order Kitasatosporales; family Streptomycetaceae; genus Streptomyces; species Streptomyces sp. NPDC052236. The sequence continues at coordinate 65,766 of NZ_JBIUBL010000013.1, read as the reverse complement.
CGCTCTCGCCCCCCTCGGCCACTTCTCAGGTGAAGGCGAGTGGGCCGACCCGGAGGGCGTGCTCATGGTCGTAGAAGTCACCTCCCACGACTCCGACACCGACCGCCGGGACCGCGTCGAGAAGCGCGACGGATACGCCGAGGCCGGCATCCCCGTCTTCCTCCTCGTCGACCGCGACGCCGACACCCTCACGGTCTACAGCGAGCCGAAGGACGGGACCTACCACCAGGACGCTTCGTACCCGTACGGGGCCACGGTCGAGATCCCCGACCCCGTAGGCATCACTCTCGAAACCGAGAAGCTCAAGGACTACGTCCGCTGAAGCGGTCCAAGGCGCAAACGCCGAGGGCGGCACCCCCCTGGGAGTAGGGGTGCCGCCCTCGGAACTTCAGGACAGTCGATCAACCAGAGGTCGATCAGAAGTCCATGTCACCGCCCGGCATGCCGCCCGGAGCGGCCGCGCCGGCCTTCTCGGGCTTGTCGGCGATGACGGCCTCGGTGGTGAGGAACAGCGCCGCGATGGACGCCGCGTTCTGCAGAGCAGAGCGCGTCACCTTCGCGGGGTCGATGATGCCTTCGGCGATCATGTCGACGTACTCACCGGTCGCGGCGTTCAGGCCGTGACCGACGGGCAGGTTGCGCACCTTCTCGACGATGACGCCACCCTCGAGACCACCGTTGACGGCGATCTGCTTGAGCGGAGCCTCCAGCGCGAGCTTCACGGCGTTGGCGCCGGTCGCCTCGTCACCTTCGAGGTCCAGCTTCTCGAAGACCGAGGAAGCCTGGAGCAGAGCCACGCCACCACCGGCGACGATGCCCTCCTCGACGGCGGCCTTGGCGTTGCGCACCGCGTCCTCGATGCGGTGCTTGCGCTCCTTCAGCTCGACCTCGGTCGCGGCGCCGGCCTTGATGACGGCCACGCCGCCCGCCAGCTTCGCCAGGCGCTCCTGGAGCTTCTCGCGGTCGTAGTCCGAGTCGGAGTGCTCGATCTCGGCACGGATCTGGTTCACGCGACCGGCAACCTGGTCGCTCTCGCCCGCACCGTCGACGATCGTGGTCTCGTCCTTGGTGATGACAACCTTGCGGGCGCGGCCCAGCAGGTCCAGGCCGGCGTTCTCAAGCTTGAGGCCGACCTCCTCGGAGATGACCGTGCCACCGGTGAGGATGGCGATGTCGTTGAGCATGGCCTTGCGGCGGTCGCCGAAGCCCGGGGCCTTGACGGCGACGGACTTGAAGGTGCCACGAATCTTGTTGACGACCAGGGTCGACAGCGCCTCGCCCTCGACATCCTCCGCGATGATCAGCAGCGGCTTGCCGGACTGCATGACCTTCTCCAGCAGCGGAAGGAGGTCCTTCACATTGCCGATCTTGGAGTTGACGATCAGGATGTACGGGTCGTCGAGCGACGCCTCCATACGCTCCATGTCGGTGGCGAAGTACGCCGAGATGTAGCCCTTGTCGAAGCGCATACCCTCGGTGAGCTCCAGCTCCAGACCGAAGGTCTGGGACTCCTCGACGGTGATGACGCCTTCCTTGCCGACCTTGTCCATCGCCTCGGCGATGAGCTCGCCGATCTGGGTGTCGGCGGCGGAGATGGAGGCGGTCGAAGCGATCTGCTCCTTGGTCTCCACGTCCTTGGCCTGCTCCAGCAGGGCACCGGAGACGGCCTCTACGGCCTTCTCGATTCCGCGCTTGAGAGCCATCGGGTTGGCGCCGGCCGCCACGTTGCGCAGGCCCTCGCGGACGAGTGCCTGGGCAAGGACGGTCGCGGTGGTCGTTCCGTCACCGGCGACGTCATCCGTCTTCTTGGCGACTTCCTTGACCAGCTCGGCGCCGATCTTCTCGAACGGGTCCTCGAGCTCGATCTCCTTGGCGATGGAAACACCATCGTTGGTGATCGTGGGGGCGCCCCACTTCTTCTCGAGGACGACGTTCCGGCCCTTGGGGCCAAGGGTGACCTTGACGGCGTCGGCGAGCTGGTTCATCCCGCGCTCGAGACCGCGCCGTGCCTCCTCATCGAACGCGATGATCTTGGCCATGTGAAGTGGTCCTCCCGGACTGGGGTGGATTCTCCGGACCGTGTTGGCGCCCGCGACGGACGGCCTGCCTACCGCGTGGTTCCTTGCCCCACACGGCCTGCGGGCCTCACCGACCGGTCCCGGTTGTCACTCTCACTGTCAGAGTGCTAACGCAATGATTAGCACTCGACCCCTTCGAGTGCAAGCGGCTTGGGGGGCGTCGGCAGGGGATCCCGGGGGCCCGCGCAGGGGACCGGGACGCACGAGGGGCCCGCATCCCTGGTGGGATGCGGGCCCCTCGGCGTGAGTGCGTCGGTGGCCGATCGCGCCGAGATCAGACGGCGAGTTTGACCATGTCCGCCTGCGGACCCTTCTGGCCCTGCGAGATCTCAAATTCGACTCGCTGACCTTCTTCAAGGGTGCGGTACCCGTCCATCTGGATCGCGCTGTAGTGGACGAAAACATCCGCACCACCGTCGACCGCGATGAAGCCGTACCCCTTCTCCGCGTTGAACCACTTGACGGTGCCCTGAGCCATGCCTAACTCCCCTATTACTGGCCCTTGCGCAGGACCGCACTTCGCGGACCCGGGTCAGATCTCCACCCCCCGCAACAGGAGGGGTGTGCGCCGGAACGCGTCGACCGCGGCTGAATGTATCTGCCCAACTGCCCTCTGCAACAGGTCAGTCGGACGAGAATTCCGGGCACGGCCGAAGGGATGATTCATATGAATTCTGTGAATTCCGGGGCAATTCGGGCCCAACAAATGACACCTAAGCGGCAATTCGCTCGGTCACTTTGGCTGCTTCTTGTCGTGCGGGGGCGCATTCTCATATGCGCTCGCTATCAGCAGCGGAGGGGGCTTCCCCAACTGTACCGCGCTCAACCCTGCGGTTTTGCCCCCTCCGCTTCTCCTTCGGCGCTCAGCCGCCGGCGACCGCGGGAATGATCGAGATGCCCGCGCCGTCCGGAGTCTCCGTCTCCAGACCCTGCTCGAAGCGCACATCGTCGTCATTGACGTACACATTGACGAAGCGGCGCAGCTTGCCCTGATCGTCCAGGACGCGGGCGGCGATGCCCGTGTGGTTCTTCTCCAGGTCCGCGATGACCTCGGAGAGCGTCGCGCCCTCCGCCGGGACCTCGGCCTTGCCGCCCGTGTAGGTACGGAGAATGGTGGGGATTCGGACATTGACGCTCATGGGGTTCTCCTCAAGTCTTCAAGGGGTTCTTCGGCGCGGGAGCGGCTTCAGCCGGCGGCAGCGGCGGCAAGGCCCGCCGCGCGGAACGCGTCCAGGCTCGGCCGGATCGTCGCCGTCGGGCCGGTCGTCGGCGCCACCGCGTCCAGCGTCTTGAGCCCGTCGCCGGTGTTGAGCACGACCGTGGTCAGCGTCGGGTCGAGCACGCCCGCCTCGATCAGCTTCCGCGTCACCCCCACCGTCACGCCACCCGCCGTCTCCGCGAAGATGCCCTCCGTACGCGCCAGCAGCTTGATCGCGTCGACGATCTGCTCGTCGTTGACGTCCTCGACCGCGCCGCCCGTGCGGCGCGCGATGTCCAGCACATACGGGCCGTCCGCCGGGTTGCCGATGGCCAGTGACTTGGCGATGGTGTTCGGCTTCTGCGGACGTACGACGTCGTGCCCGGCCTTGAAGGCCGTGGACACCGGCGAGCAGCCCTCCGCCTGTGCCCCGTAGATCTTGTACGGCTTGTCCTCGACCAGGCCGAGCTTGATCAGCTCCTGCAGCCCCTTGTCGATCTTCGTGAGCTGCGACCCCGAGGCGATCGGGATCACCAGCTGGTCGGGCAGCCGCCAGCCGAGCTGCTCGCAGATCTCGTACGCCAGCGTCTTGGAGCCCTCGCCGTAGTACGGCCGGAGGTTGACGTTGACGAAGCCCCAGCCCTCGCCGAGCGGGTCGCCGATGAGCTCCGAGCAGAAGCGGTTGACGTCGTCGTAGTTGCCCTCGATGCCGACCAGCTCACCGCCGTACACGGCGGCCATGACGACCTTGCCCTGCTCCAGGTCGTGCGGGATGAACACACACGAGCGGAACCCGGCCCGCGCCGCCGCGGCGCCGACCGCGCCCGCGAGGTTGCCGGTGGACGAGCAGGACAGGGTGGTGAAGCCGAAGGCGCGCGCGGCCTCGACGGCGATGGCGACGACGCGGTCCTTGAAGGAGTGCGTCGGGTTGCCGGAGTCGTCCTTGATGTACAGACCGCCGGTGACGCCCAGCTCACGGGCGAGGTTGTCGGCCTTGACGAGCTTGGTGAAGCCGGGGTTGAGGTTCGGCTTGTCGGCCACGTCGGCGGGGACGGGCAGCAGCGGCGCGTACCGCCAGATGTTGTCAGGACCGGCCGCGATCTGCTTCTTCAGCGCTTCGGCGCTTTCAGATGTCACAGTGCCGCTCGGCAGGTTGTACGCGACTTCGAGCGGCCCGAAACACAGGGCGCAGGCGAAGATAGGGCCGAGTTCGAAACGTTCTCCGCATTCGCGGCACGAGAGTGCCGTGGCGGGACCCAGGTTTACGGGGGTGAGGGGGGTGGTGGTGTCCGAAACAGTCTGCACAGCCATGGAGGCGAGGCCCTTTCTCCTCATCTTCCTCGGGACGCGTTTCGCCACGAGACGGAATTGGCACCTTCCCCACCGTGACCTCGCGGTCGGCTGGATGGTTGCCGGGACTTCAACGGGCCGTTCCCTCAGTCCCTCTGGATGAGCGCTATTCGGTTGTCAGCGTGAGGCCCCGGTGTGCAAGGGCCGTCCGCGTTGCTCAAGACTGTAACCGAAGGCCCGGATGGTTGAGATAGTCGTCCGACCCGCGAGACGCATCACAACCCTGGAGTAATGAACGTGCTGGAAGAGGTCGAGCGCTGGCTGAGCAGGCGTTCCTGGTCCGCGTCCGACCGCCCGCTCGACCAGCTGGTCGCGGCCAGGGCCCGGCGCCGTACGACCGTCAGCGTCGTACTCCCCGCGCTGAACGAGGAATCGACGGTCGGCGAGATCGTCACCGTCATCCGGCGCGAGCTGATGGAGGCGGTCCCGCTCGTCGACGAGCTGGTCGTCGTCGACTCGGGCTCCACCGACCGTACGGCCGAGGTGGCGGCGGCGGCCGGGGCACGGGTGGTGCACCGGGACGCGATCCTGCCGCGCATACCCGCCGTGCCCGGCAAGGGCGAGGTGCTGTGGCGCTCGCTGATGGTGACGAGCGGCGACATCGTCTGCTTTGTGGACGCGGACCTGCGGGAGTTCTCGGCGGATTTCGTCTCGGGGGTGGTGGGGCCGCTGCTGACCGAGCCGGAGGTGCAGTTCGTCAAGGCGGTGTACGACCGGCCGCTCGGCGACGCGGCGGGTCAGGGCGGCCGGGTGACCGAGCTGGTGGCGCGTCCGCTGCTGAATCTGCACTGGCCGCAGCTGGCGGGGTTCGTCCAGCCGCTGGGCGGGGAGTACGCGGCGCGGCGCTCGCTGCTGGAGCGGCTGCCGTTCCCGGTGGGTTACGGGGTGGAGCTCGGCCTGCTCGTGGACTCGCTGCACACGGTGGGTCTGGACGCGCTGGCGCAGGTGGACGTGGGCTCGCGCCTCCACCGCCACCAGGACGGGCAGGCGCTGGGGCGAATGGCCGCGGCGATCTACCGTACGGCTCAACTGCGGCTGTCCCGGGGCCACTTGATACGTCCGTCACTGACGCAGTTCGAGCGGGGGGCGGGAGCGAAGGGCGGCTTCGAGCCGCGTACGTACGCGGTGGACACGCAGGAGAGGCCGCCGATGCGCGAGATCGGTGAGTACGCGGCGCGTCGCGCGGCATAAGCGGGGACGGCCGGTCATTTTGTCTACCTTTTTGCTTTATGGGAAGACGACTCATCGCGGCGCCGGCGGTCATGGTGACGGCGGCACACGCCGCAAGCGGGGCCGAGCGCCTGTGGCTGCTCGGCGGGCTGGCGCTGACCCTGACCGCGGCGGGCGTGATCGCCGTCGCCGCCACGCGCGGGCGCCGCTGAGCTGCGATTCAACCGCATTTCGACCGTACGTACGTTTGAGGGTTTGCGGGAAGGGCTAGATTTCGGCACATGGTCTCCGAGCACGGCTCCGCCCAGGTCCTTGTCGCGTCCAACCGCGGCCCGATCACGTACACGCTGAACGAAGACGGCTCACTCGACGCCCGGCGCGGCGGGGGCGGGCTGGTCTCCGGCCTGTCGGCCATCGGCTCCGAGGCGGAGGCGCTGTGGGTGTGCGCCGCGCTGGGCGAGGGCGACCGTGCGGCGGTACGGCAGGGGGTCGGCGAGCCCGGGGTGCAGATGCTGGACATCGACCCGGCCGTCTACTCCGACGCGTACAACGGCATCGCGAACTCGGCGCTGTGGTTCGTCCACCACATGCTGTACCAAACGGCGCTGGAGCCGGTCTTCGACGCGGAGTTCCGCAGGCAGTGGGCGTCGTACGAGGCGTACAACCGGGCTTTCGCGGAAGCCCTGGCCGCGGCGGCGGGCGAGGGCGCGGCGGTGCTGATCCAGGACTACCACCTGGCACTGGCCCCCGGCATACTCCGCGAGCTGCGGCCCGACCTGAAGATCGGCCACTTCTCGCACACGCCGTGGGCGCCCGTCGACTACTTCCGGATGCTGCCGGACGACATCGCGGAGCAGCTGCTGCGGGGGTTGCTGGGGGCGGACCGGGCGTGTTTCCTGACCCACCGGTGGGCGGACGCGTTCCGGGCGTGCTGTACGGAAGTGCTGGGCGCGGAGGCGCTGCCTCTGGCGGGCACCCGGATCGGGGTGCACGGTCTTGGCACGGACGCGGACTTCCTACGGGAGCGGGCGCACCGGCCGGACGTCGCGGAGCGGCTGACGGCGCTCCGCGCGGAGGTCGGCCCTGGCCGCAAGACGATTGTGCGGGTGGACCGCACGGAGCTGTCCAAGAACATCGTGCGGGGCCTGCTGGCGTACCGGCAGCTGCTGGAATCCCGGCCGGAGTGGCGCGAGCGGGTGGTGCATGTCGCGTTCGCGTACCCGTCGCGGCAGGACCTGGCGTTGTACCGCACGTACATGGACGAGGTCCAGCGCGTCGCCTGGGAGATCAACGCGGTTTACGGGACGGCGGGGTGGACGCCGGTCGTGCTCCATCTGAAGGACGACTTCGCGCGGTCGCTGGCGGCGTACCGGCTGGCGGATGTCGCGCTGGTCAACCCGATCCGCGACGGCATGAACCTCGTCGCGAAGGAGATCCCGGTGGTCTCGGACGCGGGGTGCGCGCTGGTGCTGTCGCGGGAGGCGGGGGCGTACGAGGAGCTGGGCGAGGACGCGCTGGTGGTGAACCCGTACGACGTGATGGGGACGGCGGAGGCGCTGCATGAGGCGCTGGTGATGCCGGCGGGGGAGCGGGGGGAGCGGACGAAGCGGTTGGCGGCGGCGGCGATGGCGTTGCCGCCTCAGCGGTGGTTTTTGGAGCAGTTGGAAGCGTTGCGGGGGTAGGGGCGTGCGGTGGGTGCGGGTGCGCCAAGGGGCGGGCTTGTCCCCTACCCGCCCTCCCCCTACGCCTGGCGGCGTGGGAGGTGCCCCCACGCCGCCAGGCGTAGGGGGAGTACCCCCATCCCGAACTGGGGCTGCGCCCCAGACCCCGTACGCCCTTCGGGTGTGTCCTCAATCGCCGGACGGGCTGGATTTCCAGCCTCGCCGGCGATTGAGGCTCGGAGGTTCGGGGGCAGCGCCCCCGACCAGGGCCCGCACGTGTCCGGAACGGTCAGGCCGCCATCGCTGACGCCAGCGACGCGAGCAGGCCCGCCACCGCCCCCGGCCCCCCCGGCAGCAACACATCCGCGCGGGACGCCAGGTCCGGCACCTCCTCGGTGCCGCCGCTGCACACCAACACGCCCGGCACGCCCTCCGAGCGGAGTTTCTCCACCGCTCCGAACGCGGGCAGGTCGCCCAGGTCGTCCCCCGCGTACAGCACGCACTCCGCGCCTACCTCGCGTACGTACTCCGTCAGCGCCACGCCCTTGTCCATGCCCGGCGGGCGCAGCTCCAGGACCATGCGGCCCGGTTCGACGATCAGGCCGTGGCGGGCGGCAAGGGCCGACAGCGGCTCACGCAGGGCGTCGAACGCCGCCTGCGGGTCGGTGGCGCGACGCGTGTGGACCGCCACCGCCTGGCCCTTTTCCTCGATCCAGGTGCCGCGCCAGCTGCCGATGCCGTCCAGGAAGCCGGGGAGTTCGGCGCGGGCCGCCGCCACTCCGGGGTGGGGCGCCGGGGTGCGGACCGTGCCGGTGATCGCGTCCCAGCGTTCCGCGCCGTAGTGGCCGAGGACCACCAGGTGGTCCAGGCCGGGGACGCCGGCGAAGCCGCCGTACCGGACAGCGACCCCGGCCGGGCGCCCGGTGATCACGGCGATCGAGGCCACCTTCGGCGCGAGCGCGGCAAGCGCCGGTACCGCCGCCGGGTTGGCGCGGGCCTGTTCGGGGTCGGGCACGATGTCGGCCAGGGTGCCGTCGAAATCGAGGGCGATCACCGCCCTCGCGGGGCGGGCCACAATCGCGGCCAGGCCCTCGCGCCCCGCAGGGGTGGACGGCGTCGGCAAGGGATGCGCGTACGGTGCTGTGCTGCCCATGGTCCGACCCTATCGGCGACTTCGCCGGGCGTCTCGGACGCGGCGCAGCCGGTTGACCGTGACCGGGTCGTGCGCCAGCGCCCGCTCATCGTCCAGCAGGGCATTGAGGAGCTGGTAGTAGCGGACCGGGGACATCCCGAGCTGTTCCCGGATGGCCCGCTCCTTCGCGCCGGGGCCCGGCCACGAGCCGCTCTCCATGGCCAGTACGGCACGGTCCCGCTCGGAGAGTGTCCGGGGGCGGTCCGCGTTGTCCGTCATACGGGCAACATACCGGGACCGGGCAACCTGTCCGGCCACTCCGCGTTACTCCGCGTTCTCCGCCGCTGTCGCCTGCCTGCCGATCCGCTCCAGCACCACCTTCGGGTCCCCGTCCTCCTCGACCGCCTTGCCGATGTTCCCCTTGATGTTCTCGCTGACCGACGCCCACGACGTCTTGCCGACCGGCGGAAGCACCGACCCGGGAAGCTCTTCCAGGAACTCCTTCAGCTCCTGGCGCTCCGGGTCCACCTCCATCGCCTCGGACGCGGAGATCGTCGCCGGCAGCAGATTGTTCTGGCCCGCGAAGTCGAGGACGTTCTTGTCGTCGAAGACGAAGTCCAGGAACTTGCCGATCTCGGCCCGGTGACCGGTCTCCTTGAAGCCCATGATCCAGTCGGCGACACCCATCGTCGCCTTGGACCGGCCGGCCCGACCCGGCAGCGCCACCTTGCCCACCTCGACGCCCGCCTTCTGAGCGGCCTGCATCAGCGAGGGGTGGCCATTGAGCATGCCCACCTCACCGCGCGTGAACGCGGCGAACGCCTCCTTGCGGTTCAGCTTGGACGGCGAGACCGGGCCGGTGAGCCCCTTCCCGACCAGCTCGTCCCGCAGCCAGTTGAAGGTGGAGACGTTCGAAGGCGAGTCGATCGCGTAGCTGCCGACCGGGTCGGTATAACCCGCACCGCCGCTGAGCAGCCACATCATCGTCTCGGCCTGGGCCTCTTCCGGGCCCAGCGGCAGCGCGAAGGGGTACTTGGCGTCCGTCTTCGACTTCAGCTTCTTCGCGGCGTCCGCCAGCTGCTCCCAGGTTTCCGGAGCCTTCTTGATACCGGCGTCGGCGAAGAGCTCCTTGTTGAAGAAGAGCAGCCGGGTGGAGGCGACGAACGGCAGTCCATACTGGACGCGCTTCCTCTTGCCCGCGGTGACCAGCGGCGCGAGGAAGTTGGACTGCACCGGCACGGAGAGCAGCTCGCCGGCGGTGTAGAGCTTGTCGGCCGCGGCGTAGTCGGCGTACGCGCCGATCTGCGCGATGTCGGGTGCCTTGCCCGCCTTGACCATCTCGGCGACCTTGCGGTCCACGTCGGTCCAGGACTCGATCTGGACGTCGATCTTGATGCCGGGGTTCGTGGACTCGAACTCCCTGGCCAGGCCGGCCCAGTACGTTTTGCTGGACTCGCCGCCCGCCACGTCGTAGTCGGCAGCGACGAGCTTGAGCGTCACTTCGCTTCCGTCCCCGCTGGAGCTGCCACAGCCCGTAAGGGTCAATGCCATACCCAGTGCGGCGACCGCCGCGGTCAGACTCAAGAAGTGCCGCTGCACGCTGTCCCTCACCCTCTGCTGTTGTGATGAGCAGCGAGTTTCCCCCATTTGGGGGCATGAGGTCTACTCCAATGCATCTCACTTCTGCAACATCCACCACATGGGCCGCGGGCATCTGCTAGGCACCACGCGTACGACGCGCTCAACACGTAGATCCATGGGAGGACTTGGCGTATGTCCCGTACCGCGGCAGAGATAGCCACCCAGCCCGCCTGCTGGCGGAGAGCGGCCGATGCCGCCGCCGTTTTCGAGGGAATGCCGGAGCCGGGTGAGCGTGTCGCCGTCATCGGCTGCGGCACGTCGTGGTTCATGGCGATCGCGTACGCCGCGCTGCGGGAGGCGGCCGGACAGGGCGAAACCGACGCGTTCGCGGCATCCGAGTTCCCGGTGGGCCGGTCCTACGACCGGGTCGTCGCGATCACCCGCTCCGGTACGACGACGGAGGTGCTCGACCTGCTCGGCGCGCTGCGCGGCACGGTCCGCACGCTGGCCCTGACCGCCGACCCGACGACGCCCGTGATGCGGGCGGCGGACGCGGTGGCGGTGCTCGACTGGGCGGACGAGGAGTCGGTCGTCCAGACCCGGTTCGCGACGACGGCGCTGGCGTTCCTGCGGGCCGGTCTCGGTCCGGTCGAGGGCGTCAAGCCGGTCGCCGACGCGGCCGTCGACGCGGAGCTCGCGGTCACCGAGCCGTTGCCGGAGGCGGTGGTGGGCGCGGAGCAGTGGACGTTCCTGGGGCGCGGCTGGACGTACGGCCTCGCGCTGGAGGCGGGGCTGAAGATGCGGGAGGCGGCGGGGGCGTGGACGGAGTCGTACCCGGCGATGGAGTACCGCCACGGCCCGATCTCGATCACCGGTCCTGGGCGGGTCGCGTGGGTCTTCGGCGCGCTGCCCGAGGGCCTGTCGGCGGATGTGGCGAGGGTGGGCGGCACGCTGGTGGCGCGCCAGGAGTCGGATCCGCTGGCGGATCTGATCCGGGCGCAGCGGCTGGCGGTGACGCTGGCCGAGGCGAAGGGGTACGACCCGGACCGGCCGAGGAACCTGTCCCGCAGCGTGATTCTGGCGTGATCCTGCCGCGCGTTCAGTCGTGAGCCGCATGGCGGGCGCCTCCGCGCCTTTTTGTATGCGCCCGCAACTATTCATCGCAGTGGACTAGACCTCTCCGTCCGTACACGCCAGACTGTCCGGGTGAGACACGTCATCGCCCTCGATGTGGGCGGCACCGGCATGAAGGCCGCCCTCGTCGGCGTGGACGGCGCGCTGCTGTACGAGACCCGGCGCGCCACCGGGCGCGAGCGCGGGCCCGACGCCGTCGTCGAGTCGATCCTCGGCTTCGCGGGCGAGCTGCGCGCGTACGGCTCCGCACACCTCGGTGAGTCCGCGCTCGCCGCGGGCGTCGCCGTCCCCGGCATCGTGGACGCCGACCGGGGCGTCGCCGTCTACGCCGCCAACCTCGGCTGGCGCGACGTACCCCTGCGCGATCTGCTCACCGAGCGGCTCGGCGGCGTGCCCGTCGCCCTCGGGCACGACGTACGCACCGGCGGGCTCGCCGAAGGCCGGATCGGGGCGGGCAGGGGCGCCGACCGGTTCCTCTTCGTGGCGCTCGGCACCGGGATCGCCGGAGCCATCGGCTTCGCCGGGCGGATCGAGGCGGGCGCCCACGGATACGCGGGCGAGATCGGCCACATCGTCGTACGCCCCGACGGGCCCGACTGCGGCTGCGGACAGCGCGGCTGCCTCGAAACCCTCGCCTCCGCGGCGGCCGTGACCCGCGCCTGGGCCGCCGCTTCCGGCGACCCGGACGCCAACGCCGCCGACTGCGCGAAGGCCGCCGACTCCGGTGACGAACGGGCCGTACGGGTATGGCACGACGCCGTCGACGCGCTCGCCGCCGGGCTCGTCACCGCGCTCACCCTGCTGGATCCGCGCACCCTGATCATCGGTGGCGGTCTCGCCGAAGCCGGGGAAACGTTGTTCACACCACTGCGGGCCACGGTCAAGGAGCGCGTCACGTTCCAGAAGGTGCCCGCCATCGTCCCCGCCGCCCTCGGGGACACGGCAGGTTGCCTGGGCGCGGGACTGCTCGCCTGGGATCTGCTCGCCACCGACTCGGAGGTAACCACCTAATGGCCCTAATGGCCGCACGCGCCGACGACACCATCCTGACCGGCGCCCGGGTGGTGCTGCCGACCGGGACCGTCGAGAACGGCCGGATCGTGGTCAGGGGAACGAAGCTCGCCGCCGACGCGCCGGCCGGGGCACCCTCGCGTGATCTGTCCGGGCACTGGGTCGTGCCCGGCTTCGTGGACATCCACAACCACGGCGGCGGCGGCGCCTCCTTCACCTCCGGGACCGTGGACGACGTACTCAAGGGCGTACGGACCCATCGCGAGCACGGCACGACGACCCTCGTCGCCTCCACCGTCACCGGCGAGATGGACTTCCTCGCCCAGCGCGCCGGTCTGCTGTCCGAACTGGTCGAACAGGGCGATCTGGCGGGCATCCACTTCGAGGGGCCGTTCATCTCGCCCTGCCGCAAGGGCGCGCACAGCGAGGCGCTGCTGCGCCACCCCGACCCGTCGGAGGTCAGGAAACTGATCGACGCGGCCCGCGGTACGGCACGGATGGTGACCCTGGCCACCGAACTGCCCGGCGGCATCGACTCCGTACGCCTGCTCGCCGAGCACGGAGTGATCGCCGCCGTCGGGCACACGGACGCGACGTACGAGCAGACCGTCGAGGCCATCGAGGCTGGCGCGACCGTGGCGACGCACCTGTTCAACGCGATGCCCGCGCTCGGCCACCGCGCGCCGGGACCCATCGCCGCGCTGCTGGAGGACGAGCGGGTCACGGTCGAGCTGATCAACGACGGTACGCATCTGCACCCCGCGGCCCTGGAGCTCGCCTTCCACCGCGCGGGCGCGGGCCGGGTCGCCTTCATCACGGACGCGATGGACGCGGCGGGCTTCGGCGACGGCCAGTACCAGCTCGGGCCGCTCGCGGTCGAGGTCAAGGAAGGTGTCGCCCGGCTGGTGGAGGGCGGTTCGATCGCCGGGTCCACGCTCACGCTGGACACCGCGTTCCGGCGCGCGGTCACGATCGACCGGCTGCCGGTGGAGGACGTCGTACGAGCCATCTCGGCCAATCCGGCGAAGCTGCTGGGCGCGTACGACAAGGTGGGGTCGCTGGAGCCGGGGAAGGACGCCGACCTGGTTGTTCTGGACGCGGAGTTCGCGCTCAAGGGTGTGATGCGCAAGGGCGTGTGGGTGGTCGAGCCGTAGGGCCGCCGTCCGGCGGGTTTGGCACGATCAGAGCACGGCAAACGAGCGTCCTCCGGGGGTTTCGCGGGTGATCCTGACAGTCACGCTCAACACCGCCCTCGACCTCACGTACCGCGTCCCCGCCCTGGTCCCACACCGCAGCCACCGCGTCAGTGAGGTCCGCGAACGCCCCGGCGGCAAGGGCATCAACGTCGCGCGCGTGCTGAGCTCGCTCGGCCACGAGAGCGTCGTCACCGGCTTCGCGGGCGGCCCCACCGGAGCCGTGCTGCGCGAGCTGCTCGCCCCGCTCGGGCCACGCGACGCGCTCGTCCCGATCGCCGGGACGACCCGCCGTACGCTCGCGGTCGTGGACGACGCGAGCGGCGACACGACCCAGCTGAACGAGCCCGGCCCCACCGTCACGCCCGAGGAGTGGGCCGCCTTCCTCGGCACGTACGGCTCCCTCCTGCGGGAGGGAGCCGAAGCCGTCGCCCTGTGCGGAAGCCTGCCGCCCGGCGTCCAGGTGGGCGGGTACGCGGAACTGGTCCGCCGGGCCAGGGCCGCGGCCGTCCCCGTGCTCCTCGACACCAGCGGCGAGCCCCTGCGCCGCGCCATCGCCGCCCGCCCCGACCTGGTCAAGCCCAACGCCGAGGAACTGGCCCAGCTCACCGGCTCCCGCGAACCCGTGCGCGCCGCCCACGACGCGCGCCGCCGCGGGGCGCACGCCGTGGTGGCCTCGCTCGGCCCTGAAGGGCTGCTGGCCGTCACGGCGGAGGGCGTCTGGCAGGCGGTCCCGCCGGAGCCCGTGCGGGGCAACCCGACGGGCGCGGGCGACTCGGCGGTGGCCGGGCTGCTCTCGGGGCTGGTGGAGCGGCTTCCGTGGCCGCGGCGGCTGGCGCGCGCGGTGGCGCTGTCGGCGGCGACCGTGGCGGCGCCGGCGGCGGGCGAGTACGACAGGGGGTTGTACGAGGAGTTGCTGCCGCGCATCGCGGTGACCGAGCGACCGGCGGCGGCGTAAGAAGCCGGCGCACCAACCACACCAGGGGGCCCCATGCCACTCGTCACCACTGGCGAACTCGTCTCGGCCGCGGCAGCCGACGGGCGCGGTGTCGCCGCGTTCAACGTCATCACCCTGGAGCACGCGGAGGCGATCGCCGCCGGGGCCGAGCGGGCGGGCGTGCCCGCGATCCTCCAGATATCGGAGAACGCCGTGAAGTTCCACGGCGGAAACCTCTCCGCGATCGCCGCCGCCACCACCGCCGTCGCCCGCGCGTCCACCGCCCCGCTCGCGCTCCACCTCGACCATGTCGTCTCCGTGGACCTGCTGCGGGCGGCGGCCGACGAAGGCTTCGGCTCGGTGATGTTCGACGCCTCGAAGCTGCCGTACGACGAGAACGTCAAGGTCACGGCGGACGCGGTGCGCTGGGGCCACGAGCGCGGCATCTGGGTCGAGGCGGAGCTCGGCAAGGTGGGCGGCAAGGACGGCGAGCCGCCGCTCGACGCCCACACCCCGGGCGTTCGTACGGACCCGGCCGAGGCCACGGCCTACGTCGCCGCCACGGGCGTGGACGCGCTGGCCGTCGCGGTCGGCTCGTCCCACGCGATGACCCGGCGCACGGCGACCCTGGACCACGCCCTGATCGGCCGCCTGCGGGACGCGGTGCCCGTGCCGCTGGTCCTGCACGGCTCGTCGGGCGTCCCGGACGACGAGCTCCGGCGGGCGATCGCGGCCGGCATGGTCAAAATCAACGTCGGTACGGCCCTGAACACAGCGTTCACGGGCGCGGTGCGGGCCTTCCTGGAGGCCAACCCGACGACGGTCGACCCCCGGAAATACCTCGTCCCGGCACGTGTGGCGATGACCGGGACGGTGGCGGGTTTCCTGAGCATTCTCATGGCGACGTAAACAGCTGCATCAACACCCATGACCGTGCACGCTCAACATTCGCACACTCATTCAACGAAAGGTGAATTACGTGAAGAAAAAGATCGCCGCGTTAAGTACGACCATGTGCTCACTGGCCCTCGCGATATCGATATCGAGCCCCGCACAGGCCGTGGAACCGGAGTATAGAGATTGCGAGACCACCGGCGCCCAGGGAGACGTGGTCATAAAGAACTGGCATGGTCCGGGCACCACGGTCACCATCACTATTAGCGTTGCAGACCTTGCAGCAGACAATCGCCAAGTGAGAGTTCGCTTCATTTCCAAGAATACGCATGGCAGTATCAAGTACTGGCCCTGGCGGGCAAACAATGACGGATCTGGCACCAGGAAGACATGGACAACAACCGCTTCGGATAGTGCCGGAATTTTCGATGGCGGAGTACAAGTGGGACGCTTCTCAGGCAGCACCATGGTGAATAATTGCGCAGCCTGGACGTAGGCTGATCCGCGAGAAAAAATTCGCACCAGCATCAGCTGCGACTACACCTAATGAGGGATAGTCGCAGCTGATGATTCACGACGTACGACGTTCCTTGCGTACCGCGAGACCAAGCCTAGGCGCGAGGAGCGTCGGTGTATCCGAAGCGGATTCTCATCAGCCCTTGTGGCCCTGCTCCAGCCTGACCTGGTCGAGGTACGCCTCGCACTGATTGCCCGGCTCGCAGGAGATCTTCAGGTCGTTCTTGCCCTTGTCGAGGTTGACGTAGGCGTAGGTGCGCGTCCAGCCCTTCTCCCAGTCGCCCTCCGCGGCCTTCGAGAAGTTGGACATATTGATTTCCCGGGGCTTACCGCCATTGATCGTGAGCGAGGTCTTGGCGTCCTTGCCCGGCACGCCGTACGTGATGAACATCGTGTACTCGCCGGCGGCGGGCACGTTCACCGACCAGCTGGCGGATCCGCCGACGCCGTTGAACATCACGTACGCGCCGCCCGCGCCCTTTGCGCCTGTTACGTCCTTGCCGAGCCGCGCCGGCCCGCCCAGCCGCAGCGTCGCGGCGTCCTGCTGCGGCAGCCCCTCCGACGGCTCCTCGGACGTGGACGGCGTCTCGCTCGGCTTCACCGACGCGCCCGCGGTCGGCGTGCCGGTCGCGCCGCCCGCCGTGCCGTCCGTCTTGTCGTCGTCGCCGACGTTCGACAGCAGCGCCGCCGTGATGCCGATCACGACCACCGCGACCACCGCTATCGCGCCGATCAGCAGGCCCTTGGTGTTGGGGCCACGCCCTCCGCCGCCACCGCCGTGCTGGGGGGGGACCTGGCGGTTGGGCGGGCCGCCGGGGTACGTCTCGGGAGCCGCGTACTGCGCGGGCGGCTGGCCCGGGTAACCCTGCTGAGCCTGCTGCTGCGGGACCTGCTGGCCGTACTGGCGCTCGCCGACAGTCCGTACCTGGTTGTACGAGGTTCTGGGGACCCCCGGCTGCGAAGCGGGACCCGGGTAGCCGTAACCGCGGCCCTGACCGGGCGGTGTGGCACCCGCTGCCATCCCGTCCTCGTACAGGTAGCCGAACGGGTCGTCGTCCTCAGGCGTGCTCGCGCCGTTGTTCGCGGCCGTCATCCCTGGTCACTCCTCACCATGTCGTCAGCACATCGCCGACGTGGGCGAGCCTACCGCGCTTCGGGGCGCCCAAAAGGTTGGCGTTTGCCTCAGCCTCCGGCTCAGCCCGCCCGCCGGTGCACCTTCGCCCGAGATCGTTTCTCGATATACATCCGCTGGTCCGCGGATTGCAGGACTTCCTCCACGGTCATCCCGCAGCTCGCCCATCCGATGCCGAAGCTGGCCCCGACGCGGACCCCTCGACCGTCGACCCGGATCGGCAGGATGATCGCGTTCCGCAGGCGTACGGCCAGGTCAGCGGCGTCGGCCGCGCCGAGGCCGTCGGCCAGGACGACGAACTCGTCACCGCCGAGCCGGGCGACGGTGTCGTTGTCGCGCACGCCGGTGGTGAGCCGCCGCGCGACCTCGACCAGTACGGCGTCGCCCGTCTGGTGCCCGTACCGGTCGTTGATCGACTTGAAGCCGTCCAGGTCGCAGAAGAGAACCGCGAGTCCCTTCGTACCGTCGTCCACGTCGTCGGCGGGCGCGACCATGTGCACATGGTGGTCGAACGGCAGACCGGCGGCCCCGAGCTCGGGGCTGTCGTCGCGGCGGCGGTAGTTGCGCTCGCCGTCGTTCTCGTACGCGGCGTCCAGCGCTTCGACGGCCGTCTCGCGCCTCGCCAACGGCCGCGGGCACAGCCGGGAGCTGAGCCGGGCGCGCAGCTCGGCGCTGTTGGGCAGCCCGGTGAGCGCGTCATGGCTGGCCCGGTGCGCGAGCTGGAGCTCGTGGCGCTTGCGATCCTCGATGTCCTCGACGTGCGTGAGCAGGAAACGCGGCCCGTCGGCGGTGTCCGCGACGACGGAGTTGCGCAGCGAGACCCAGACGTACGTCCCGTCCCGGCGGCCCAGACGCAGCTCGGCGCGACCGCCCTCGGCGGATGTGCGCAGCAGGGTGCCGACGTCCTCGGGGTGGACGAGGTCGGCGAAGGCGAAGCGCCGTAGCGCGGAGGCGGGGCGGGAGAGCAGGCGGCACAGGGCGTCGTTCGTGCGCAGCAGTCTGCCGTGCTGGTCGCCGCCCATCTCGGCGATGGCCATGCCGCTGGGCGCGTACTCGAAGGCCTGCCGGAAGGACTCCTCGCTGGCGCGCAGGGCCTGCTGCTCGCGCTCCAGCCGGACCAGGGCGCGCTGCATGTTCGCCCGCAGCCGGGCGTTGCTGATCGCGATCGCGGACTGGGAGGCGTACATCTGGAGTGCTTCCTGGCCCCAGCTTCCCGGCCTGCGGCCGTTGCGCGGCCGGTCGACGGAGATGACGCCGAGCAGCTCACGGCGGCGTTCGCGGTCGCCGCCGCCGCGGACGGTGGACGCGTACATGGGGGCGTAGAGGCGGTCCTGCGGATGCCACTCGTCCTCGAAACGGGGGTCGGGGCCCTCCGTGTGCCACTGCGGGACGTCGTCCTCTATGAGGACCCAGCCCTCGGTGTGCGGGATGAAGCGGAGCTCGCCCCAGGCCTCGCCCATGGTGAGCCGCTTCTCCCAGGAGGAGCGGGAGCCCACCCGCCCGGTGATCAGGGCTTCCGCGGCGGCGCTGCCCGCGAACGCCGCGACGACGAGGTCACCGTCGGGCCGTACGAGATTGACGCAGGCGAGCTCGTAGCTGAGTCCCGAGACGATGCCGTCGGCGACGGTCTGCAGGGTGTCGGCCAGGCTGCGGGCGGTGTTGAGCTCCGCGACGGCCTGGTGCAGCTGCCGCAGGGTCGCAAGACGGACGTACGGCTCCGACTCGGTCTCCGCCATTGCTCACTCCCCCCGAGACCTCGACAGCAACAACTCCAGGGTCTTGGCGCACTGTCCCGCTACGACGGCCACTGAATCACAGCGAGCTGTGCGGTCGGTACACAGGGTCAACAAATAATGCGCTCTGTGACTCAAGTCACATCTGGTGGTGAAGAGTTACGAAGAGTCGCGAAATCCGGTACGAGCGCCCCTGGCGTACGACTGGCCCGTTGGCGAGCGTACTGGGTACTGGTCCTAGGACCTGCCTGGTCCCCTGGCCCGATGCGAGTCGCGGGCGCCGGGATTAGCGTTCCTCGCGTGTTGCAAACGCCTCAAACTTCCGCCCTTGTCGCGATAGCCCATGCTGAGGGGGTGAGTGACGAGGAATTCCGCGCTGCCATGTCCCGGCTGGCCGCGGGCGTGGTGCTGGTGACCGCGCACGACGCCGACGCGGGCCCGCGCGGCGGCGAGGACGCGGGCATGACCGCGACCGCCTTCATGTCGGTGTCGCTGGACCCGCCTCTGGTGGTGGTGAGCCTGCGCAACGGCTCACGCATGGACGACCTGCTGGATGAGCAGCCGCTGTGGGGTGTCTCGGTGCTCTCGGAGAGCCAGCGGCACATCGCGGGGCGGTTCGCGATGAAGGGGCGGCTCAGCGACCGGCTGCTGTTCGAGGACATTCCGTACGCCAGGGGTGAGGTGTCCGGGGCGCTGCTGGTCAGGGGCGCGCTGGCGACGCTGGAGTGCCGTACGGAGCAGCGGATCGAGGCGGGTGACCACACGCTGGTGATCGGGCGGGTCCTGGCGGCCGGCGTGGGGAGCGCGGACGGCGGCCCGCTGACGTACTTCCGGGGCCGGTACCGCCAGTTGGGCTGAGGGCCTGGGCCTGCCGAGGGGCCGACTACCAGTCGCGGCCGGTGCGGCCGCGCTTGGTCTCGGCGCGCTGCTTCTTCTCCCGCAGCCGCCGCTCATTGATGCCGCGCGGGATCTTGGTGGCCCGCCGCGGCCGTGGCGGCGGCGCGGTCGCCTCGGCGATGAGGGCGGCGAGGCGGACCAGGGCCGTCTCGCGGTTGCGCCACTGGGAACGGTGTTCCGACGCGCGTACGGAGATCACCCCGTCGATCAGCTTGCCCGCCAGCCGCTCCAGCGCACGGTCCTTCCAGACCTCCGGCAGCGCCTCGGTCCTGGCGACGTCGAAGCGGAGCTCCACCTGCGAGTCGCTGGTGTTGACATGCTGGCCGCCGGGTCCCGACGAACGTGAGAACCGCCACATGAGCTCGGACTCCGGCAAGGAGACCGAGCCGCGGATGATGTGCTTACCCGGGGTGCGACCCCCGGACCCCCGATGGGGTTGGGTCCCGGACATGCCCCCATGGTCGCGTGCGCACGCTGTTCGCGTCACCCGCTTTTCCCGGATGGAGCCGGGTAAAGAAAGTAAAGACGCGCGGAACCTGGCGGTCCCCCGCTCGCGTTAGTACGGGTGACGGTAGCTTCGGGAGCGCTCGAAGCCCGCACACTCGATCTTGAAGGGGACTTCCCATGGCAGTAAGCCTGTCCAAGGGCGGCAACGTCTCGCTCACCAAGGAGGCCCCGGGCCTCACCGCCGTCACGGTCGGCCTCGGCTGGGACGTCCGCACCACCACCGGCACCGACTTCGACCTCGACGCGTCCGCCATCGGCGTGAACCCCGGCGGCAAGGTGGCGTCCGACGCCCACTTCGTCTTCTTCAACAACAAGGCCACGCCGGACCAGACCATCGTCCACACCGGTGACAACCGCACCGGCGAGGGCGGCGGCGACGACGAGCAGATCAACGTCAACCTGGCGGGTCTGCCGGCCGACGTGGACAAGATCGTCTTCCCGGTCTCGATCTACGACGCGGTGAACCGCAGCCAGAACTTCGGGCAGGTGCGCAACGCGTACATCCGCATCCTCAACCAGGCGGGCGGCGCCGAGCTCGCGCGCTACGACCTGAGCGAGGACGCCGCCACCGAGACCGCAATGGTCTTCGGCGAGCTCTACCGCAATGGCGCGGAGTGGAAGTTCCGCGCCGTCGGCCAGGGGTACGCCTCGGGTCTTGAGGGCATCGCCCGCGACTTCGGCGTCAACCTCTGACGTACGTCGTAGGCGGGTAACCGATCCAGAGAGGAGCCTCCGGCCGCGCGCCGGGGGCTCCTCTCCGGTCTCAAGGCCCGGTCTCACGGCGTTGCGGGCTTGGCCTTGCCGTACAGCCAGGTCTTCCACAGCTCGTCGAGGTCCTTGCCGGATTTCTTCTCCACGTAGGCCGTGAAGTCCGCGGTGGAGGCGTTGGCGTGGCGGTAGGTCGTCGCCCACCCCTCCACGATGTCGTAGAAGAGGTCCTCGCCGACCTCCTGCCGGATTTTGTGCAGGACCATCGCGCCGCGCTGGTACACGGGAGAGTCGGAGATCTGCGCCGCGGAGGGCGGATCGGCGGGCGCGAAGTCCCAGACGCCGCTCTCCTCCTCGTCGGCGAAGGCCGCGTCGAAGCTCTCCTGGGCCGGGGTGTCCTCATAGTCCTCGGCCCAGATCCACTCCGCGTAGGTGGCGAAGCCCTCGTTGAGCCACATGTCCTTCCAGGACTCCGGGGTCACGGAATTGCCGTACCACTGGTGCGCGATCTCATGGACGAGCGTCGTGACGTCGAGCTGGTCCAGGGGGAAGACGGGCCGGGTCTGGGTCTCCAGGGCGTAGCCGACCTCATCCTCCGGCACGACGATCGCGCCGACGGAGGAGAAGGGGTACGGGCCGAAGTTGTCCACCGCCCACTCCATGATCTCGGGGAGCTCAGCGAGCACCTCGGCGCTGTCGGCGGCCACGGACGGATCGACGGCGGTGAGGACGGGGATGTCCGAGGGGGTACGGGACGGCTTCAGGTCGTACGCGCCGATGGCGAGCGTGGCGAGGTACGTCGCCATCGGCTCCTTCGACTTCCAGCTGAAGGTGGTGCGCGCGCCCGCCGTGCGTTGGCTCCGCAACTCTCCGTTGGAGATGGCCTGCAACCGCTTCGGCACGGTGACGGCGATGTCGTACGTGGCTTTGTCGCTGGGGTGGTTGTTGCCGGGGAACCAGGCCATGGACCCGGCGGGCTCGCCGACCGCGAGCGTGTCGTCCCCGGTTCTGGATTTCAGCCAGCCTTCCTCCGCATCGTCCGCGTCGGTGATCTTCTGCGGTTCGCCGGAGTAGCGCACAACGGTGCGGAAGGTCTTGCCCTTGCCGAGGTCATGGCGCGGTCGCAGCCTCAGCTCGTCGCCGGAGTGGTCGGCGGTGGCCTTCTCGCCGTCGACGGTGGCGCTGTCGACCGTCATCGCGTGCAGGTCGAGGTTGAAGGCGCTCAGATCCTGGGTGGCGCGGGCGGTGATCTCGGCGGTTCCCTTGAGACGGCGCGTCTTGGGGTCGTAGTCGAGGGTGAGGGCGTAGTGCTGGACGTCGTATCCGCCGTTGCCGAGTCCCGCGAAGTACGGATCACTCACGCCGGTCGCGCCCGGAGTGCCGTGCACGTCCTGGCCTTGCGGGTCCTGGCTGTCGTCCGTACAGCCGGTGAGGCCCCCGAGAAGCAGCAGGGCGAGGGCGGGCACTGCGGCACGTATGAGCGAGCGCTGATCCACGCGCTTGATCTTATGCAGGGCCGGTGTTCACGGGGCCAGGGTTCGGCGGCGGGTCGTCAGAACTCGGAGGCGTCGAGATCGAAGCCGAGTGGCTCGGGGAGCGGGATCGTCTCGGAGAACTCGTAGGCGACCTTGCGCGTGTAGAGGTCACCCTCGGGCTGGGAGTACACGAGGATCTCGGCCGCCAGCCGGTCGATGAGCAGATAGACGGGGATGCCCGCACGGGCATAGCCGAGGATCTTCTTGGCTCGGTCGTTCTCGGCGGTGGAGTGCGAGGTGACCTCGGCGACGAGCAGCACCTTTGCGGGGTCGTGGTAGTACTCCTCGTTGGCGAAGCTGCCCTTCGGCGCGATCACGATGTCCGGTTCGACGTGACCGCTCTTGCTGCCGCCCGGCACGTTGAGGCCGATTCCGGTGAAGATTCTCAGCCCCTGCTTCTTGCGGCTGGGAGGCAGCTGGCCACTTACCTCGGACACGATCTCCTCATGCTCGCCATTGGCGGGAGGCGTCACGTGAATATCCCCTTCGATCAATTCCACGCGCCACCCCTCAGGGGCGACCGCACTGAACACGTCGAAGGCTTGCTCCACACCCATGGCAGGGACCCGGCCCTTGAGAGACCGCAGCAGGAGCCAGTAATCGGATCCGTCGTCCGCGGCACCGCAGACCTCAAGGTCCTCCGGGGGCTCGGGCGCCGGCTCAACGGGCCTGATCTCGTCCGTCTCGTAGTCGTACTCGTACTCGTACTGGGGAACGGGCAGTGCCACGGTGTACCTCCTTCGCGCAGAGCGACACTGCCAGCGTAGGCCGCAACGCGCGGCCACATCCGGGAATCGTTCACCCGAACGTGTGAGCGTGGCGTTTTCGCAGGCCAGAGCCGTCCGGTGGGGTCATCGCCCCGCCCATGACACCATCGGCTACGTGCTCGACATCGGCTACTCCCTCTCCCGCCGCTTCCCCGACCCCCCGCAGACCGACTACCGCCGCGCGGACGTCCAGTCGCTGCGCCACGACCTCTTCTGCGGCGACGTCTACCTCGCGGACACCAAGAAGGACCGCGAGGTCTCCACAGCCTGGGGATGGGTGCCGGTGCTGGACTTCGCCTGGGCGCTGTGCGACATCGTCGAGCGCGTCGACCGCGACCCCCTCGGCAGCCGCGCCGCCAAGCCCCAGCGCGCCGAGCTCGACTTCACCGAGTCCGCCGACCGGATGCTCTTCGAGCGGCGCTTCGGCTGGGTGGACGTGGAGGCCGACTGGATGCCGGGCGACGAGCCGCCGCTCACCTTCAGCCACACCGAGCTGCGCCGTGAGGCCCGCGACTTTCTGCACGACCTGATCGCGGACCTCTCCGACATGCACGAGGGCCTCGCCGACAACCCGGTGGTCTGGGACCTCCAGGCCCGCTTCCCGCGCCTGCCCGGATAAACACCGGCGCCTTCCTCCCTCACCCCTCACCCCTCACCCCTCACCCCTCACCCCTCACCCCTCCACCCGCACCCCGATCTGCGCCGCGAACGCCGGTGCCAGCTCCAGCAGTTGGGCCGGGCTGATCACCGCGCCCGCCAGCCGCTCCACGCCCCGCGCTATGTCCAGCTCGGCGACCGTCCGCAGATCCACGTCCTTGAGCCGTACCGCGCTGAAGTCCACCCGCCGCAGTACACAGTCCCGGAACTCCACCCGCTCCAGCACCGCGCCCCCGAAATCCGGCTCGGACAGGACACACCCCTCGAAGACGACGTCCTTCAGCTTCGCCGTCCGGAGATTCAGATAGTCGATCTTCCCGCCCCTGATCAGCACCCGCTCCAGCACGGCTCCGTGCAGCTGCGTCCCGCCCAGCCGCGCGTCCCTCACCTCCACATCGCGCAGCGACGCGCCCGCGAGACCGGTCCCCACACCCCGTACGCCGCTGAGCACACAGTCGACGAACCGGGCGTTCAGCAGATCCGTCTCGTCCAGCGCGCACTCCCGCAGCGCGCAGTCGATGAAGCGCGCGCCACGTCCCGACTGCCCGCGCAGATCGACGCCCTGGAACTCCAGGCCGTCGTAATCGCCGTCCGGCTGCAGACCACCGCCGTCGTACGGGATGAGCCGCGGCAACCGCACTTCCGGCAGCCGCGCCGACCTCGTGGCCGTACCGGGGACCTTCTTCCTGAGTGCCATGTCCCCATCGTGGCCCCTCCCACTGACAACACCCCGGCCACCAACAGCCCGGCCACGCCCGATGTCACACACCAGAGCCCGCGATCCGTCTCACGTTCGTATCTTCGTAAGCGACGAGGGGAGAGACAGCGATGCACGAGATCACCGTCGTCGGCGGCGGCTTCGCCGGGCTCACCGCCGCGATCACCGCGGCCGAGTCCGGCGCCGGAGTGTCCCTGTACGAAGCTCACCACACCCTCGGCGGCCGGGCGCGCACCAGCGAAGGCCCATACCGGACCAACGAGGGTCCGCACGCCCTCTACCGCCGCGGACCCCACTGGACCTGGCTCCGCCGTCGCGGCCTGCTCGGCCCGATGGCGGTCCTGCCGCCCCTCGAAGGCCTCCGGTTCCGCTTCCGCCGCGACGGCGCGCTCCGCCGCCTCCCGCCCCTCGCCCTGCTCAAGCTGGGCCGCCGAAGGGCCGGACAGGCCCCGGTGGACGTCGATTTCCTGACCTGGGCCACGGGCGAGGCCGGCGTCGCGGGTGCCCGCGCCGCCGCCCACTACATGGGTGTCGCGCTCTTCCACCACGACCCCGGCTCGCTCTCCGCCGCGTTCGTCCAGGAACGGCTGCGGCGCGCCACCGCGCTCCCGCCCGAGGCGCATTACCCGCGCGGCGGCTGGGGCGAGGTCATCGACCGGATGGCCACCCACGCCCGGGACCTGGGCGTACGCATCGAGACCACATCGCGCGTCGACGCGCTCCCCGAGGGCCACGGCCCTGTCATCGTGGCGACGCACCTCGACGCGGCCCGCCGGCTCCTCGGCGACGACACGCTGCGCTGGGACAGCGGCCGTACGGCGCTGATCGACCTGGCGATACGTACGCGCAGAGGCGACCCGTTCGTCGTCTCCGACCTCGACGCCCCCGGCTGGCTGGAACGGTTCACCGCCCAGGACCGCACCCTCGCCCCGGCGGGGGTGCAGCTCATCCAGGGACAGCTGCCCCTCGCCCCGCACGAGTCCAAGGCGGACGGCACCGCGCACGCCGAGACCCTGCTCGACCTGGGCTTCCCCGGCTGGCGCGAACGTACCGTCTGGCGGCGCGAGGCCCTCGCGCACGGCCGTACCGGCGCGGTCGACCGGCCGGGCGCCACCTGGCGGGACCGGCCCGCCATCGACCGGGGCCAGGGGGTCTACCTCGCGGGCGATCAGGTCGCGGCACCCGGGCTGCTCTCCGAGGTGTCGTTCAACAGCGGTGTGGCGGCGGCCACCCTCGCCCTGCGCACCATCAGCCCGGCGCGCCGCCGAACAGCGGCAGGAACCGCTTGACCTCAAGCGAACTTGAGGTTGAAAGGTGTTCCACGTAGCCGCTCGTAGCCGCTCCGACTGCTACGAGAACACGCGACGAACACCGGGAGCCCGCCATGCACGCCATCCGCCTCCACGCCTTCGGCCCCGCCGAAAACCTGACCTACGAGCGGGCCGACGACCCCGTCCCCGGCCCCGGACAGGTGCGGATCGCCGTCGCCGCGGCCGGCGTCCACCTCCTCGACGCCACCCTGCGCGAGGGCATGACCGGCCCCTACCCCGCCCCCGTGGAACTGCCCACCATCCCCGGCCGCGAGGTGGCGGGCGTGGTCGACGCGCTCGGCGAAAACACGGACCCGAGCTGGCTCGGCAAGCGCGTCGTCGTCCACCTCGGCATGGTCCCCGGCGGCTACGCAGAGCTCGCCGTCACCGATGCCGCCAGACTCCACGAGATCCCCGCCGGTCTGGACGAGGCCGAGGCCGTCGCGATGATCGGGACGGGCCGTACGACGATGGGCATCCTGCAATTCACCGAGCTGGGCCCCGGCGACATCGCCATCGTCCCGGCGGCGGCCGGCGGCATCGGCACGCTCCTCGTCCAGTACGCGAAGAACGCCGGCGCCCTCGTCATCGGCCTGGCGGGCGGCCCCGCCAAGATCGCCCGGGTCGCCGAGAACGGTGCCGACCTGGCCGTCGACTACACCCAGGACGACTGGGCCGACCAGGTCCGCGACTACCTCGGCCACCTCGGCGAGCGGCGCGCCACCGTCGTCTTCGACTCGGTGGGCGGGGCGACCGGCCGGGCGGCCGTCGACCTCCTCGGCAAGGGCGGCAGGCACATCGTCTTCGGCTGGTCCGGCGAGAGCCTGCACGACGGAAAGCCGCTGACCTTCACGGACGAGGAGCTGGCGGAGCGGGGGATCACCTCCGAGGGCGTACTGGGCCCGGTGATGATCCAAAAGGCGGGCGGTGACCTGCGGGTACTGGAGACCCGCGCGATGGACGAGGCCGCGTCCGGGCGGCTGCGCCCGGCCGTACACCGCTTCCCGCTCGCCGAGGCGGCGGCGGCGCACCGCGCGATGGAGACGCGCGGCACGATGGGCAAGGTGGTCCTCGTCCCCTAAGAGCCCGGCTTCTAAAAGCCCGGCTTCGCACCCAGGGACGCGAGCGCCTCGTCGGTCAGCCGGTACACACTCCACTCGTCCTGCGGCTTCGCCCCCAGCGACTTGTAGAAGTTGATCGACGGGGTGTTCCAGTTCAGGACGGCCCATTCGAGGCGCTCGTACCCCCGCTCCACACAGATCCGCGCCAGCTCGGTCAGCAGCGCCTTGCCGTACCCGCCGCCGCGCAGAGTGGGCCGTACGTACAGGTCCTCCAGGTAAATGCCGTGGACCCCACGCCACGTCGAGAAGTTGAGGAACCAGAGCGCGAAGCCCGCCACCTCGCCGTCCGGCGTCTGCGCGATGTGCGCGAAGGCGGCGGGCCGCTCGCCGAACAGCGCCTCGCGCAGCTGCTCCTCGGTCGCCCGGGCCTCCTCCACG
Organism: Streptomyces sp. NPDC052236; assembly: GCF_044548015.1. Taxonomy (NCBI): domain Bacteria; kingdom Bacillati; phylum Actinomycetota; class Actinomycetes; order Kitasatosporales; family Streptomycetaceae; genus Streptomyces; species Streptomyces sp. NPDC052236. Next base: position 38,448 of record NZ_JBIUBL010000013.1, on the reverse strand, counting down.
ACCCGCTCGTACTCGGCGAGCTCTCGGACCATGCGGTGGATTTCGGGTACGTCGGCGGGTGTGGCGAGACGAATGGCGGACTGGGCGGACTGGGCGGGATGAGAAGTCATGGGGTCAGGATGGCCGGTGCCCCGCGCGCCGTGCCAATAGGGTCCGGCCGGTGGTCACCTGTCGCTTCTCCAGCGGCTCCGCGCGGGCAGCCCCTCGCCACTCGGCTCTTCCGGAATTTCGATCACGTCCCATACCCTCCCTCCACCACCCCCCACACACTCAAGCGGAGCAGCAAGGAACTCATGACCAGCTCTCCTGTCAACGGCGGTATCTCGTTCTGGTACGCGCGGGAGGGCACCCCGCTACCCCGGGAGCCGCTGCCCGGCGATGCGAGCGCGGACGTGTGCATCGTCGGCGGCGGATACACCGGCCTGTGGACGGCGTACTACCTCAAGAAGGCCGTCCCCTTCCTCAACATCACCGTCCTGGAAGGCAGGTTCTGCGGCTACGGGGCCTCCGGCCGCAACGGCGGCTGGCTCTACAACGGCATCGCGGGCCGCGACCGCTATGCCAGGCTGCACGGCCACGACGCCGCCGTACGCCTCCAGCAGGCCATGAACGACACCGTCGACGAGGTCGTACGGGTCGCCGTAGCCGAAGGCATCGACGCGGACATCCACCGGGGCGGTGTCCTCGAAGTCGCCCACAACCCGGCGCAGCTGGCGCGTCTGAGGGCCTTTCACGCCGTCGAGCTCGCCTTCGGCGAGAAGGACCGCGTGCTGCTCGGCGCCCGCGAGACCGCCGAGCGCGTACGGGTCACGGGGGCCGTCGCCGGCAGCTGGACCCCGCACGGCGCGCGCCTGCACCCGGTGAAACTGGTCAAGGGGCTGGCGGCGGCCGTCGAGGCGCTCGGCGTCACCATCCACGAGTCGACGCCCGTCACGGAGATCAGGCCCAAGCACGCGGTCACGCCGTACGGGACGGTTCGCGCCCCGTACATCCTGCGCTGCACCGAGGGGTTCACGGCGGGACTGAAGGGCCACCGGCGCGCCTGGCTCCCGATGAACTCCTCCATGATCGCGACGGAGCCTCTCCCGCCGTCGGTCTGGGACACCATCGGCTGGGACGGCCGTGAGACGCTCGGCGACCTGGCGCACGCGTACATGTACGCGCAGCGCACGGCGGACGACCGGATCGCGCTCGGCGGCAGGGGCGTCCCGTACCGCTTCGGCTCCCGCACGGACAACGACGGGCGCACCCGGCCCGCCACCATCGAGGCGCTGCGCGAGATCCTGGTCCGCCTCTTCCCGACGACGGCGGGCGCCCGCATCGACCACGCCTGGTCGGGAATCCTCGGCGTCCCGCGCGACTGGTGCGCCACGGTCACCCTGGACCGTTCCACGGGCCTGGGCTGGGCGGGCGGCTACGTCGGCTCGGGCGTGGCCACCGCCAACCTCGCGGCACGCACCCTGCGCGACCTGATCCAGCAGGACTCGGGCCAGGCGGGCTCCACGGAACTCACGGCGCTGCCCTGGGTGAACCACAAGGTCCGCAACTGGGAGCCGGAGCCGCTGCGCTGGCTGGGCGTGCGGGGCCTGTACGCGGCGTACCGCATGGCGGACCGCCGCGAGTCGAGCGCGAGAACGCCGGAGACGGACCGCCTCGCGCGCGTGGCGGACCGTATAGCGGGCCGCCGCGGCTAGTGCGAAGAGGCCCCGGACGGATCGTCCGGGGCCCCCGCGTACCACCGCCCACGACGGCCGGATCAGCTCTCGCAGCTAAACCCGCTAAACCAGCTACATCAGCGCGTCGAACTGCTCCCAGTACCTGTGGACGTGAACCCGCGCCTTGAAGGGCAGCGTGGCGTCACCCGTTCCGGGGTACAGCCACATCACCCCGGCGCTGTCCCGAGCGACCAGATCGGCATGGCCGTCGGCGTTGATGTCGCCGAGCGGCACGAGCGAGTTGTAGATGTTCCAGCTGTTGCCGATCTTCGTACGCGCCCCGAACGGCGTCGTCCCGGAGCCCGTGCCCTGGTACAGCCACAGGTCGCCGGCCGCGTCCTTGCCGATCAGATCGGCCTTGCCGTCGCCCGTCACATCGATGCTGCCAGTGAGAGACGCGTAGATGTTCCAGCCGGTACCGATCCGCACCCGCTGCTCGAACCGGTTGTTGGCGTTCCCTGTGGCCCGGTACAGCCACAGCACCCCCGAACCGTCCCGCGCGATCAGGTCCGGCCTCCCGTCACCAGTCAGGTCCCCGGCACCACGCAGCGAGGTGTACTCCCCCCAACCGCTGCCGACCTCGACCGGCTCCTTGAACCTGGTGTACGCCCCCGCCACCAGCTCGATGTACCAGAGGTGACCGGACTTGTCCCGGGCGACGATGTCACCGCCCTTGCCCCGGACGGTTATCGGGGAGAGCTTGGTGAAAGCGGAGTAGTCACCCCATTCCCCGCTGGCGATGCCGCCCCACTCGGGGTCCAAGCCGTGCACGCCGTACGCGCTGCTCCCAAAGAGCTTTCCGTCCGCCTGGCGGCCGAAGACCAGGTAGTCCATCGCCACCGGAATGGTGCTCTGCACCGCGAACTCGCTGCTCGCCGTGGCCGCGACGGCCGACCCCACGGTGTACGACGCCATGGTGTTGATCTTCCACGCGGGCGTGCCCACCGCCGCGTTCATGGAGTACGAGATGGTGGTGTCGCCCGCGGGGATCGCGCAGGTCACCGCTTCTTCCACGACGTCGTCCGGGAGCACGCAGACTGGACTCGTCCCATCAGCGGCCTTGATCGAGAGCCCGTTGGTCCACCGGTCCTCCTCGTACCACGACCGCTGCTCCAACGACGTCTGGAAGCGCACGGTCAGCGCGCCCTTCTCGACGGCGTGCACGGTCACGGTGTGGGTGACCTTCCCCCCGGCCGCGAGGCCAGGGGTGCTGAGCGAGACGGTGTTGTCATCCCCCTCGGCCCCAGCGGCGGCCGGAGCCGAAGCGGCAGCCGCCCCACCCGCCCCGACGAGTCCGGTGGCCAGTAGCGCCACTGTTCCCCCGGCAACGCCTAAGCGTCGTACGCCTTGTCCCAAGAATCCGCGCATCAAACGCGCCCCATTCATGAATAGCGGCAGCTGCTGCCGCAACAGCGCCAGGTTTCCCCCCCGACGCAGACGCTTAGACACATGAGGCCCCGGAACGGTTGTTCCGGGGCCTCATTTAAAAAAGCACGCAGCGCACCCATGGTGGGCGAGTCCTCGACGAGGAGGCCGGAGTCCTCGCCAAGCAGGTCGGAGACCGCCGGTTCTCCTCGATACGATCCGGACACCAATCAGGAGGGGGTTCTGGACTGCTGCCGGAAGATTGCGAGTAGCACGAGTAGTACCTGTGGCTCTACGGTCTGAGCCGTACCACTCGCGCCACCGTCGCCGACGGAAGCGCACCGTCCGCCCTGCCCATCTGGGTCGCAGGGCTGGCGGCATTGCCGCTGTCGGCCGACTCCACCAACCACCCGTCGCATCACGTCACGCACCCCAGGAGGGGCCTCGTGAGTCACCCCTCCGCGATCACCCACCCCCATCCCATCCCGTTCACCGAACCCTGGTCGTACGAGATCGGCTTCCCCTGCGATCCGCGCAGCCCCCGTATCGTCCGCATCGTCCGCATCGCGCTCCGCGCGATCCTCCTCGCGCACGGAGTCGCCGAACTCATCGACCGAGCGGAGCTGTTGACCTCGGAGCTCACCACCAACTCCGTGCGCCACACCAAGGGCCCCGCCTCCGTACGCCTGCACTGGCTGCATCCCGTACTCCGCGTCAGCGTCTGGGACATGAGCCCCGACCTGCCCAAACCCAGCCAACCGCCGGCCGACGCAGACGGCGGGCGAGGGCTGCTGATCCTCGAAGCGGTCGCGGACCGATGGGGCGCGTGCGGCACCAGCGAGGACCCGTACGGGCCGGGCGGCAAGACGATCTGGTTCGAACTGGCCCTCGACCGCCACGGACCGCCGCCCGCCCTCGCAGCCTGACCGGGCACCGCACCGCCCCCTTCCGCAAGTGTCCGATCTTGGTCCGGGGGCGTCCCCTCAAATGTGTTGAAAGATACCAAAGACACTAAAATTACCTCGTAGGACCCTGGCCGTGGGGCTGGACCGCCGAGTACGAGGGCTGTGACCTGGTATGCGGAATACCCGAACTGACGACGAGGCCCCGAACCGTGCGCGCCGGATGGGGGCGGTTTCGGGGCGTCGCCCACCACCCGCCGCATGACTCTGCTGGCGCCGAGCGCGGCCCTGCTGATCACGGGCTACGCCTCGCCCCCAGGGGCGAGTTTCACGGCCCTCTCCGATGCGCCGGCCACACCTGCGGCGATGGCGAGCGCCTTCGACCCCACTCCGTCGGCGCTGAAGCCCATCGATCCGGCCGCGTTCCAGTCCGCCGTGGAGCGTGCGGCGAAGAAGCTCATGGTTCCCGGCGCGATGGTCCTGCTCCAGACCCCGCAGGGAACGTTCCGGGCAACTGTCGGCACAACCGAGTTGGGCACGGCCAAACCGCCCACTACGGGCGACCACTTCCGGATCGCCTCCAACACCAAAACCATGACCTCGGCGCTGATCAACCTCCTCGCCCAGGACGGCAAACTCCGGATGAGCGAACCTGTGTCCGACTATGTTTCCGGGGTGCCCAACGGCGAACACATCACCATCGCCCAGCTGCTGAAGATGCGCAGCGGGCTCTACAACTACACCAGCGTGCCCGAACTCGCGGCTGCCCTGGACGCCAACCCGAAGAAGGCCCGCACACCCCAGGAGATGCTCAACATCGCATTCCGGCGCCCGCCGAACTTCGCACCCGACGCGTCCTACGAATACAGCAACACCAACTACGTGCTGCTGGGTCTCGTCGCCGAGAAGGCGGGCGGGCGCCCGCTTGCCCAGCAGTTCCGGGACCGGCTGTTCGCCCCCCTCGGACTGGTGGGGACCTCGCTGCCCGGCGCCGCCGACGTGTCCCTCCCTTCCCCCTACTCGCACGGCTACATGTACGGCGGATCGGCTCACGCACTGGTCGACCAGCCCTACCCCGCCGACGTGCAGGCCGCCGCCCGGTCCGGGAAGCTCAAGCCTGTGGACTACACCCACCAGAACTCCTCCTACGCCACGGCCGCCGGCGGCGCCATCTCCACCGCGGACGACATGGCCACCTGGATCCGGTCCCTGGTGACGGGCAAGGTCCTCGACCCCGCGTCCCAGCAGCAGTGGTTCCGCAGCCCGCAGGCGGAAGACCCGGCCACGCCCGACGGGCAGAAGTACGGGTACGGCATCTCCTACCAACGCTTCGGTCCGCAGGCCGCGATGTATTACCACGGCGGTGAACTCCCCGGCTTCAACTCCTTCATCGGCCATGACCCGGACAATGACGTCACGCTCGTCGTCTGGACGAACCTGACCGTCTCACCCGACGGCAGGACCACGGCCCAAGCCCTGCTCCCCACGGTCCTCAACCAGATCTACGCCGGCCTCTCCCTCCCCACCGGCGCCGACTACGTCATTCCGCCTGGAGATTGCGTCAAGCTGCTGGACTCGTCGGTCGGTCTCCTCTTCGCTCGCGTCCCAAAAACGTCTGGCCCCTCATGCCCGAGGGCGTGAACGACCGACCGGCTGACGTGTGGGAACCGCTGCTCGCCTCGCGAACGCCGCCGACGGCGCATGGCCCGCACGGGCCCGCAAGGCGTGCGTGAAGCTGGTCAACGCCGCGCACGACACCGAACCGCGGCCGACAAGCGGTCTGGGAACAGCAGTCGCTCAGCGCCAGTCGCCGATGACCCATGCCACCATCCGGGGGCGGGGCGTCCATTCGCACGGCACGGCCCCGTCGGTAGAGACGATCTTGTAGGTGACGACCTGCCGGACCGCCCGGGAGAGGTCGCCGGAGACATCGCCGGGTTCCCCGATCGTCACCGGGTCCTCGGACGCGGTCGCCAGTTCGGGGGTATGGCAGCCGACGCCGTGGAGGGGCTGGCCGAGGTACCAGCCGCCGATAAAAACGGCGTACAGGACGGCAGTGGCGCCCAAGCGGCGCGGCGTTATCCAGGTGGGCACGCACGGAGTTTTGCACGCCACGGGGTACGGGGAGCAAGCGCGCCACCACCATGCGCCCAGCAAGTGAAAAGGCCAGGTCAGCAGCTGTCTGACCTGGCCTTCGCCGGAGCCCCCTGGCAGTGGGCGTAGCGCGGATGTCGTCTGCCCCCCAGTTGTATGTGCAGGTCAGCGTAGTTGCCGCACCCCCACCCCGGCCCGGGATCGAAGCTCGCAGACCGTACCGGCTTCTGCCACGGCCTGTAGTACGTAGGCACCAGGACGCGTGAGTGGCTGGTCCGGGTGCACCAGGGAAAGACGGCGGCGGAGGACGATGCCCGGCGGGGCGCCGGAGGGAAGTGTCGGAGGCGCGTGAATCTCACGCATTCCCCTTGCCTAGCGGTGTCTGGAGTGATCAACAGGTGGCTACATTTCTTTACCGGATCGGACGGTGGGCCTTCCGGCGACGCCGGCTCGTGATTGGTCTGTGGCTGGGTGCCCTGGTGCTGGCCGGGGTCGCCGCCGCCATGGCGCCGGCCGGGGAGGAAGAGGACCTCTCCATGCCCGGCACCGAGTCGCAGGAGGCGTTCGACCTGCTGGACGAGCGCTTCCCCCAGAGCAACTCCCAGGGTGCCGAGGCCCGCTTGGTGTTCCGGGCCCCGGACGGGCAGCAGGTGACGGCCAGGGAGAACAAGGCGGCCGTCCAGAACACGCTCGGCTCGCTGGAGGGGGGCGATCAGGTCGAGTCGGCCACCGACCCCTATGAGACCGGCGCTGTCAGCAAGGACGGCACCATCGCCTACTCCACGATCACCTACACCGCGGGCGCCGTCGACCTGACCGAGCCGACGAAGAGTGCCCTCGAGGACGCCGCGAGCCAGGCCCGGGACGCGGGGCTGACCGTGGAGATCGGCGGCTCGGCCCTGGAGTCGGAAGAGTCACCGGGCGGTACAACGGAACTCATCGGTGTGGGGGTGGCGGCGGTGGTGCTGGTCATCGCCCTCGGGTCGCTGGTCGCGGCCGGATTGTCGCTGCTGACCGCCTTCCTGGGCGTGGCCATCGCCTTCGCCCTGGTCTCCGCGCTGGCCGTGCCGCTGGGCCTGACGTCCACCGTCGCCATCCTGACGCTGATGCTGGGGCTGGCGGTCGGCATCGACTACGCACTCTTCATCACCTCCCGCTTCCGCGACGAACTCGCCCGGGGCAGCGATCCGGAGGAGGCCGCCGGCCTGGCGGTGGGCACGGCCGGGTCCGCCGTCGTCTTCGCCGGCGCGACCGTCTTCATCGCCCTGGTCGGGCTGGGGGTCGTCGGAGTCCCCGAACTCACCAAGATGGGCATGGGCGGCGCGGGCGCCGTGGCCCTTGCCGTACTCGTCGCACTGACCCTGGTCCCCGCGCTGTTCGGCTCCTTCGGCCGTCGGATACTGTCCCGCGCCGTCCGCAAGGCCACCCCGCGGGCAGGCAACAGCCCGCACTCGGTGCCCACCGCGGCCGGCCAGACTGGGCTCGGCGCCCGCTGGGCACGGTTCGTACTGCGCCGGCCGATGGCCGTGCTGCTGACCGCCGGACTCGGTCTCGGCGTCATCGCCCTCCCGGTGCTGGGCCTCGAACTCGGGCTGCCCGGAGACGAGTCCAAGTCGGTGGAGACCACCCAGCGCCGTGCCTACGACCTGCTGTCAGAGGGCTTCGGCCCCGGCTTCAACGGCCCGTTGACCGTGGTCGTGGACACATCGAAGGCCGCGGACCCCGGGGCCGCCACGAACCTGGTCGTCAAGACCGTACGGGAAATGGACGGGGTCGCGTCGGTCGGTGATCCGGTTCTCAGCCAGGCCAAGGACACGGCCGTCCTCACCGCCGTCCCGCAGACCGCGCCGAGCAGCGGCAAGACCAAGGACCTGGTGCACTCGATCCGGGACGCGGTCTCCGGCGTCGAGGCCACCACGGGCGCCGGCATCCTGGTGACCGGCACCACCGCGCTGAACATCGACATATCCGAAGCCATGGCCGACGCCCTCATCCCCTATCTGACCGTGGTCATCGGCCTGGCAGTGCTCCTGCTGACGGTGGTCTTCCGCTCGATCCTGGTTCCGGTCAAGGCCGCGCTCGGCTTCCTGCTGTCGCTGGGCGCCGCCTTCGGCGTCGTCGTCGCCGTCTTCCAGTGGGGCTGGATGGCAGACATGATCGGCATCGAGCAGACCGGACCGGTCATGTCGCTGATGCCGATTCTCATCATCGGGATAGTGTTCGGCCTCGCCATGGATTACGAGGTCTTCCTCCTCTCCCGGATGCGGGAGTCCTACGTCCACGGCGCGTCCCCCGGCGACGCGATCGTCAACGGTTTCCGGCACAGCGGACGTGTGGTGGCCGCGGCGGCGATCATCATGATCAGCGTGTTCGCCGGATTCATCGGGATGAGCAGCCCGACCATCCAGACGATGGGCGTCGGCCTGGCCTCCGCCGTCGCCTTCGACGCCTTTGTGGTCCGGATGGCGATCGGACCCGCGGTCCTGGCACTGCTCGGCCACCGGGCCTGGTGGCTGCCCCGTATCTTGAAGCGTGTGCTGCCGAATGTGGACATCGAGGGCGAGGCGCTGAGCAGGCGTGTCCCCGCCCCCGCGACCGAACCGTACGCAGCGGTGCCGCGACTCCCCGTCGACCGGCACTGAGCCGGCCATGACGAACACGGGTGGCGGTGGCCCGCGATCACGCGGCGCGTGGTGGCGGGAGGCAGCGATCGTGGCGGCGGCGTTCGCGCTCTGTCTGCTCGGCGGCGTGGTGCGGGCCGATGACCAGCCGCTGTCTCCGCCGCCCGCCGCCGCCTATCTCATCGCCGTGGTGTCCTGTGCCGTGCTGCCGGTGCGGCACAGGACACCCCTGGCCGCCATGGCGGCCACGACCGTGTGCGGCATGCTTGCGGTGCCCTCGGGTCTCCTGCTGAGCCCGCTCATCGTGGCCCCCGCCGTGATCACCGCCTACTCACTCGCCGTGCGCATGGAACGGCGCGCGGCGAGCGCGGCGTCGCTCACCTCCGCGGTGCTGCTGGTCGCCTCCACCCCCATCTCCGGGGACATCTCGTGGAAGGACGCGAGCAGGATGGCAGCGGTGGCGGCGTTCCCGCTGATGGCCGGCGTACTCGGTCACTCGGCGCAGAACCGACGGGCCTACCTGGCGGCCGTGGAGGAGCGGGCCCGGCAGGCCGAGAAGAGCCGGGACAGCGAGGCGCGCCGGAGAGTGGCCGAGGAACGGGTGCGCATCGCCCGGGAACTGCACGACCTCGTGGCCCATCAGATCACCCTGGCCAACGCGCAGGCCACGGTCGCCGCCCACCTCTTCGACACCCGCCCGGAGCAGACCCGCAAGAGCCTGAAGGAGCTCGTCGATACCACCAGCGCCGCGCTCGACGAACTGCGGGCCACGGTCGGTCTGCTGCGTCAGTCCGGGGACGCGGCCGCGCCCGCCGAACCAACGCCCGGGCTGTCCCGGCTTCCCACGCTCCTCGAGTCCTTCCGCAGCGCGGGTCTGGAGGTGTCGGTGCACCAGGAGGGCACGGCCAGGCCGCTGCCGCCGGGAGTGGACCTCACCGCCTACCGCATCGTCCAGGAGGCCCTGACCAACGTGACCAAGCACGCCGGTACCGGTAGCGCCCGGGTACGCCTCGCCTGGAACCGCGATCGCGTGACCATCACCGTCGCCGACGACGGAGGGGGCGCCCGTACGGCGCCGACCGCATCCACGGGACCGAGTGCGTCCACGGCGGCGGACCGTCCGCCCGGTTACGGTCTGATCGGGATGCGTGAACGTGCCACCGCGGTCGGGGGACACCTCTCCGCGGGCAGGCGCCCGGAGGGCGGCTTCCTCGTCTCCACCCAGCTGCCCCTCCCGCCCGCCAAGGACACGACGCGGCGGACTGAAGCAGCAACAACCATCGAGGGGCGGATGGCTGACGGGGCGACAGGCGACGGACGGACGGGCGACGGAGAGGCCGGTGATGCGCCGTGACGCTCCGGGTGCTGCTCGCCGACGATCAGGCCCTGCTGCGCGATGCCTTCCGGATACTTCTCGACACCGCCGACGACATCACCGTGGTCGGCGAGGCCGCCGACGGCAGGGAGGCGGTGAGACTCACCCGGGAGCTGCGCCCGGACGTGGTGATCATGGACATCCGTATGCCCGAGGTGGACGGTCTCACCGCCACGTCGGAGATCTGCGCGGACCCGGAACTGCGTGCCAGCCGCATCCTGATCCTCACCACGTACGAGACCGACGAGTACGTCGCTCAGGCGCTGCGCGCGGGGGCCGGCGGCTTCATCGGCAAGGGCATCGGGGCCGAGGACCTGCTGGACGCCGTGCGTACGATCGCCGACGGCGACACTCTTCTGTCCCCCGCCGCGACCCGCTCCTTGGTCGCCCGTTTCCTGGCCACACCGGACGACGCCCCGTCGTACCACCCCGAACAGCTCGCCGTGCTCACCCCGCGCGAACGCGAGATGGTGGCCCTGGTCGCGACCGGCCTGTCCAACCAGGAGATCGCCGAGCGGATGTTCCTCAGCCCCTTCACCGTCCGCGCCCACGTGCAGCGCGCCATGACGAAGCTGGAGGCACGCGACCGGGCGCAACTCGTCGTCATCGCCTACCGGACGGGCCTGGCCCACGCCGCCCCCGACGGTGGTACCGACCGCCTGTCATAGTCCGATACCGGGCGACCCCACGATCGGAATCGCGCGCCGCCCGGCGCCACCGGACCCCACGAAGACACTGTCCAAGCCCCAGATCACCGCACTGTGACAACTGGACGTCTCCGTAAGAGATCGTCCTCGGCAAGTTCGACCTCGTCGTGGACGACATGCTCACCTCGCTACGCCAGCGCCCGGCCGGCGAAGAAGTCTGGACGTCACTGCGCCACGTTCTCGACGTACTCGTCTCCCTTTTCCAGGCACCCGCCCAGAAGGAGCTGGTGGAGCCGATCCACCGGGTGGTCTTTGAGACCCCCGCGCTGAAGCGGCCGGCGCGCCCTATGACGCCGGTGATCCGACACCCCGCGTACTCACTGCCGCAGCGTTTGGATGCCGCGTTGCCGCGCAGCACTCCTGGCTCGCCTCAGGAGCAAAGAGCACCTTTGTCGACTTCCAGCATCGGCGGTGGTGCGGCGGGCCCGGAGTGATCGTCAAGACCTGTGGATTGGCAGGGCGGGTCAGCTTGCTTGGGCCTCGTTGTCCCGGAGTTCGAGCTGACGGCGCAGTCTCACCGGATCTCGGCAATGAGCGGGAGACGCCCTGGCGGGCGTCGGCCATGGAGTGGGCGTTACTCGTCCCAGAGTTCGTCTACCGTGTCGCCCTGGCAGAGCTGCTGGGCGAGGGTGGCGGCCACGATCTCCCGATGGTCGAGGGCCGGCCATCGCTCACTGAGCCGCGCGACCCGCACTCCACCGCAGACGGCGAGGGGACGACGTATAGATCCAGGTAGGAAGGCTGCGCCAGGGGCGCTGTCCTCGGCGCCACTCGCGAGAACAGATAAGCCATGGAGCCTCAGCCACCAGTGGCGAGGCGGTCCAGCCACTCCCTCAGTAGATGCTGCTCCGCGCTGCTGAGGGTCGTCTGTTCGGGCAACGCGGCGCGCAGGGCACGGGCGGCGCCGGCCGGGCCCGCGTCCTGCACGGCCGGTTCCTGGTTGGTTACGGCGGTGACCATGGACTCCCGAAGAGTGGTCAACAGGGCCGGGTTGCGCCGGTCCTCCGGCAGGGACAGCCAGGTGAGCACCGCGCCGCGTGCCGTGGCGTGGATGAGCGTGGCCGCGAGTTCCTCGTCGACGCGGAGCCAGCCGCCGGCGGCGATGCGACGGATACGGCCCATCAGGATCTCCATGCCGGCCTTGAAGGCGGCCGATGTGGCCCTTGTGGGCTGGCTGTACATCAGCATGTACAGGGCAGGATTGGCCAGACCGAACTCGACTGCCAGGTCCCAGCCCGCTCTCAGGTCCTCGATGGGGTCCTGCGGGTCGGGGTCGACGTGCTTGGTCGCGAGAAACGTGGTGAAGCCGTGCTCGGCCACCGCTTCGAGCAGCCCGTCCTTGTCGCCGAACAGTCGGTATATGGCCGGTGGTTGCACGCCTGCCGCGACCGCGACCGCGCGGGTAGTGACGGCCTCGCGACCCTCGCGCGCCAGCAGGTCGGCGGCGGCCTCGATGACGCGTAGTCGGGTCTGCTCGCGTACGGCTGCGGTATCGGAGTCGACGGCGGCACCGTCCCTGAGGCGTGAACGTGGTCGCATGTATCAACGATACCGCATTCAAGTTTCCACTGTTACGATACCGGTGTTACGCTGATTCCGATTCCAGTGGAACCAGGCGAGGTGCGGCATGACCGCCGCAACCGGAGGCATCCGGTCGGCTGCGCCCATGTCGACCCCTCCCTGACTCCGCCCGAAGCGACACGAGGAGCGCGAAATGCCAGAAAAGATCAAGATCTCAGCTCTCGAAGAACACATCGCTCTGCCCGCGCTGCTCGATGCGTGGGCCAAGGCGGGGGTGCCGAAGATCCCGCAGCTGGGCTACGGCGACGAGCCCTTCGCGCGGCGGCTGCGAGACTTCGGAGAGGCGCGCCTTGCCGACATGGACGACCAGGGCATCGACGTCGCGGTCCTGTCCTTGGCCTCACCGGGCGTGCAGAACCTGAAAGCCGAAGACGCCGTGAGTGTGGCCCGTGAGGCCAACGACGCACTGGCCGAGATCGTCGCCGGACGACCCGACCGGTTCCAGGCCTTCGCCGCCATCCCCACGGCGGCACCCGAGGCCGCCGCGGCCGAACTGGAGCGCGCGGTCACCGAGCTCGGCTTCCCCGGTGCGATGCTGTACGGACGCACGGGCGACAAGCTGGCCGACGCCCCCGAGTTCGATCACCTGTACGCCACGGCTGAACGCCTCCAGGTGCCGCTGCACTTCCACCCCCAAACTCCGGTTCCCGAAGTCCTCAAGGCCTACTACTCCGGCTTCGACGACGGAGCCGGGCTGGCGCGCAGCACCGGCATGGGGCTCGCGACGGCGGGCCTGGGCTGGTACTACGACCTGGGCATCCAGTACCTGCGGATGATCTTCTCCGGGGTTTTCGACCGGCACCCCGGGCTGCAGGTGATCGCGGGACACTGGGGCGAGGTCGTCCTGTTCTACCTCGACCACACCGGGATCCTGGCGCACAACGCGAAGCTGGAGCGCCCGCTTGCCGACTACTTCACGCAGAACTTCTGGGTGTGCGGCAGCGGCACGGTCAGCGAGCGCTACATGAGGTGGACGGCGGAAGTCGTCGGAACCGAGCGCATGATGTACTCGACCGACTACCCCTACACTTTCGGGACCCGACCCGGCGGATTCCCCTTCCTCGACACCGCCAACGGGGTCGCACGCTCGTTCCTTGAGCAGGCACCTTTCAGCTACGAGGAAAAGGCCGCGATCGGATCCGGCAATTGGGAGCGGCTCACCGGGCACGTCGCAGCGGCACGCGCAAATCAGTAACGCCTGGCCGTGAATGTTCGAGGTGTTGGCGTCGGGCTGCCCTTCCGGTGCATACCCGGCCCCAGCGTCGAGTAACGGTCAAGGGTTACGGCCTCCGGACCACAACACCGCCGACGCCCTCGCTCCCGTTCCGGCCGTACGGACCGGCGATCTTGTGGGATGCGCACGTGTGTCCACCACGGGGGCAGTTGATCGACCGGCAGATTCGCGCCCTCACTGATGCCGGATGCAGCCGGACCTTCTCGGACAAGAAGTCCGGCAAGAACGCCGGACGCGAGGAACCGTGGAAGGCCCTCGACTGCCTGCGGCCCAGAGACACCCTCGTCACCCTGTCGCTGGACCGGCTCGGCCGCTCCAGCCAGGACCTCATCGCGATCGTGTTGGGCCTGCGCAAGCGCGGCATCGGCCTCACCTCGCTCACGAGGCACTCGACACCACCACGCCAGGCAGGCGCCTGGTATTCCACGTCTTCGCCGCCCTGGCCGAGTTCATTCGCGAACTCATCGTCGCCGGGGCCAGACGAGGGCCCGGCCGCCGCCCGCGCCCTACTGGGCCAGGGCTGCCCGCCTGAGCTCGCTCGCACAGCGACTTACTTGTTCGGAGGGCACAACTCTCGTATCCGTCACACCCTCCGGCCGCAAGGCTCACGGGGGACGTCTCCGCACGCTCGCTGCACAGTTGGCCACCAGATGGCCACCGTGCCGAACCGGACAGACGGGAGCAGGACCGCCTAACGACGCAAAAAAGCAGGTCACAGCCCTGTAGCGCATTTCTGGCCACACCCAGCCAACTTCCGACCTACGCATTGTGATGCAGAGACACCGGTGCCCGTTTTGGCCGAATCCCAAGGAGCGGGCCAACAAGAAACCCCCAGGTCAGAGGCCTGACCTGGGGTTCACTATGGAGCCCCCTGTCGGATTCGAACCGACGACCTACGCATTACAAGGGCTGGCCCAATCGTGTCGGGGGTGCCGGGTGAGCACGCCGGGTCCAGTCTTGCCTGGTCAGAGGCATGACCGCCCGTCGCCTACTGACGCATAATCCAACGAGTGCCTGTCCGTCCGCTCACGCATCGCTCACGCAGTGGTCAACATGCTTTCTAAATGTTCGTATGCCTGTCCGGTGGGGTTCATGTCTGTCCTGACCTGCGGTGGAGCGGCCTTGCCAGCTGCGTCCGGACGGCCCCGGACGGAGGTGAACGCAACCAGAACCGCAACCACAGGCGGCCTATTTGCGACCCTCCGGGCCGTACCACTGGAGGGGCTGACCGGTCACTGCGGCGATGCACTCGAAGTCGTGGTCACGATGCAGAAGGGTAAGCCCCTGCAGCTCGGCCGTTGCGGCGACGACGAGATCCACTGCGCCGGCGCTGCGGTGCTTGCCCTGCTTGGTGAGGGCCTCTTGAACATGCCAGGCCCGATCGTAGGCCCGATCGTCGACGGGAACCCAGCCGAAGATCAACCGCATGTCCTCGATGCCGCGCGCCCGATCGGCGGCCGACCGGGCGCTGTAGAAGAATTCCAGCTCTGTGATCGGGCAGGTGGCGATGAGCCCGGCCGCTGCCGCCTGGTCCCAGCCGTACTGTTCCGCGTCCCCGCGCAGGAAGCGTGCGAGCGCACTGGTGTCGATCAGAAACTGCGCCGCGTTCACCGGCGGTAGCTCCGCTTGTCCTCGAACAGTTCCAGGTCGAACGCACCTTCATCGGCTGCGGCGCGGAGCCGGGTGAGGGCCAGGGCGCGGCGCCGGTTCTCCAGTACTTCGCGCAGGGCTGTGTTGACCGTTTCCTTCTTGGTGCTCGTCCCCAGGGCTTTCGCCACATCGGCGACCAGCTCGTCGTCCAGATCTATGACGGTCCGGCTCATGTGCGCCTCCTGGATATCAAGTGTGGAGAAAAGTATATCTCGCCTGGTTCAACGAGGCGACTGCGCGCGGATGGGGTGCCTTCGTCGCAGCAGGGCCGCAGAAATCGCCGGTCGCCCGTGGCGGCACGGTCCCGGATTGGCGGACCGGGGTCGGGTGCTGACACAGCTGGAACAGCAGGCCCGCTGGATCAATCAGCCGATCGCCGCATTCGTCATCGCCACCGTCATCGAGCAGGCGGAGCGGGACAACGGCGTGCGGCGCATCCGCCAGGACACGTTCGGCCGCGCGGACGAGCAACTGAGAGAGGCGCTCGCCGCCGCCGTCGAACGCGGAGAACTCCGCCCCGGCGTCGAGGAACATCCCGTGGGGCTGGTCTGCCGGGTCCTCGGACCGCTGCTGTTCCAGCGGTTCATGCTCGGAATCCCGCTGGAGGAGGCCATGGTGGTCAGGACGGTCGACGCCGCACTCGCGCTCTGGCTGCCGGACGCGTGAGCGTTTGATGCCGAGCGGCGTGCCGCTCCGGCTGTCCCGGGCGGCAGGGCAGTCGCACTACCCAGGGGCGCTCGGTTACCTGAGGCGGTCAGGCCGTGCGGGCGCGGAGGCGACGCAGCATGCGCGGATCCTCCAAACCGACTGAGAGGGCTGCGGCGTCGATCGTCGCGCCGTGGCTGAAGAAGTGTTGGGTGCGTTCGAGGCGGAGGCTCTGCTGGTAGCGCAGTGAGGTGAGCCCGGTGGCGCGCCTGAAGAGGCGGGTGAGCGCGCGTTCTCTCACGCCGACGGCCGAGGCCAGGGTGGGCAACGGGAGCGGTTGGTCGAAGCGGGCGTCGATGAGGTCCTGGGCGCGGTGCACGGTGTCGTCGAGGTGGGACCGATGCCGGAGTCCTGCCCGGAAGCATCTCCTGGACCTGTCCGCCCGGTCGTAGGCCCGGTCGTCGACCGGTACCCATGCCAAGAGCGGGCGCATGCCCTCGATGTTGTGCGCGGTTGGCGGCGGAGCGTGCGCCGCGGAAGAAATCCGGTTCTGGGCGAGTGGCGCGGTGAGGGCCCGGGAAGACGTGCGCGCCGTGAAGTCCGGCACCGCGGAGAATCGGCCCACAAGCAGGATCGGTCTGCCGGAAGCCGCGCTTCCGGCAGACCGCCTCATCGAACGACGGTTCGACCGGCGTGTCAGCGTGTGAGGTCGAACGTGGCGGCGCGGGGCACGAACGTCGTGCCCCCGTCCTCGGCCGTCGCCAGTGCCGAGACGTACCAGGTGCCCTTGGCCAGGTCGGCCGCCTCCCGCTTCGTGACCTTCAGCGTGTAGGTGCAGCGGGTGGTCTCGTCCGAGGTGCTCCGGCACTTGGCGCTCTCCACCGAGCGAAGCTCCGCCTCGGTCGGGTCGAGCTTCGAACTCGCGGGCCAGGCAAGGACCTTGAGGCCCCGGATGCCCGAGTCGTCGCTCACGTCCACGGTGTAGGCGATCGAGCCCGCGCTGCCGTCGGACGGAGCCGCGTAGCGAGCCGATCCGTGCTCCAGGGTCGGCTCCCTGGGGGCCGCGGCCAGGGCGAGACCGCTGGCGGCCACTCCGCCGAGGACGACGGCGCCGATGAGTGACGAGAAGAGAATGCGCTTGGACATGGATGATCCCCTTGAATTGGTTGGAGAGTTGGGCTGGATACGCGGAAGAGCGTGGAAGGACCGCTGGCAGAGCCGGTCTTGGAAGTGGTCGTAGAAGCGGTGGCCGACCGCGTTCTCGATGTGATCGAGCCTATGACCGGGGGCATGGCGTCGTCCTCGCGCCGCAGGACGAGTGGCGCCTCGAACCACAGGTAGAGACTCTGCAACCCAGGTAAGAGGCCGGAATCCGCCTCCAGCCGGAGTCGGGCCGCTCACCTGCGGCCATAGCCTTGATCCGCCATGAATCGAACCGACGACCGGCTGTTCCCGGTCCTGCTGATCTGCGCCCAGGCCGTGGTGTGGCCCGGGGTGCCGCTGGTGCGCGGGGCCGTCCCGCCCGCGTCCGCCCTTCTCGTGGCGGCCCTGGTCGCCGGAGTGGTGACGGCCGCGCTCGCCCTGCGCCGTACCCGCCCGGTGGCCACCCTCGTCGTGGTCGCCGCCGCCTGCGCGCTGGGTGCCGGACCGCTGCCCGCCGGGGCGATGGCGGTGCTCGGGACCGCGGGTGTCGCGCTGGCTCTGTTCACCGTGGCGACCGAACACGACGCCTTCACCGCCGTGCTGTGCGTGGTGGCGCTTGCCGCCTGGCAGCTCCTGCAGGGCATCAGCCTGCACGGGCTCAGCGACCGCAACGGGCTCGACCTCGTCCTGACCGCTCTGCTGTACGCCGCCGTGTGCGGCGCCGGCCTGCTCGTACGGCGGACCCGTCGCGCACGGCGAGCCGCTGAACAACTGCTGAAGCGCGCCGAGTCCGAGCGCCACCGGCTCCCGGCGGTCGAACGGCGCCGTATGGAACGGGAGTTGCACGACATCAGCGCCCACCATCTGACGGCCGTGGTGGTCACGGCGGGAGCGGCCCTCGGGTTGCGCGACCGCCGTCCCGAACTGGCCGAGGAGGCACTGGAGTTCGCGGTCGAGACCGGCCGCGAGGTCACCCGCGCGCTCGGCGCGGTACGAGCGCCGGCGCCCTCCCGCGGGGATGTGCCGTCACCGGAGGAACGGCTGCTGGACCTGGTCGCCGGGTTCCGGCGCCTGGACCAGCAGGTGGATTGCGAGATCGACCCCCTGCCGGACGGCGCCGTCGCGGAGGCGGCGTACGGCATCGTGCGCGAGGCGCTGACCAACGTGGCACGGTATGCCCCCGGCGCGCATACGAGGGTGCTGTGCCGGTACGGCGACACCCGCACCGACGTCGTGGTCACGAGCACGCCCCCGCCGGCCGGTGCGGTGGCGCACGGTGCGGGACTTGGCGGTGGCCGCGGGCAGGGCTTCCTGCGCTCCCGGGCACGGGAGGCGGGCGGCACGGTGCAGAGCGGCCCCACAGCGGAGGGCGGTTGGGAGGTACGGGCGGTACTGCCGGGCCGGACGGCCACGACGGTGGAACCGTCGGCGCCGAGGACCTACCGCGTGGCGCAGGTGGTGACGGCGGCGGGCCTGGTCCTGCAGCCGCTGCTGCCCGTGCTGGTCATCCGGGCCGAGGATGCGTCGAGCGCGACGCGGGTATCCGCGGGTGTCTTCTTCGCCCTGCTGGCGGCGGGCCAGGCGGTGGCCCTGCTGTGGCTGCGGAGGGCTCCGCGGACGGCGTACGGGATGCTGCTGGGGCTGGCGCTGTTGTGGCCGGTGGCGATGGCGGTGGGGAACTACAGCGGCCCCGTCCTCCTCCCGCCCGCGCTGAGCCTGTTGGCCACGTGCGCGGCCCTCGCGATGGAACCGACCCGTACCGCAACGTCCCGAAAGGGGCGCGGAACTGTATCGAAACGCGGCTCCGCCGCGAGGGGGGTCCCCCATGAGCGGGGGAGCGACCAGCCCCCACCGGCCCGAGGCCATGTCACGACCATTCTCCTCACGGTGCTGGTGCACGCCGCGGCCGCCACCACCGCAGTTCTGGACCGAGGTACGGCCGCTCCCATCTGGACGGTCATCGCGGGAACCACGGTCAGCGCAACCCTCACAGGCACCGCGGCTCACCTGACCGGAGGCCTCCGCACCCGGCGCCGACAAGCCGACCGCCGCGCCCACGACGAACGCCTCGCCGCCTGGACCGAGGAGGCCGTCCGCGACGCCTGGACCGAGCGCCGCCGCATCGCCGCCGGTCTCGAAACCACGGTATTGGCCCGCACCGCCGACATGGTCACCGAGGCGGAGGCAGGCCGACTCGACGCGACAGCGACCCGCGCCCGCGAGGCCCTGGCCGCGATGCGCGCCCTGCTCGACACCGTCCCGGAGGGCGAGACAGGGCCCGGACTGCGGCCGCAGCCCACCCTCCAGGCGCTCGACCTGCTCGCCCACCAACTCCGGGCCACCGGCCGCGACATCGAGATACGGCTGACCGACCGTGTACCGGAACGACTGCCCACCGCCGTCGACCTGGCCGCCTACCGCGCCGCCGAGACGGTGCTCGCAGCCGGCGGCGAGGAGCCTGCGATGCTCGAACTCGACGTGGACAACGATATGTTGACGCTCACGGCCACTGGGGTGCCCCACGCCGCCGACTCCGCCGTACGGGAGCGGCTGACCACGCGGGTCGCGGCGCTCGGCGGCACCGTGACCACCGGCCCGCAGGGGACGGTCCGCCTCCGGCTGCCACTCGCCGTCGCGCCGGACAACGAGGAGAGACATCGATGAGCCTCAACGTGCTGGTCGTCGACGACCAGGGCATCGTACGGGCGGGGTTCGCCGCCGTGATCGACGCCGAGGAGGACATGACGGTCGTCGGCGAGGCCGCCGACGGCGCCGCCGCGGTGCGGCTGGCCGAAGAGCTGGCTCCCGACGTGGTCGTCATGGACGTACGCATGCCCGAACTGGACGGCATCGCCGCCACCCGCATCATCACCGGACGGGAGAACGCGCCCCGCGTCCTCGTCCTGACCACCTTCGACCTCGACGCGTACGTCTTCGACGCGCTGCGCGCCGGCGCCTCGGGCTTCCTCCTCAAGGACGTACACCCCTCCCAACTACTGCAGGGCATCCGGGAGGTGGCGGCCGGCGAGAGCGTACTCGCCCCGTCCGCGACCCGCCGCCTCATCGGCCACTACGCGTCCGGACCACGCGCTGCGGTCCCGGTCGGGAGCTCCCCCGAACTGGACAGCCTGACCGGCAGCCAGCGGGGCGTCCTCACCCTGGTCGCGGCCGGACTCACCAACACGGAGATCGCCGAGCAACTCGGCATCACCGTAGGCACCGTGAAGTCTCACGTGAACGCGCTGCTCCGCAAGCTCGGCCTGCGCGACCGCGTACAGGCGACGATCCTCGCGTACGACCTCGGCCTCGCCCGCCCGAACCCGCCCGGCACCCACCTCTGACCACCGCGACCGACCACCGCGACGCAACCAAGGAGTCCATCCCCATGACCGGTACCGATACCGATACCGATTCCGGCCGATCCGTCCCCCGCCGACTGCGCGACCACGTCGGCGTCGTCGGCCTCGTGTACCTCGGCGTCTGTGCCGTCCTGCTCGTGTGGGCAGTGGTGGTGACCGTCGGCGAGAGTTCGGACGCGTCCATGGCCGGCGTCATCCCGCTCCTTGCCACCGCTCCCGCCAGCCTCGTGCTCCTCGTGTTGCCGGACAACATCGTCATGGCCATCATCGCCGTCGCTCTCGGGGCAGCGGTCAACGCCGCGATCATCGGCTGGTGCACCCGCGCACTGCGCCGCGGCGGTCGCATGGACTAAAGGGCATCCAGGGCTCGTTCCCGGCCTGACCTGCGGCGGAAGGGCACACACGCTTGGTTGACGGTTGCCTGGTTCCCCGATGGCGCCCTGCGGTGGGCGAGTGCTGCCAGTGGTGCGGCGGCGGCTTGGTGGTACGCCGCTTGCAGATGGAGCAGGGTCTGGCGCGTGGCGATCACCTGCTGGTCGTGGTGGTGGAGCTGGTGCCAGCGGGCGGCGGCGATGACGACCAGGAGCGCCGTGTCGAGGAACATCGCGAGCCCGGCTCCGTCGCCGGTGACGGGTTCGGTGCGCATCGCACGTACGGCTCCGCGGAGGGCGCGGGCGTGGTGGTGTTCGGCCTGGATACGGGAGCGGGTGGCGCGTTCGAATGCGGTAGCGGCCTGGCGGAGATGGGGGCGGATCTCCTTCGGGGCGAGGAGGGGGAGGGCGTCGCCGAAGGCAGCGATGTGGGCCTGGGCGGCTTCGTCGTCGCTTTGGTCGAGGTGGCGGGGGATGCGGTCGGCGGCGGTGGCCTGGTGCCACGGGTCGGGGCGGCGAGGGCCGCTCGGCTGTTCTTCCATGGCGGTCAGCCGCTTGCGGATCTTGGGAAAGGAGAGGTCGGGGGCGAGTTCGGAGCCGGAGAACCAGATGGGTTCGCCGGCGGCCCGCCGGTACGTCAAGGGAAGATCTCACCTCTCCAAGGACGCCATGCGCCGCATGGGAGACCACTTCATGCCCCGCGCTGAACCCGCAATTGAGACCACAATTGAGACCACGGACAGCCACGCGGCACGCGCGCGGCGACGCCGACGCATCCGCTGAACCAGAAAGCCCAGCTCAGACGAGTGTCTGAGCTGGGCTTCACAGAGCCCCCTGTCGGATTCGAACCGACGACCTACGCATTGCAAGACCGTGAGCGTTCGTGTTGATTAGTGCCCGATCGTGCTACTGAGTGACGTTCTGCCTGATCAGAGCACGTGCGGCTGATTGCTCTGTGCTGCCTCCTGTTGCGTCGTCCAAAGGCGTCCGGCCACCGGCTGGCCACCGGCTGGCCACCGGTACGGGTACCTCTGGTGACAAGAAGCAGGGGCGCCGGGGTTGTCGGCTTCCCACAGACCCTCCTGCGGGCGGTCGTCTGCTCCCAGCGGATCGCTCCAGAGAAAGCCGCTCCAACGTAGCCGGTGCCAACCGCCCTGGCCGGCTGTTCCCGCGACCCTTCGGTCAGCGGCAGGTCGGCTCGGCTCAAGATCACCCAGCGACCACCGCGCCGATCGATGCCCACTCGGTGGCTCGCCAGACCGGCAGCCTGACGTGCCCCTCGAAATGGGGCCGTTGCGACGCGTGTCTCGGGCATAGGACTCCACCCTCGCGGCTCTACCCGCAGCCTGCCGTTGTTCCCCTCCTGCCGGGCGTGTGGCAAAACCGCTCCGTAAGTTGTCCGGCGGTCCGATCGCGTCCCCGCCGGGAATCGGGTGACCGCGATGTTCATGCATCCGTTCGTTGCGGTGTGTCCGGCACTGCCCGTCGGACGCGCCGTTGGGTTCGCAGGGCGCCTGCTCCGGCCATCGGCATGCCACACCTCCGCATTCCGCCGCCGTCCGCCATGCCGGAATTCAGCTCTCTTTTGCCATCGGTGGTTCCGCCGAGTCCGCCTGACAGCTGCGCGTGTCCTGACGCCGTCCCGTCGCACCTAGGCTGGGGCCCATGACCTCAGTGGAGGAACGCCCGCGCGCGCTGCTCGCAGGGGCTTCGCGTCGGTGGGTGCGGCTGCTGCCGTGGGGCGTGGCGTTCGTGCTGTCCGTCGCCCTGCTGCCCACCACCATCCAGGTGCTGAGCGTCGACTACGGCCTGAACCACGGCATCGCGAGCGGGTTGGCCGTTGCGCAGGCGGCACCGCTGCTGCTCGCCGTCGTCCGTCCGCTGCATGCCTGGTACGTGATCTTCGCCGCGGACGTGGCCGGAGCGCTCGTCCTGCTCACCGTCGACTTCGAAGAGCGGCTTCTGTGGCCGTTCCCGCCCATGGAGATCGTCGGGTACGTAGGTCTCTGTCTCGCCCTCGGCCTGCGCGAGCCGCGCCGGACGCTGCTGCTGGTGTGGCTGGTGACGGCAGGCGCGGGCGTCGGCCTGGAGTTTGCCGTGCCCAACGGCACGAACGGCAACAGCGTACTGCTCACCGTACTCAGCGGCGTCACACTCGTGCTCGCCGGTGCGCTCCGCGAGCGGTACGAGGCGCAGCGCAGGCTGGCCGAGCAGGAGACAATCAGCGAGGCCGAGCGCGAGCGGCGCACGCTGCTGGAAGAACGCGCCCGCATCGCGCGCGAGCTGCACGACGTGGTGGCGCACCACATGTCCGTCATCACGGTGCAGGCGGACACCGCGGCGTACCGCCTCGAAGGGGTGCCGCCAAACGTGCAGGAGGAGTTCACGTCCATCGCGGCGACCTCGCGCGAGTCGCTCGGCGAGATGCGACGGCTCCTCGGCGTACTGCGGAACGAGGAGGCGCACGGCGAGCTCGCGCCCCAGCCGGGCCTGAAGCGGATCGGGCAACTGGTGGAGGCGATGGTGAGGGCGGGCGTGCCGGTGGAGTTCACCCCCTGTGACACCGACGTGTCCGAGACGGTGGGCCTCACCGGGTACCGCATCATCCAGGAGGCCCTCGCGAACGTCGTGCGGCACGCGCCGGGTGCGCCGACGCAGGTGTCGGTGTCGGAGAACGGGGAGCAGCTCAGCGTCCTCGTCGTCAACGGGCCGCCGCCCGAACCGCCCACCGCGCCGCTCGAAAAGGGTGGCACAGGGCACGGTCTCGTCGGCATGCGCGAGCGGGTGCGGCTCGCCGGCGGCACCCTCGACACGGGGCCGCTGCCGGACGGCGGCTTCCGGGTGGCCGCCCAACTCCCCCTGACGGGAAGGAACTTCACTTGACGACGCGCGTCATCATCGTCGACGACCAGGCCATGGTGCGGGCCGGCTTCGCCGCGCTGCTGGCCGCCCAGAGCGACATCGACGTGGTGGGCGAGGCCCCCGACGGTGCGCAGGGCGTCGAGCTGAGCCGGCGCACCCATCCCGACGTCGTGCTGATGGACGTCCGCATGCCCGAGATGGACGGCCTTGAGGCCACACGCCGCCTCCTCGCGCCCCCGCCGGGCGTGACTCACCGGCCGCGCGTCCTCATGCTCACCACGTTCGACATCGACGACTACGTCTACGAGGCGCTGCGGGCAGGCGCGAGCGGCTTCCTGCTGAAGGACGCGACGCCGGCCGACCTCATCGCGGCGGTACGCGTCGTGGCCTCGGGCGACGCGCTGCTCGCCCCTTCCGTGACGCGCCGCCTCATCGCGGACTTCGCCCGGCAACGTCCCGCCGGCCGAGGCAAGCCCGCGCTGCGGCTCAAGGCCCTGACGGAACGCGAAACCGAGGTCCTCACGCTGGTGGCCCGTGGCCAGTCCAACACGGAGATCGCTCAGACGCTGGTGCTGGCCGAGCAGACGGTGAAGACGCACGTGAGCCGCGTCTTCACCAAGCTCGACCTGCGCGACCGCGCCCAGGCGGTGGTCTTCGCGTACGAATCGGGGCTGGTAGCCGCGGGCGAGTAGGACCAAAGCTCCTCCCGGGGCTGCGCCCCGGGGGCGGGGCCTGCGGCCCTGGTGCTCGCACGGTGCTGGCGCCGGCGTCCCTGAGCCGCGTCGGGCGGGTCGCGGTCCCCTGGGGCGGCTCGCTCCATGAACCCCGGACGGCGCAGGCGGCCCACCCGGCACAGTGGCTCCCTCACGGGCCGCGCCCCGGACCTGGCACAGGTCGGCAACGGGGCGAAGCCCCTCGCACGCCGCGCCGTCGGCAGCGGGCCGGCCCTTCCCCGGGCTCTTCGACAAGCTCCGAGCAGCGGATGCCCCATTCCGGCGCAGGCCGGCGCTTCGCCCCAGGCCCCGGGCAGTAGCCCGCCGGCCCAGGGCGTGTCCCTCCTCCACCCCCTACCGCGGTAGCACCTCCACATTGGCTCCCGGGTATGACGCCCGGCGCGAGGCCGTCCCCGCACTCTGCTCCTCGTCAGCACGAGAAGATCGAGAGAGAGCGGACCATGAGGCTACGCAGCGGCAAGCGGCAGAAGGCGGACGACCGGCCGGAGGCTCCGCCCGCCACACCCGGTCTTGCCGTCGAACTGCGCGGTGTCCGGCGGCAGTACGGCCGTGGCACGGGCGCCGTGCACGCCCTCGCGGGCATCGACCTCGCGCTCCCTCGCGGCACGTTCACCGCGGTCATGGGCCCGTCCGGGTCGGGCAAGTCAACCTTCCTGCAGTGCGCCGCCGGCCTCGACCGGCCCACCTCGGGGTCGGTGTGCCTCGGTGGTACGGAGATCACCGGTATGAGCGAGAACGAGCTCACCGAGCTGCGCCGCAGCCGCATCGGCTTCGTCTTCCAGGCGTTCAACCTGCTGCCGTCGCTGACCGTGGAGCAGAACGTGCTTCTGCCGATGCGCCTCGCCGGGCAACGCCAGGACCGTCACCGGGCGGCCGCGGTGCTCGCGCAGGTCGGGCTCGCCGACAAGGCACGACGCCGGCCCGGAGAGCTCTCCGGCGGCCAGCAGCAGCGTGTGGCCGTCGCCCGCGCCCTGATCACCAGCCCTGACGTGATGTTCGCCGACGAGCCCACCGGCGCCCTCGACACCGGCACCGCCGCCGAGGTCCTCGGCCTGCTCCGGCAGGCGGTGGACACCCTCGGCGCCACCGTCGTCATGGTCACCCACGACCCGGCCGCGGCCGCGTGGGCCGACCGCGTGCTGTTCCTCGCCGACGGCACCTTCGCCGGCGGCCTGGGGGGCGGTTCGGCGGAGCAGATCGCGGAGCGGATGGCGGCGCTCACCGCCCGTACCGCCCGCACGAGCGCGATGGCAGGTGCGGCGGCATGAGGATCGTCCCCAACGGCCTCGCCCGTGCGGCCGTCCGCTTCAAGCCCGCGTCCTTCGCGGGGACCTTCGTCGCGCTGATGATGTCGGCACTGATCGTCACGGCCTGCGGAATCCTGCTCGAAACCAGCCTGCGCGCGTCGGTGCCGGCGGAGCGGTACGCGAAGGCGCCGGTGGTCGCGGCGGCGGACCAGTACGAGTACATCGTCACGGGCAGCGGCGAGGACCGCGAGGAAGAAGCGGTCCCGCTGCCGGACACCGCACGGGTGGACGCCGGGCTGGTGGCGAAGGCCGCCAAGGCGCCGGGTGCGGCCACCGCCGTCGCGGACTTCACCTTCCCGGTACGGGCCGGGGACGGCTCGCTCACCGCGCACGGCTGGGGCTCGCACGTCTTCACCGGTGCCGAGCTCACGTCCGGGAGCGCGCCCGGTACTGGCGAGGTCGTACTCGACGACGACGCCGCCCGCGCCGCGAAGGCCGCCGTCGGCGACACCGTCGCGCTGCAGACCGCCGCCGGGCAGCGGGACTTCCTCGTCACGGGCGTAGCCAAGGCCGGATCCGCGGACACCGCCCGGAACACCGGCGCCGCGGGCGCCCTTGCCTGGTTCGCCGACACCGACGCCCCCACGCTCGCCGGCCACCCCGGCAAGGCGGACGCCATCGCCGTGCTGGCCGAGGACGGCACCACCCCCGCGGCCCTCGCGGACAGCGTCCGCAAGGCCCTGGCCGGCTCCGACGCCGAGGTGCACGTCGGCGACGACCGCGGCGCCATCGAGGACCCGGGGCTCGGCTACGCCAAGGTGACGCTCTTCGGAATCGGCGGCTCCTTCGGCGGCATCGCCACCATCGTCGCGATCTTCACCGCGGCCGGGACCGTGGCCCTGTCCGTATCCCAGCGGGCTCGGGAATTCGCGCTGCTGCGCGCCGTCGGCGCCACCCCACGACAGATTCGCCGCGCGGTGGCCTCCGAAGCACTGCTCGTCGCGCCGCTCGCCGGGCTCCTCGGCTGTCTGCCCGGTATCGGGCTCGCCCACTGGTGGTTCGGGCAGTTGCAGGATCGCGGCGCGATCCCGGAGGCGGTGCGGGTGCACGTCTCCGCGCTGCCCCTGCTCGCCGCCGTCGTCATCGGGCTGCTCACCGCGCTCGGCGCCGGCTGGATGGCCGGGCGCAGGCCCGCGAAGATCAAGCCGGGACAGGCCCTCACCGAGGCGTCGGTGGAGCGGCTGCGGCCAGGCGTGATCCGTACCGTGCTGGGCATTGGCGCCCTCGTCGGCGGCGCGATCCTCACCGGCGTCTCCGCCAACTCCGTGGGGGATGACGCGGCCGGCGCCGCCCTCGGCGTCGTCATGCTCTTCATGCTCGCCGTCGCTCTGCTCGGCCCCCTGGTGGCACGGCTGTGCGCGGGCCTCTTCGGCCTCCCGCTGCGCGGCGCGGGTCCGGCCGGTGAACTCGCGGCCGCCAACTCCCGTAGCAACGCCCGCCGCCTCGCCTCCGCGATCACCCCGATCGTGCTCGCCACGGCCTTCTCCTCGACGCTCGTCTTCATGCACACGAGCGAGAACCACATCGCCGACCAGCAGTTGCGCGCGGGCATCACCGCGGACCACGTGGTGACGCACCCGGCCGGGCTCCCGGTGGACGCGGCGGCGCACGCCGCCCGCGCACCGGACGTGGAGGCGGCCGTCGGCCTGCTGAGCACACAGGTGCTGGTGCCGCTCGGCTCCGGCGAGTTCAAGTCGCTGCAGGGCGCGGCGACGCAGGGTGTCACCGGCTCCGGCGCCGAACTCGCGAAGGTGCAGGACCTGGACGTACGCGAAGGCAGCCTCGACCGGCTCGGCGTGGACCGTATCGCCATCGACAGGACCCTGGCGACCTCGGCGGACGTCGGCGTGGGCGACCGGCTCCCGCTGTACCTGCCCGACGGCACCAAGGCCGACCCCGAGGTCGTCGCGGTCTACGGCCGCGGCCTCGGCCTGGCCACGGTGACCATGGACCGGGCGTCCCTGGCCGGGCACGTCAGCTCGGGCTTCGACAGCACGCTGCTGGTTCGCGGCGGCTCGGAGAAGTCGCTCACCGCCCTGGGCAAGGTCACCGACGCCTCCGGCTACGCCACCGAGCAGAACCTCGACGCGAAGCTGGGCGCCTGGACCAACAACACCATGGCCGCGGTTCTCGGCGGCTTCGCCGGCATCGCCGCCGTCAACACCCTGGTGATGACGGCGCTCGACCGCCGCCGTGAGCTGGGCACGCTGCGCCTCATCGGCTTCACCCGGCGCCAGGTACTGCAGATGCTCCGCTGGGAGGGCCTGCTGGTCTCCACGGTCGGCGTCGTCCTCGGCTCCGCGATCGCCGCGGCCACGCTGATCCCGATGATGAGCGGCATGACCGGCGAGCTGCCGTACGTACCCCCGCTGATGTACGCATCCCTCGTAGCCGCCGCCGGCGGCCTGACCCTGCTCTCGCTCACGCTGCCCGCACGAGCGGCACTCCGCCGCTGGTCGTAGCGCACGCCGCGGCGTGCGGCCTGGCCGTGACCGGAGTGGGCGGCGCCCCTGGTGTCCGCGCTTCGATGGCGGCGTCGCTCGCCCTGTCGATGGGGACGCAGGCGGAGACAGCCGACGCGGGCGGCAGAGCGCGTACTTCCGCGTAGGGCGGCAGCGCTACGCGTGGGCCGACCCCACCTCGCCCGGCAACGACGAAAGGACGTTCATGACCGCAACTCTGACTGCCCCGGCCCGTATCGGGAAGTCCGCTGTCTGGGCTCTCGGCATGCTGGCAGCCGCCACCGGGACCCTGGAGTCGGTGGTGACACCGACGCTCCCGCTGTTGCAACGCGAACTCTCGATGAGTCCCGCCCAAGGTGCACTGATCAGCATTGCGATGCTCATCACCGGTGCTCTCGTCGCACCCGTCGCGGGCAGCCTCGGTGACCGCTACGGCGGGAAATCGGTCATGCTCCGGCTGATGGCGGTGGTCTGTGTCGGTGGTCTGGTGTCCTCGCTGGCGCCGAACCTGCCGGTGCTGCTCCTCGGTCAGGTACTGCAGGGCGCGATGGTGGGCGCGATGCCACTCTCGTTCATCCTGGTACGCAAGCACCTCCCCACGGGAGAGTCCCAGGTGGCCATCGGGGTGGTCAGCGGGTTGTTCGTGGGCGGCGGCATGCTGGGTACGCTGATCGCCGGGCCTATCGCGGAAGGGCTGTCCCGGCACTGGATGTTCGCGATACCGACGTTCGTGATCGTCGTGGCGACCCTGTTCGTCCACAGGCTGATGCCGGACGATTCGCCGGGCCGGTCGGACGATGCCGGGCTCGACTGGCCCGGTCTGGTTCTCCTGAGCGGGATACTGGTCACGCTCATGCTCGTGCTCGCGCTGGCGCCCGACATGGGCTCGCGACCACTGTTGCTCGGCGCCCTCATCGTCGTTCTGGCCGCCTTCGTGACCGGATGGATAGCCGTTGAGCGTCGTGCGGCCTCACCGATGGTCGATCTGCGGCTGCTCGCGAAGCCTGCGATATGGGGCTCCTATGTGATCACATTCGCCGTCTGCGTAGGTACCTCGGTGTCGATGTATCTCGTTCCGCAGCTGTTCGCGGTGCCCGCCGACGAGTTCGGGTTCGGGGCCAGCTCCACCGACATCGGGCGGTACCTGTTGCCTGGCGCTGTCGCGGCGGCGATCAGCGGGCCGCTCGGCGGTGTCGCGGCGCGGCGTTTCGGCTCGCGTGCCGTGGTCACTGCCGGAATCGGCGTCATGACGGCCACGTTGGTCTCTCTGGCGTTCCTGCACAGCGAGGTCTGGCACCTCATGGTCGGCAAGGCCCTGGTCGCCCTGGCCAGTGGTCTCTGCATCACGGCGATAGTCGTCAAGACCGCCACCTCTGCCGATGCAGGCAACACCGGCACCGCCACCAGCCTGGTCCTGGTGATTCGCGTGATCGGTTTCGCCACAGGCGCACAGGTCAGCGGTGCCTTCCTTACCGCCAGGACCCCTTCCGGGTCGGAAGTCCCGGCCGAATCGGCCTTCGTCACCGGCTTCGTCATCGCCGGCGTCGTCACGGCGCTGTCCCTGCTTGCCGTCCGTACCCTGCGCAAAGGAGTCAAGGAATGACCCACACCGATCAGTTGACGGATATCCGCACCACGCCGAGGCGCAAGGTCCTGATATCCGGGGCCAGCATCGCGGGACCCGCCCTCGCGTTCTGGCTGAACCGCTACGGATACGCGGTCACGGTGGTGGAGAAGGCGGGCACACTGCGCAGCGGTGGATACCCCATCGACGTGCGCGGCACCGCACTGGAGGTCGTCCGGAGAATGGGGATCCTGCCACAACTGCGGGACGCACACATCGACCTGCGCCGGATCACCTTCCTCGACGGGGACGGCAGCAAGGTGGCCTCGCTCCACCCGCACACCGTTACCGGCGGTGTCGCGGGAGCGGACCTGGAGGTGCGGCGCGGGGATCTGACCGACGCTCTCCACACGGCGGTCCGTGACGACGTGGAGTTCTTGTTCAACGACTCCATCGACACCCTCGACCAGTCCGCCCACGGAGTCGACGTCACCTTCCAAGGGGGCAGCAGGCGTACGTTCGACATGGTGTTCGGTGCGGAGGGTACGCACTCACGTACCCGGGAGATGCTGTTCGGCCCCGAAGAGCAGTTCCACCGCTACCTCGGGTACTGCTTCGCCGTGTTCACCATGCCCAACACCTTCGGCCTCTCCCACGAGACCCTGATGTGGAACTCTCCGGGCAGAGCCGCGGCACTCTACGCCGTAGGGGACAACGACGAAGTGCACGCCTTCCTGAACTTCGCCCAGCCGGAACCACCGTTCGACGCGTTCCGGAACCCGGCAGCCCAACGGGACCTGATCACCGGGGTCTTCGCCGACGCGGGATGGGAAGTCCCGGGCATGATCGCCGCCATGCGCGACGCGGATGACGTGTTCTTCGACGCGGTCAGCCAGATCCGCATGCCCCACTGGTCCAGCGGCAGGGTCGCACTGGTGGGCGACGCCGCGTACGCGCCCTCGTTCCTTACCGGACAGGGCACCAGCCTCGCGCTCGTCGGCGCGTACATGCTCGCCGGTTCCCTGGCCGACCGGGACCACGCTACGGGCTTCGCCGCCTACGAACACGACACCCGTGACTTCGTGACCGTAAATCAAGGGCTGGTCGGAGAGGGCGGTGCCACACTCTTCCCCACCACCGCCCGGGCCCTGGAGCAGCGCAACGACAGGCTGCGCAAGCTCAGCGCCATACCCTCCACGGAGGGACGACCGGCCCACTCGGCCCTCACCCTGCCCGAATTCACGCCATGACGCGCGCCGGTGACGGGCGCCGATGACGGCCGGGACCGGCGGTCAGGACCCGGCGCTGGTGACGGTGGGCGCGCTGATCCCGGAGCACCACTGCTGCGGGCCGACCGGCTGAGCGCCTTGGCTCCACAGTCCAGCGGCGAGGGGACGGGGCTCGACGGTCCGCCTCCGCCCCTTCGGGTCCGCTCGGTTTCAATCGCGCCATTGCCGGGGCTCGCCCCCCTCGAAGCGCTCGCGCTGCCCGCGCTCACGGCGCGTCTTCGGCAGGTTCGCGGCCCTGGCGCCCACGCGGACCCTGGACGCCAGCCGCACCGCCACTCTTCTCATCGCGCACGGTGTCCATCCCGCCGCGCGAGGAGCGGGCGGGATCACACGCCGGGCGATCGGAACAATCGACCCTCATTCGGCGAGGCTGGGCGTCAGTTCCCTGGTCCGTGCCTCATACCGCTATTGGCGGCTGTTCGGTGAACCGAAAGTCCCATGGCCAACCGTGACTATGGCGATCGAGGAAGAGCTGGTTACCTGAAGTGATTCAGGCGACAAAAGCCAGTACCGGTGGTCAAACCTGCACGTCGATCGAGCGTTCAGTCGCGGGGAGTTACGAACCTCCCGGTCTGCACGTGTCGTAGGAGCGCGCGCAGAGCGGCGGGATCCGTGGTGATGACCTGGGCCGGACTGTCGCTCTCACGGCTGCTGATCCTCGAAGCAGTCGCGGACCGATGGGGCACATGCGGCACGAGCGAGGACCCGTACGGGCCGGGCGGCAAGACAATCTGGTTCGAACTGACCCTCAACCACCACGAACCGCCGCCCACCCTCGCGGCCTGACCAGGCACCGAACGGCCCCCTGCCTCTCCCCATGGCTCGGGGTCGATCTTCCCGCCGATAAAGACGCCATGCGCCGCATGGGGGACGCCTTCATGCCCCCGCTGAACCCGCGCATGAGACCAGGACTGAGACCACAGACAGTCAAGCCGCACACACGCGGCGATGCCGACGCATCCGCTGAACAAGAAAGCCCAGCTCAGACAGATGTCCGAGCTGGGCTTCACAGAGCCCCCTGTCGGATTCGAACCGACGACCTACGCATTACAAGCCCCCGCGGGCTTCTGCTGAGCCGTTCCAGGTGGTCATCCACTGTCCACAATCGCCAGGTCAGAGACGTGCCGGTTGATGCCAGGTCCGTCCGAGGATGGCCACTGTTCCTCAGTCCGCTCACGCAATGGCGCTCTGGCGGCGGCCAGCGCCGGCTATTCCGGTGCTTATCTGGTGCGCACGCCGAGCAACGAGACGGCGTGACGAAGGTCGCTCACGCACGCTTCGCCCACGCGTCTCCGCCCTCCTGCGGCGAGGTGGTGCCAGTTCCCAGTCCTGTTGCGCTGCAATGTCGTACCTGCGTGCCAATCTGGGGACGTAGATGAGGAGCCAGCCTAGGAAGGTGATCGCATAGTGGACAGGCTGTCGGCACGGATGTTCACCTCCCAAGACGCGAGGCACCCGGACCAAGGTTGGTCACTGAGGCTGCCCTTGCGCGCGTTGCCCGCTAGGGTTGGCCTTCTCGTGGTGGGGGAGCATCGAGGGGGCCGAGTGGGGGAGCCTGCAACCTGGCAACAGGAGCAGATCAGTCTTGCCTATGTTCTCGGCGTGGCGAC
Organism: Streptomyces sp. NPDC052236; assembly: GCF_044548015.1. Lineage (NCBI taxonomy): Bacteria > Bacillati > Actinomycetota > Actinomycetes > Kitasatosporales > Streptomycetaceae > Streptomyces > Streptomyces sp. NPDC052236. Next base: position 5,858 of record NZ_JBIUBL010000013.1, on the reverse strand, counting down.
GCAGGCGAACGCCACCGTTGCTTCCTGGAACGTGGACAAGGATGGCGTCGATGTGACGCTGAAGCGAGACCATCTCCTGGTTGAGCTCCAGATGAAGTGCACCTTCGACCCGCGGCTCCTGGCGGACGGCACGACGCGCATCTTCGATCTCGACATTGCTACCTACGACAAGCTGCGTGGACCTCGCCGTACGGCTGCGGGGTTCCTCGGGCTGGTTGTAGTCCCGCGCGACGTGGACACATGGCTTGAGCACGGTTCTGATTCGGTTCTGATGCGGTGCGCCGGGTTCTACGCGCAGATTCAAGACCTACCCAAGGCGCAAGGGAACTCAACGAAGAATATCCATCTGCCACATACCCAGAGGCTGGACGTTACTGGCCTCGATGTGATGTTTGAGTTCGCTGGCGAACGACTCTTCGGCGCGAACGTTTCAGTTGGGGAGGGTATCGCATGATTACCTCCGACGTTGGATTCGATGAACTGATCAGCTATCTCAGCCGTGCGGGGTGGACGCGTACCCACAGTGGAGCGCTTGCTGAACTCTGGCAGCCAAGCGGCGATGCCGAATCTTCTGTGCTGGTTCCTCGCGCGGCAGACGCTGCCGACTTTGAGCGCACTATCGCGATCTTGACCACTGAAGTAGCACGACGAGAGCAGCGACCTCCAGAAGATGTGCGGCGCGATATCGCCAGGCAATTCCTGGATGTCACAGATCTGCGTGCTAAAGATGACGATATTGACGAAGGAACCATTTCTTTGCAGGCCGGTATTGGTCTGTTTAGCGCCGCCAATCACCTCATGGTCTCCGCTGCGGCTGCAACAATTCATCGGCAGGGCTACTACGGCACCTCCATCCCGAAGGCCGCTTACGCGCACGCTCGGAGGCTTCGCCTGGGTCAGACGCGTCAAGGTTCCTACGTCGTTCCCATCATTAGCAGCGCAAGATTCGGTGCCATGTCGCGGCATGAGGACGGTGTGCCGCGCCTGGAAGTTGAATCTGAGGACACCTATTTCGATCGCAGAGTCCTTGCTACTCTTTCTCGATCACTTGAGACGCTATCCGAGATGGCGATGAATCGCGATAGGGCACCTTCTCGTAGCGAGGTTCTCGACTCGGTAGGGGAGGGTGTCTCAAGCGAGCTTTGTGCCGCCGTTCTGGAGGTAATCGACAAGGGCAAGGTTGATCTATTTGACGTGTCCTTCCATTGGGCAGCCGCTTCGCCGGTACCTGTCGAGCTTAGAAATCGTGTATTCTTTACTCGCGAGTACGTGCCCATTCTAACTGAGGTACGCAGAGAACTTAAGGAATCTGAAGCACCCTCGGATACGGTACTTTATGGCGTAATCAGGAGAATGTCTCTCAAGGCAAACGAAGAGAGCGGCCGAGTTGCACTTGAAACACTCATTGATGGGCGACGTAGGTCTGTTTCCTTCGATCTAGACCTAGAGACGTATCGGCGGGCAGCCCAATATCATGGTGAGCGTCGACGGGTTGTTGTGACCGGGGTCCTGCATGCAACTCCCGGGCGCCCAGCGAGTATGAAAGTTAGGACGTTTGGTCCTGATAGGTCGATCCTCACCTTTGATCAAGCCGACTAAGGGCGTGCAGATCTTTAACCCGTGGCTTTCCGGTCAGGAAGCGGACCGTGAGGAGTGGGGATCGGCCTGGGTGGAGACCGGTCTCGTCTTCACGTAAGAGGATGGCTCCTGGCTGCACCCCGGCAAGGTGACCGACCTCTTCGAACGGCTCGTCGCCGCCTCCGGCCTCCCGCGCTCGCTCAGTTTCCCGATACTCGTGCAGCGCGCTCCCTGTGTTCTGCCTCGCGCAGTGATGCCTCCTCCTGAGCCCGGCCCGCTGCTGCGACTGCGGCGAGGGCGGGGACGCGGATTGAGAGGCTGGTGAAGTAGTCGATGAGGTGCTGGTGTCTAGCGGAGTCCTCACCCCACCAGGAGTCGACCCAAGCGACGTTCGCCGCAATGTGGGCAGCAGGTATGCCGTGGTCGAGGAGGAGAGGGCCGAGGCGTTCCAGGGTCTCGTTGCGCTGGCCGGCGAGGGTTTCGAGGAGGTCGTCGGGAGTGACGGCACGGTCGTGGAGAAGACGCTCCGCCAAGTCGCGGTCGGCGCCGACGAGCTGAATGAGTGGGCTGTGGCCGATGCGGGGAAGGCCGGCGCAGCGGATGGCAAGCCGGTAGCGGTGAGTCTGTGGAAGGCGGCCCAGGTGGAGATCGCAACCGTGGGGCTCGGGGGCAACGAAGAAGCCGCGGTCCACCATTTCGTCGAGCCGTTCGGTGTACCACGCTTCGAGCAGGTCAGGATCGTGCTCGGCTAGATGACCGAGCAGCTGGCCGGCACGCCAGTGGTCGCGCTGGGACAGATCCCCGACGCGGAGATGCTGCACGGCGGCGCGCCAGGCAGGTCGCCATGTTTCAGGCAGTGCGGGGCCGTGTGGTTGACCGACGGCGAAGGTAAGCGCCGTGCTGCTGGCAATTACGGAAACCGGGTGGAGCAGTAGACGGTGCAGCACCTCACTCGGCTCATCCCGGAAAAACAGCGAGTCGAGCAGCCAGGCGTCCTCCGTGCGCATCGCCGCGACCACGAACTCGGCAGCCTGATCGGCTTCACCTCGTCCGAGGACGGTCGAGATGACACCGGTCCGGAAGCGGGGATCGTCCAGGGCAGTGATGAGGACATCCATCGACAACGTGCCGGGCGAGGTTGTGAGCCATCGGGTCAATGCGGCACGAAGCAGTAGCGGGCTGCCGGACGCGGCCGCGGATTCGTACCAGGCAGCGGGATCGGTGAGGTGAGTCGCTATCTGGTCGGCGGCCCAGCTTCCCCCCGTGTGGTTGCCAGCAAGGGCAGATTGCTCGACCAGCGCCTCGAATCTCGCTACGCCGTCGAGCGGCCCGAGCGCGGCGATCTTCTGTGCGAGGGTTCCCATGGCAAGGGCCCTGCCTCGTGCGGCTTCATCGCTGGTATCGAATTCGTCCCAGCGACTCCGGCCGGTGAAGGACTCCACATCGGGGTCGATGTCGAACACCGGGAGCCTGCGATCGGTGCTGCCGCCGGGGGCGTACGCGGCGTTGAGCATGCGCTGGGCACGGAGGGCCAGACCGGGAAAAGCCTGGAGCAGGGGATGCAGTGTGGCCAAGATACGGGCTCCCCCCTCCGCTCCCAAGCGCTTCTGCTCCTCAATGGGTTCACCGCCATGAGGCGCGAACCCTTCGCCGAGCCGCACCCATGAGCCCGCCAGATCAAGCAGCGGAACAATCGCGGACGGGGCGCAGATCAAGCCGTCCTGTCCTTCGCTTTCTGCCAATACGGGGACGACCTGATTCCACAGGGGGATGATTCGGGCCAGATTCTCGGCGCTTTCGACGCCATGGGCGAGGGTGACCGTGTTCGGAGCGCCAGGGTCGGTCCAGTTACCGGACATTTCAACGGCAAAGATACTCGCGAGCATTTCGGTGGCCACTGCCCACTGCGGCGGAGCGCGGTGAGTACGCAGCCACTCCAGCACTGGTCGCAACAAAAGGGCGCGGATCTCGAAAGATGTGCCGAAGTCCGGGTCGATGGCGTTGGCTACGTCGCTGAGCACGCGCAGCGGGTGCTCTGGGGTGGAGTGGCGTGGACGGTCGTCACCCACTGCCAGGTCGAGCAGGCCGGTGACTGCCTCGGGCAGGAGAAACTGAGCGGCCGACTGTGCGAGTTGCCGGGCAGCGGCGTCGCCCTGCGGGTCGATGGCGCTCCGGTACATCTGCTGGGTCTCGCGCGGGCTGGCGAGGACTGTGCGGGCCTGGGTGACAGCGAACTGGGCGGCTCTCAGGTCCAGCCGGGCGTATTCGGACACTACAACGAAGGTTCCGGTGTCCCATGCGGTTGGCGTGGGCCGTGCTCGGACCCACGTATCGGCGGCCTCCCGAGCATCAGAGGATGCCGAGATCCGGGCGGCGGACATCACGGCGGAAGCGAGGTCGCGGTCCCGATCCGGGAAGGCGTCACAGAGGGTGGACCACGGTCTGCCTGCTGGCCGTGTGAAGAACCACCGGGCGATCAGGGGTGCGCGCAGCGCTGGTTGCAGGCGCCAGACACCGCTGACGGTCTCCACCAGGCCGTTGCGCGCGAGGCGCTCCATAAGACCGGACATACTGGTCGGCGGCTCGCCGACGAGGGGTGCGAGCGCGTACAGCGTCTCGGTGGAAGCGCCTCCCAGTGCCGCTACACAAGCCAGAGTGTCGACGGCCGTCTGGGACTCGGTGATACGGCGAAGGTGTCGTTCTACGTTCGCCAGGTGTGCTGCGCCACTGGCCACCTGGCCACCCTCGCCCTTGGCGAACATCTCACAGAGGGTGAGAGCCCAGCCCGGCCGTCCGCCCGCCTGGTCGAGGACCGCCATCCGGGCTCGGTGGCCGGTGACGCCGACTGAGGTGACGAGCATGTTCATATCGGATCGTTCCAACAGGTCAACGTCGATGCGGAGAGCTCCGGGAAGGGCCGCCGTTACCTCGTCTGCCCTGTCGGGCCAGGTAGTCGCGACAATGGTGAAGGCATGCTCCGCCTCGTGGCGCGCCCGCCGCAGCACACGCATCTCGTCGAGGCGGACGTGGGCGTCGTCCACGACAACGGCAGCTGGCCGGGTCTCCAGCAACTCATCCAGGATGCGGTCGCCTTGCGCCAGCTCAAGGTAAGTGACCTGGCCCTCCACTTCGGTAGTGAGCCGAGTCTTGCCCACACCAGGCACACCCACCAGCACAGCGTCCCGGCTGAGGGCGACAGCGTCGGCAAGCGTCGTGAGAGTGGCTTGCCGTCCGAGGAGGTCGGTTCGGTCAGCCAGGTCCTCCGGCAGATCCAGCGGCCGATCAAGCAGAGCACCCAGCTCTCCGCTGATACCGAGGAGGTTGAACCGCCACACCGGCTCGGTTGCGAGGCGGGTGACGAACCAGTCCCGAGCATAGATGTGCGGTGCTGGGAGGCCGCGTTCGGCACACAACCGATCCATGGTCGCGCGCTTCGTTGCATCAACCGGTTGCGAACAGGCCACCACGATCAGATCGGCCTGCATGTCCTCTTCATGCATCCTGCGAAGGCCCCTGCGCAGGTTCGCCACAGGATCACCGGTGGTGACCAGCAGTCGCCCACGAGCCTCCACATCCTCGGAGCCCCACGGAAAGTAGATATCAGCGTCGCGGCCGAAGTCATGCCCGCCCTCAACCGCGGACAGACCCGGATACCTCGACTGTAGGAGCGCACACGCGCAACGCTCGAACTCCGTCGGGTGGACCGACTGTTCGCCCAGCGCCCGGCGTACACGTACCACGAGATCCATGAATAGTCATGCTACGCGGGCTTTATGCCCCGGCGACCCCTTTGGAACTCGTGGCTTCGGCACGATGACGGGCGACGTGTGGCAGGAGCACGACGCGGTGTTCACGCGGCCGGACGGCCGGCCGCTGTACTCCGGGCCGACTGGGAGGAATTCAAAGAGCTGCTCGACGAGGCCGGTATCAGCGAGCGCCGCCTGTACGACGGGAGCGGGCACACCGCAGGCACGATCCTGAACGAGCTGGGTGTGGACATGCCGAAGATCATGGAGATCCTTCGACACACCCCGATCAGCAGACCGACCGGTACGCCAAGGGAAAATCCCACCTCTCCAAGGACGCCATGCGACGCATGGGAGACCACTTCATGCCCCGCGCTGAACCCGCAATTGAGACCACGGACAGCCATGCGGCACGCGCACGGTGACGCCGACACGTCCTCTGAGAAGCCGTATCTCAACCGAACGTGATCGCTTGATTTCTGCTGGTCAGGCATGGTCTAGCTCGGGATGAGGGAGGCATCCGGCGTCTTGTTT